>JBBISK010000274.1:0-2101 GCA_037441295.1 Candidatus Aminicenantota bacterium | reverse complement strand
CTTCTCGACCCTGACCGCCAGCCCTTCCGGGATGACCCGGGGGATGTTGTCGTAGAAGCCGCCGCCGGTGATGTGGGCCATGGACTTGACCGGGACGTCCTTGATAACGGCGAGGATCAAGGAGCAATAGATCCGCGTCGGGCGGAGAAGCTCCCGTCCGATGTCACCGCGGAGCTCTTTCTCGGTGAAGGCGGCCCGGGCGAGAGAGTAGCCGTTGCTGTGGAGGCCGGAAGAGGCCAGTCCGACGACCGCGTCCCCGGCCCGGACGGCGCGGCCGTCGATGATCTTCGGGCGGTCGACGAGGCCGACACAGAAGCCGGCCAGGTCCCACTTGCCCGGGGCGTAGAGGCCAGGCAGCTCGGCCGTTTCGCCGCCGATCAGGGTGCAGCCGGCCTGGCGGCAGCCGCGGGCGATGCCCTTGACGATCTCGACGAGCATCCGCGGCCGGACGTCGCCGACGGCGATGTAGTCGAGGAAGAAGAGCGGCTCGGCGCCAAGGACGACGACGTCGTCGACGCACATGGCCACGAGGTCGATGCCCACGGTGTCGTATTTGCCGAGCGCCTCGGCGACGAGGAGCTTTGTCCCCACGCCGTCCGTGGATGAAACGAGGACGGGCGCCTTCATGCCGGCCGTCCGCGGCCGGAAGAGGCCGCTGAAGCCGCCGATCGTGCCCAGGACCTCGGGCCGCTCGGTCGACCGGACCAGAGGCTTGATCATCCGGATGAAGCGGTCGGCGGCGTCGATATTGACGCCGGCTCTTGCGTAGGTCAGTCGGGCCATCAGGCGTTCTCCAGGCGGGAATGCCCCTCCCTTATAGCACCCCCCTCCCCGGCAAGTCAAACTTGGTGTAACCTTTTCCCCGACAGGCGGTATTATCGGATGAACGGCGGAAACTCCGAGCGAGGGAAGACCGGACGCATGGCACCGACGGACAACGATCTCATGGAGCAGGTCAGGGACGGCAAGGTCGAGAAGCTCGCCGTTCTTTTCGAAAGGCACCAGACGATGCTCTTCAACTTCTTCCTTCGCCTCACCGGCAACCGCGCCGCGAGCGAGGACCTCGTCCAGGAGGTCTTCATCCGCATCCTCAAGTACCGCGCCGGATACCAGGGGGAGAGCCGCTTCGTCGTCTGGATGTACCAGATCGCCCGCAACGCCCACGTCGATTTCCTGCGCAAGCGCCGGCCCGAGGTCCCGCTCGACGAGCGAGTCGAGGCGACGCCGGGCCGGGAGCCGCTGCCCGAGGACCGCTTCGAGGCCGACCAGGAAGCCGCCCTCGTCCGCCGGGCCCTGGACCGTCTGCCCGAACGGAAGCGGGAGATCCTCCTCCTCTTCCGCTACCAGGACCTCAAGCTCCGGGAGATCGCGGAGCTTTTCGGCGTCCAGGTGGGGACGGTCAAGGTCCAGGTCCACCGGGCCCTCAAGGACCTCAGCCGGATCTACTTCGAACTCCAGGGAGGGAAGGCGTCATGAGTTGCGAACATATCCACGAGAGATTTGCCGATTATCTGACCGGGGACCTCGACGAAGCCGCCCGGCGCGAGGTCCAGGACCACCTGGCCGCCTGCGCCGCGTGCCGGACCGAGATCGAGGACCTGACGGCCGTCTGGGCCAAGCTCGGCGTCCTGCCGGTCGAGCAGGCCTCGGGCGCCCTCCGTCCCCGCTTCTATGCCATGCTCGAGGACTACAAGTCCCGGCTTGCGGAAAGCGGCGCGACGGCCGTCCGGCGGCGGGCCTGGGACGGCTGGAAAGAGTGGTTCAGCTTCCGGCGGCCGTCCTTCGCGGCCGCCTTCTCCGCCTTGCTCCTGATCGTCGGCGCCGGGACCGGCTGGCTCGCCAGCGGCGCGGCCTCCGGGCGCGTCGCGACGCTCCAACGGGAAGTTCAGGAGATGCGCCAGACCGCGGCTCTCACCCTCCTCAGCCAGCCGTCGGCCTCGGACCGGCTCCAGGGCGTGAGCTACAGCGCCGCGGTCAAGACCCCCAACATCAAGACCCTGACCGCCCTCGTCAATACGCTCAACACGGACCCCAGCCCCAACGTCCGCCTGGCCGCGGTCGAGGCCCTCAAGCAGTTCCCGGTGGTCAACGCCAGCATCGA
>JBBISK010000273.1:0-2103 GCA_037441295.1 Candidatus Aminicenantota bacterium | reverse complement strand
AAGGACGGCCTCAAGCCCGTGCACCGCCGCGTCCTCTACGCCATGTACGAGAGCGGCACGACCTACAACAAGCCTTATAAAAAGTCGGCCCGCATCGTGGGCGACGTCATCGGCAAATACCATCCCCACGGCGACCAGGCCGCCTACGACACCCTCGTCCGCATGGCCCAGGACTTCAGCCTGCGCTACCTCCTCGTCGACGGGCAGGGCAACTTCGGCTCGATCGACGGCGACCCGCCGGCGGCCATGCGCTACACCGAGGTCCGGCTGAAGAAGCTCGCCCACGAGCTCATGGCCGACATCGACAAGGAGACGGTCAACTTCATCCCGAACTACGACGAGAGCCTGACCATGCCCGAGGTCCTGCCCTCGAAGTTCCCCAACCTCCTCGTCAACGGCGGCAACGGCATCGCCGTCGGCATGGCCACGAACATCCCGCCGCACAACCTGACCGAGGTCTGCGACGGCGTCATCCACCTCATCGAGCACCCCAACGCCTCGCTCAAGGACATCCTCAAGCACGTCCAGGGGCCGGACTTCCCGACGGGCGGCATCATTTACGGCCGCCAGGGCTTCCTCGACGCCTACAAGGACGGCAAGGGGATCCTCCACCTCAGGGCCAAGACCGTCATCGAGCGGGGGGCCAAGGGCGAGAAGGACAAGATCGTCGTCACGGAGATCCCCTTCCAGGTCAACAAGTCGCGCCTGCTCGAGAGCATCGCCGAGCTCGTCAACGAGAAGCGGATCGAGGGCGTCGCCGACATCCGCGACGAGTCGGACCGCGAGGGCATGCGCGTCGTCATCGAGGTCAAGCGCGGCGAGCTGCCGGAGATCATCCTCAACAACCTCTACAAGCACACCCAGCTCCAGGTCTCCTTCGGCATCATCATGCTGGCCATCGTCGACAAGCAGCCGAAGACGCTCGGCCTCGTCGACATGATGAAATACTTCATCGCCCACCGCAAGGAGGTCATCCTGCGGCGGACGCGCTTCGAGCTCCGCAAGGCCGAGGAGAGGGCGCACATCCTGGAAGGCCTGGTCATCTGCCTCGACAACCTCGACGCCGTCATCAAGCTCATCCGGGCCTCGAAGACGGTCGACGAGGCCCGGCGCGGGCTGATGGAGAAGTTCGGGCTGACCCAGGTCCAGGCCCAGGCCGTCCTCGAGCTCCAGCTCCAGCGGCTGAGCCAGCTCGAGCGCCTCAAGATCCAGGAGGAGTATGCCGCCCTGAAGAAACGGATCACCGAGCTGCGGCGCATCCTCAAGGACGAGCGCCTCGTTTTCGCCATCATCGTCCAGGAGCTGAAAGACGTCAAGGAGGAGTACGGCGACGAGCGGCGGACCGAGATCCGCGACGAAGCCGTCTCCGAGCTCCGGCCCGAGGACCTGGTCAAGGAGGAGGACGTCGCCATCGTCTACACCTCGAGCGGCTACATCAAGCGGACCTCGCTGACCTCCTACAAGTTCCAGGCCCGGGGCGGCAAGGGCCGCCGCGGCATCGAGATGAAGGCCGAGGACATCGTCGAGGACCTCTATGTCTGCTCGACCCACAGCTACCTCCTCGTCTTCACGAACCAGGGCCGGCTCTACTGGCTCAAGGCCCTGGACGTCCCCGACGTCGGCGTCTCGGGCCGCGGCAAGCCCATCGCCAACCTCGTCGAGTTCCAGCCGGGGGAGAGGCCGGCCAGTGTCGTGCCGGTCAAGGAGTTCAGCGAGAAGCAGTTCGTGGTCATGCTGACGACGGATGGCGTTATCAAGAAGACGCGCCTGTCGGAGTTCCGGAACGTCCGGCGCGGCGGCATCCTGGCCATGAATATCCGCCCGAAATCGGAGCTGTTCTCGGCCCAGATCTCGAGCGGCAAGAACACGATCGTGATCGGCACGAGACTCGGCCGGGCCCTCCAGTTCAAGGAGGCCGACGTCCGGCCGATGGGCCGCACGGCCTCGGGGGTCCGCGGCATCCGGCTCAAGCCCAAGGCCCGGGTCATCACCCTCGGCGGCGGCACACCGACCGACGAGAACACCCTGGACGAACCGACCAGGGTCGTTCCGGTGGAAACCTCCTTTGATCGGGTGGCGCCGGAGTTCCGCTACCAGCTCAAG
>JBBISK010000272.1:648-2150 GCA_037441295.1 Candidatus Aminicenantota bacterium | reverse complement strand
ACATGATGGAGGACCCCGAGACCATCCACCGGGCGGTCGACCTCATCCTCGTCGGGCGCCACCTCGAACGGATCGCCGACCACGCCACGAACATCGGCGAGGACGTCATCTACATGGTCAAAGGCAAGACCATCAAGCACCACGTCGAGGAGGGCCGCTTCAGCGGGCTCAAGGGCTGCCCGCCGGCCGGCGCGAAGACGGAATAGCGGCCGGGACGGCTTAGCTCATCTTCCGGACCCGGACCTCGATCCCTTTTTCCCCCTGGAGCAGCTTGACCAGCTTGGACGTGTCCGTATCGCCGAAGTGGTAGGGGTAGAGGATCTTCGGGCGGAAGGCCTTGGCGGCATCGGCGACCATCTCGGGCGTCATCGTGTAGGGGAGGTTCATGGGCAGGAAGGCGACGTCGATGGCCTTGAGGGACTTCATCTCCGGCGTGTTCTCCGTGTCCCCGGCGATATAGATGCGCTTGCCGCCGAGGGTGATGATATATCCGTTGCCGGCTCCCTTGGGATGGAAAGGAGCCCCGTCCGGGCGCTTGTTGACGATGTTGTAAGCGGGGACGGCCTGGATCGGCAGCCCGAGGGCCGTCGTCGACTCGCCGTTGCCGATGATGACGGCGTCCTTGACCTTCCCGGCGCACGACCGCGACGCGACGATGACCGTGCCCGGCTTGAGGGCCGCTTGGAGGGCCTTCGGGTCCAAGTGGTCGTAGTGGTCGTGGGTGATGAGGACGAGGTCGGCCTTGGGGAGCTTGCTGTAGTCGGCAACCTGGCCGAAGGGGTCGACCTGGATGACCTTGCCGCCGAAGACCATCATCAGAGAGCCGTGCCCGAGGAAGGTGAGGAGGAGGTCCCCCTGCGAGGTCGGGACCGCGTCCTCCTCGTATTTCCCGGCGAAGGCCGCGAGCCCGAAGCCCAGAACCAAGATGGCCGAGAGGATCTTCGTCATGATGCGCCTCCTTGTCCGACGGCCCCATTATAGACCCGCCGCCGCGCCGCCGCAACGTCGGGCCGGCCGGGGATGGGGCGCGTCAGGGAAGACAGGCGTGCAGGGCCAGGATCCCGCAAAGAGCGGCCGCGGCGAAGCTCAGCCCGGCCAGCCAAGGGAAGCCCGTGGTCCTGCGATAAGCGGCGACGATCTCCTGAAGCATGGCCGCGGTCCGTCCTTAATCGGAAATTCACCGCCCGCTTATCGGAGGTTAACGCGGCCGGCCTAGACTGACACATCCCCGGGAGTGGCCGCGGCAGGAAAAATCCTATGGCAATACGGCGGCTTTTCCCTATAATACTCGGTGGGAGGTGAGACATGGCGCCATTGATCGCCGCCCTCGACGACGAAGCCGATATCCTCGAGCTACTCCGCGTCAACCTCCAGAAGGCCGGCTTCCGCTTCGAGGGGTTCTCCGAGGCGGAGGGCTTCTACCGCTTCCTCCAGCGGGAGAAGCCGGACCTCATCCTCCTCGACCTCATGCTCCCCGACATCGACGGCCTGGACGTCTGCCG
>JBBISK010000272.1:0-638 GCA_037441295.1 Candidatus Aminicenantota bacterium | reverse complement strand
AAGGCCTGAGCGCGGTCCCGGTCATCATGCTCACGGCCCGCGGGGACGAATCCGACAAGGTCCTGGGGCTGGGGCTCGGCGCCGACGACTATGTCACCAAGCCCTTCTCCGTCAAGGAGCTCATCGCCCGGATCCAGGCGGTTCTGAGGCGCCGCGACCACGCCGACGCGGCCCACCAGATCGCTCTCGGGCCTCTCCTCATCGACGCAGACAAGCACGAGGTCACGCGCGACGGGGAGAGGGTCGACCTGACGGCCACGGAATTCCGGATCCTCCACCTCCTGGCGTCGCGGCGGGGGCGGGTCTTCACGCGCGACCAGATCCTGGACCACCTCTGGGGGCACGAGAAGGCCGTCGTCGACCGGACGATCGATGTCCATATCAGGAACCTCAGGGAGAAGCTCGGGCCCGCGGCGGAGCTCATCAAGAACGTCCGGGGCGTCGGATACAAGGTCGAAGAATGAAGAACTCCATCTTCTGGCGGATCTTCCTCGTCTATGCGGCCATCGTCTTCTTCCTGGCGGGGGCCGTGGCTCTCCTGGCCCCGGGGCCGATGAAGCGGCACTATATTGGTGAGCAAGCCACACACCTCCAACACCTCTCTGCGCTCCTCGACGACCCGGTCATCGCCTTCCTCG
>JBBISK010000271.1:0-2170 GCA_037441295.1 Candidatus Aminicenantota bacterium | reverse complement strand
GGGTAGAGCCCCCTTTGGAGGGGGACCTCGGGGATGATGGAGAGGCCCTCCAGGCCCATGTGCCGCTCGACGTCCTCGTTCGTCCGGCAGCCGGGCGGCAGCCCCTGGCCGTGCCAGACGGCGATCGTCTTGTCCCAGTAGCCGAACTCCATGTCGGGGACGCGGTCGGGCGTTCGCCAGTGGAGGACGGCGTTGAAGCGCTCGCGGATGGTCATGGTGGCGGCCCTCATCTTACCAAAAAGCGCCCCCGGGGGCCAAGCGCGCGACTAAACGGGGAGCGGGGAGGGGGCAGGGCCACGTTGAAAACCCGGCGGGGCTTGTATTAGAATGAGGCCAGCTTCGAAGGAGGTGCCTCCGATGGGCTCCAGGAAATCTCCGCTCGTCTGCCTCGTCCTCGTATCCCTCGTCGCTCTCGGCGCCGCCTGCGCGCGCAAGAACGCGGGCCCCGACATCGTCATCGACAAGGGCGCCTCCTGGCACGATCTGGCCGCAGCTAAGGAGGTCCGGCGCTATATCTATCTCCGGACGGGGGCTCTCTCTTCCGTCGAGCGGCTTTCCTCGCTCTCCGAGATCCGTCGCGCCAGCGTCGTCATCGCCGAGAAGGGCGCCACCCTCCTCGATGGGCTGGGCGACGCCGATGCCGTCAGCAAGATCGGCGGGCTCGGCGCCCAGGATTACCTCCTCAAGACCGTGCCCTTCCTCTCGACGAAGCTCACCCTCGTCGTCGGCGGCAGCGGTCCGGCCGTCCTCTACGGCGCCTACCAGCTGGCCGAGAAGACCGGCATCCGGTTCTATCTCGACGGCGACGTCGCGCCCGACGCCCGGGTGGGCGGCCTCGACCTGGAGCTCAACGAGATCGGGCGGCCGCTCTTCCTGACCCGCGGCATCCAGCCCTTCCACGATTTCCCCGAGGGGCCGGACTGGTGGACGGCCGAGAGCTACAAGGCCATCCTGACCCAGCTGCCCAAGCTGCGGATGAACTTCTTCGGCCTCCACACCTACCCGGAGAAAGGCCCCAACGCCGAGCCGACGGTCTGGATCGGGTCGCCCGGCGAGTACGGGGAGGACGGCGCGGTCACGGCGAGCTATCCCTCGAGCTACCAGAACACCCGGCGCGGCAACTGGGGGTATGAGGCGAAGAAAACCGGCGATTTCCATTTCGGCGCGAGCCTCCTCTTCGACGAGGACGATTTCGGAAACGACGTCATGACCGGCCTGTGCCCCGAGCCGAAGACTCCCCAGGACTCGGACGAGGTCTTCGACCGGGCCGCCGCCGTCTTCCGGAGCGGCTTCGCCCTGGCCCGCAAGCTCGGCGTCAAGACGTGCGTCGGGACGGAAACCGCCCTCAAGATCCCGGAGCTCGTCCAGAAACGGCTCCTGGCCGCCAAGAAGAACCCCCAGGACCCGACCGTCGTGTCCGAGGTCTACAAGGGCCTGTTCGGCCGCATCGCCCGGGCCTACCCGGTCGACTATTACTGGTTCTGGACCTGGGAGGGCTGGACGTGGAGCGACGCCTCGGCCGACGAGATCAAGGCCGTCACCTCCGACCTCGACGCCGCCATCAAAGCCTGGCGGGAGCTCGCGCCTCCCTTCAGCCTGGCGACGTGCGGCTGGGTCCTCGGTCCGCCCTCGAACCGGACGCTCTTCGACCAGGTCCTGCCCAAGGACGTGGCCATGAGCTGCATCAACCGAGAGGTTGGCAAGGCCCCCGTCGACCCCGGCTTCGCGCGGATCTCGGGCCGGCCCAAGTGGGCCATTCCCTGGCTCGAGGACGACCCCTCGCTGACCTCGCCCCAGCTCTGGGTCGGGCGGATGCGGCGCGACGCCGCCGACGCCCTGCGCTACGGCTGCGACGGCCTCCTCGGCATCCACTGGCGGACGCGGATCCTCTCGGCCAACGTCTCGGCCCTGGCCCGCGCCGCCTGGGACCAGGGCTGGAACACGCTGCCCCGCAACGTCGTTGACGACGTCGGGCCTATCACCGGCCAGTACGCCGCCTTCAAGGACCAGAAGATCGCCGGCGCCGCGGCGGACGAGGAGGCCGTCTACCGGGACGTCCGCGACCGGGTCTTCGCCTACTACATCCCCGTGCCCAACGGCCGCTACGCCGTGACCCTGAAGTTCGTCGAGGGCCAGATGAACCAGAAGCGGGTCCGGGTCTTCGACGTCC
>JBBISK010000270.1:0-2185 GCA_037441295.1 Candidatus Aminicenantota bacterium | reverse complement strand
CGCCACGGAACGGGACGGGGGAACCGGGACAGGTTCCCGGGGCCGGGGGATAAGGGCGGCCTCTATCGCCGCCCCGACTTCGCTCAGATCTTGAAGGTGCCGGTGTCGACCCACTCCTTCTTGAGGACCGACCAGAAATCCTCCGCCAGGCCCTTGAGCAGGTAATCGTATGGCAGCCAGCCGTAGCCCTTCTCGCCCCAGCCCGCGCCCCACGAATTGCGGATGAGCAGGGCGCCCTTGGTCTCGCCGCCGGCCCGGTTGCGGATGGCCATCTTGTCGTCATAGCCCATGGCCACGACGGCGTGACCGCCCTCGATCTTCTCCCGGGCCGAGGGATAAGGGATGCGGCCCGTCGTCGCCGCTTGCTCGATCGAGCTGTAGACGGTGAAGCCGAACATGGCCGGGTGGCCGGCGGCGAGATAGGTCTTGAGCCGCTCGAGGACGGCCGGGCGCGCCGAGCGCGGCGGGTCATGACGGAAATAGAGGATCGTCTTGTAGTTCTGGGCGAAGGCGTAGCAGAAGGCGGGCGGCTCTTTGTCGAAGCCCTGCTCGTCGTCGGTATATGGCCAGTATTCCTCGGGCGGCACGCCGAAGAGGACCATGGCCCCCATCGTCAGGCGGAGGTAGCCGCCCGTGTCGCCCTTCATCTTCATCAGATTTCGGGTAACCTTATAAAGGAAGAGTCGCGAGGTGTCGATGTGGCGGCCGAACGATTTCCGCTCGTAGTACTCGATGACGCCCGCCCCGGCGTGGGCCGTGCACGACCCGAGGGACCCCTGGTCCTCGACGGCCGAGGCCCATTCCCGCAGATCCGCCGCCGCCGCGCCCTTCTTGCGCCCGCAGGCGCCGGGACGCGACGCGAGCCCGGTCGGCGCCAGCATGTCCCTGATGTCCTTTGTCTCCTCCGTGTAATCCCGGAAGTCGGGATAGTCCGGAATCCAGCCGAAGCCCTTTTTGGACAATACGGTCATTTTCACCCCCTCCCCGGACGTCGGTCCCGCCCCATTTTACAGCATCCGGCGGCCTATGGGCAACCAGAAAACACGAGGAAAGAGCAAAGAGGGAGTGTCCCCATCAGAGGGACAGTCCCTCCTGCCGCAACCTCGGTACTAGGCAAAAAAAACCGTGCCAAAACACGGATGAGAAGGCCTCCTCGCGTGCCGGGGGGGAATATCCTCCTCGAAATCACCTTAAGGGGTGATTGACCGGTCCTGGGGGTGATGAAAAATAGGCTGCGAAAGGACGCAATTGAGGCCTAAGAGACGGGCATGAAGAAAATCCTCGTCATCGACTACGACCAGAGCTCGCTGCAGGCCCTCCAGAAGGTCCTGACCCAGGAGGGCTTCGAGGTCGTCCTGGCCGGCGACGGCCAGGCCGGCTGGGAGAAATTCCAGAGCGAAAAGCCGGACCTCGTGCTGATGGAGGCCATGCTGTCCAAGATCCACGGCTTCGAGCTCTGCGACCGGATCACCAAGGACCCGGTCAGCAAGACGCCGGTCTTCATCATGACCGGGGTCTACAAGGACCGTGTCTACCGGACGGAAGCCCTCCGGACGTACGGCGCTTCCGAATATTTCGAAAAACCCCTGGACATGCCCAAGTTCATGGCCTCGATCCACGGCCTGCTGACCGTGCCCGACATCAAGCCCGGCCCCGAGGCCGAGCCGTCCAACGGCGGCCCGACGAACGGACGCGAGCCCGTGCCGGTCGTCAAGCCCGCCCCCGAAGCGCCCCGCCGGGCGGAGCCCCCGGTCGAGCCCAAGCCGCCGAAACCGGAGCCGCCGAGGCCGCGGGTCGCGACCGAAAGCTACGGGGGGGGCGGCGGAGGCCTCAGTCTGGAGCCCATTCTCAACGTCCACCCTCAGCCGAAGGCCAAGCCCGCCGCCGACGTCAAGGCCCGCAAGGACGAGGAGCTCCGCGTCGAGGCGCTTCTCAACGACATCGCCGCCGCGGCGGAGGAGCGCCACCGGCCCGAGCCGCCGAAGACCGCAAGGCCGATCTCGACGGTCCAGAAGGAAACCGAAGCGAAGCTGCAAGAGCACACCCGGAAGGACCACCAGGCCGAGGACATCGACAAGCTCCTGAAGACGACTCTAGCCGACTTCGGCCTCGAGGGCGAGAAGAAGAAGCCGGTCCCTCCAGCGGCCCCCGCGACAAAGAGGGAGAAAAGGTTCGGATCCAAACG
>JBBISK010000269.1:0-2219 GCA_037441295.1 Candidatus Aminicenantota bacterium | reverse complement strand
TGGCCGAAGAGCTCGCTCTCGAGGAGGTTCTCCGGGATGGCGCCGCAGTTGACGGCCACGAACTGCCCGGCCCGCCGCCGCCCCGTCCGGTGGATGGTCCGCGCGGCGAGCTCCTTGCCCGTGCCGCTCTCGCCCTGGATGAAGACCGCGGCGTCGGTGTCCCGGACCCGTTCGATCATCGTCCGCACGGCCAGGACCGACGGCGCCGACCCCAGGATGTCATCCATCGTCGACTCGCCTCCTGCTAAAGAGGAAACGTCCGGCGTCGCCGTTTTTCTCACAGACTTTGACAGTCCCGACGCTTCCGTGCTATAAAACGGGCGCGGCGCGCCTTTCCTCATCCGTCGCCGGCCGCCTGCCGGCCCCCGAGACCCGTGGACTGACGAAAGGACATCACCCATGAGCGAGCGACCCACCCCTTACGACGCCCCCGAGCTCTATGACCTCCTCCTCGGCGGCCTCGATTTCGATATTCCGTTCTGGGTCGAGACCGGCCGCGCGGCGGGCGGGCCCGTCCTCGACCTCGGCTGCGGCACGGGCCGCGTCCTGCTGCCCCTGCTCGAGGCCGGGATCGACGCCGACGGCGCCGACTCCTCCGAACCCATGCTCGCGTCTGCCCGCCGCAAGGCCGACGCCAGGGGTCTGCGCACGAACCTCGCCCTCGCCGACATGAGGGACTTCGCCCTGCCCCGCCGCTATGCCCGCATCCTCATCGCTTTCAACACCTTCGCGCACGCCGATACGACGGACGACGAGCTCTCCGTCCTCCGCCGCTGCTTCGCCCACCTCGCGCCCGGCGGGGCCGTCGTCATCCACATGTCCTACCCCGGCCGCGGCTACTGGGCCGAGCCGGACGGTGTCCCGGTCATGGAAGTCGAGACGACCCGGCCCTCCGACGGCCACCGCTTCCAGATGTGGGACACGCGGACGAAGGACGTCGTCGGCCAGCGCCAGCGCTCCGAGGTCGAGGTCCGCGAGCTCGGGCCGGACGGCGCCCTCCTCGCCTCCCACCGCTCCTACACTTTCCAGCGCTGGGTCTACCGCTTCGAGCTCGAGCTCCTCTTCCGGCTGGCCGGCTTCGCCCGCGCCGAGGTCTTCGGCGGCTTCGCCAGGGAGCCGTTCGAGCGCGACGACCAGCAGATGGTGGCGTGGGCCTGGCGCTCCTAGCAAGATGGGGTCAGGTCTACTTTTTATCAATAAAACTAATAGAAAGTAGACCTGACCCCATCTTGACTGGCACCGTTTTTTGACACCCCGGCGCGTCCCGTGCTATAAGTCAACCCTCAGCCGCCGCGCCGGCCGCCCACGCTCCGGGAAAGGAGAACGAGATGGCGCCCGTCATCACCCTCAACGCCGTCGATTACGCGATCATCGGCGGCTACATCCTGGTCATGATCCTCGTCGGTTACTCCCTCAAGAAGTACATGAAGACGGGGGAGGACTTTTTCCTTTCCGGCCGCTCGCTCCCCGGCTGGATCACCGGCCTGGCCTTTCTCTCGGCCAACCTCGGCGCCCTCGAGATCATCGGCATGGTCGCCAACTCGGCAAAATACGGCATCGCCACGGTCCACTTCTATTGGGTCGGGGCCATCCCGGCCATGGTCTTCCTGGGCATCTTCATGATGCCGTTCTACTACGGCAGCCGGGTCCGGACCGTGCCCGAGTACCTCAAGCTCCGCTACAACGAGCAGACCCGCGGCCTCAACGCCATCTCCTTCGCCATCATGACCATCCTCATGAGCGGCATCAGCCTCTACGCCATGGCCCTGCTGTTCAAGACGATGCTCGGCTGGCCCTTCCATACGTCGGTCCTCTTCGCGGCCATCGTCGTCCTCCTCTACGTCTTCTGGGGCGGCCTGTCCTCCTCGATCTACAACGAAGTCCTCCAGTTCTTCCTCATCTGGCTCGGCCTCCTGCCGATCGTCTTTCTCGGGCTCAAACAAGTCGGCGGCTTTGCCGGCCTGACGGCCAAGTTCGCCGCGACGCTGCGGGAGCCGCTCCTGCACTCGATCAAGTTCCTGGGGACGAGCAACAATCCGCTCGGCGTCGACTGGTTCGGCGTCGTCATGGGGCTCGGCTTCGTCCTGTCCTTCGGTTATTGGACGACGGACTTTCTCGTCGTCCAGCGGGCCCTGGCCTCGAAGAACATCAACTCGGCCAGGATCACGCCGATCATCGCCTCGTTCCCCAAGATGCTCGTGCCGATCATCGTGGTCATC
>JBBISK010000268.1:1982-2226 GCA_037441295.1 Candidatus Aminicenantota bacterium | reverse complement strand
TCGTCCCGGCGGTCTCTCCTGACAGGTTCATTCCCGCGGGCGTCCTCAAGTGGCTCGAGCTTCTCCTGGCCACGCCCGTGGTGCTCTGGGGCGGCTGGCCGTTCTTCGTGCGGGGCTGGCAGTCCATCACGACCTGGAATCCCAATATGTTCACTCTGATCGGACTCGGCGTGGCCATCGCCTACGTCTACAGCTTCGTAGCATCGCTCTTCCCCGGCATCTTCCCGCCGGCATTCCGCAACGC
>JBBISK010000268.1:0-1958 GCA_037441295.1 Candidatus Aminicenantota bacterium | reverse complement strand
TCGAGGCGGCCGCGGTCATCACGACGCTGGTGCTCCTGGGACAGGTCCTGGAGCTTCGCGCCAGGGGCAGGACCGGCGCGGCCATCAAGGCCCTTCTGGGCCTTGCGCCCAAGACCGCGCGGCTCGTTCTGGACGGCGCAGAGAAAGACGTGCCGCTCGAGGACGAGCACCCCGGCGACCGCCTTCGCGTGCGGCCGGGCGAGAAAGTCCCGGTGGACGGCGTCGTCGTCGAGGGAACGAGCTCCGTGGACGAGTCCATGATCTCCGGCGAGCCGATCCCGGTAGAGAAGCATGCCGGCGACAGCGTGGTCGGTGCCACGGTGAACGGAACGGGGTCGCTCGTCATGGTCGCCGAAAAGGTCGGGGCCGAAACCCTGCTCGCCCGGATCGTCCAAATGGTGGCCGAGGCCCAGCGGAGCCGCGCTCCGATCCAGAAGCTTGCGGACCGCATCGCCGGCTACTTCGTCCAGGTCATCGTGGCGATCGCCCTAATCACTTTTGCCGTCTGGGCCTTGGCCGGGCCGCAACCGCGGTACGTCTATGCGCTGGTGAACGCGGTGGCGGTGCTGATCATCGCCTGCCCCTGCGCGCTGGGACTCGCCACCCCCGTGTCCATTATGGTCTCGATGGGCAAGGGAGCCTCGGCCGGCGTGCTTTTCAAGAACGCCGAAGCCATCGAACTGATGCGCAAGGTGGATACCCTCGTCGTGGACAAGACCGGCACGCTGACTGTAGGAAAGCCGAGACTAAGCTCCGTTGTGCCGAAGGGCGGTCATAACGAAAAATTGCTCCTCCTCTATGGGTCGAGCGTCGAGCGGGGTAGTGAACACCCCCTCGCTGCGGCCATCGTGGCTGGTGCGGAGGCGAAAGGCGTCCGCCCGACGACTGTCGGGGACTTCCGTTCCCGGACCGGCAAAGGCGTCATAGGCACGGTCGAGGGGCATGGGGTCGCTCTCGGCAACCGGGCGCTTCTCGACGAGCTCCATATCGACGCGGCGGGACTTACGATGGAAGCCGAGGAAATGCGGAAGGGCGGCCAGACCGTGATGTTCCTTGCCGTTGACGGAAAGGCGGCCGGGCTTCTTGGCGTGGCGGACCCGATCAAGGACACGACCGGGGAGGCCGTGAAGTTGCTCCATGAAGACGGCGTCCGCATCGTGATGCTGACCGGCGACAACAGGACGACCGCCGCGGCCGTAGCGCAGAAACTGGGCATCGACGATGTGGTGGCCGAGGTGATGCCGGACCAGAAGGCCGAGGTCGTCAGGAAGCTTCAGGCCGAAGGACGCTTCGTGGCCATGGCCGGCGACGGGATCAACGACGCGCCCGCCCTGGCGCAGGCCCAGGTCGGCATCGCCATGGGCACGGGCACGGACGTGGCCATGGAGAGCGCAGGCGTAACGCTCGTAAAGGGAGATCTCCGGGGGATTCTGCGGGCCCGGCTCCTGTCGCGGGCAACGATGACGAACATCAAACAGAACCTGTTCTGGGCCTTTGCCTACAATTCCCTCGGCGTGCCCATCGCGGCAGGCGTGCTCTATCCCTTCCTCGGCATCCTCTTGAGCCCCATCTTCGCCGCCGCGGCCATGAGCTTCAGCTCCGTTTCGGTGATCGGGAACGCGCTCCGGCTGCGGCGGGCGAGGATCTGACGGCGGGCGGGCGAGATTGCCTTCCACTAGTGACCGGAGGGGTTGATTTTGAGTCCGAGACCGGCGATTTCAGACTGAGGGCAAAAAGGGAATTCCTATAAATTCATGGTAATGATCGAGAAAATCCTCGCCGCCACGTCGCGGAACGGATGGGTCTTTTTTCTGCGGGTCCTCGGGGTTGTCCTGATCGCAGTCGGCATCGTGACGGAGGCTCTGAAAGCGACCCTGGCCGGCTTCACCCCCGTTCGACCGTTTCATCGCCGAATACGAGGCGCGGACCCACAACTCCGACGTTCCACTGGCCTCGCG
>JBBISK010000267.1:0-2232 GCA_037441295.1 Candidatus Aminicenantota bacterium | reverse complement strand
AACCATCAACTACCGGACCTTCAAGCCCGAGCGGGACGGCCTGTTCTGCGCCAAGATCTTCGGGCCCGTCAAGGACTACGAGTGCCTCTGCGGTAAGTACAAGCGGATGAAGTACCGCGGCATCATCTGCGAGCGCTGCGGCGTCGAGGTCACGAAGTCCAAGGTCCGCCGCGAGCGGATGGGCCACATCCAGCTGGCCTCCCCGGTCGCCCACATCTGGTTCTTTAAGAGCCCCCCGAGCCGCATCGGGCTCGTCCTCGACCTGTCCATCAAGGACCTGGAGAAGGTCCTCTATTTCGAGTCCTACATCGTCCTCGACCCGGGCGACACCCCCCTCAAGGAGAGGCAGCTCCTGACCGAGGAGGAGTTCAAGGACGCCCAGGAGAAGTACGGCGACAAGTACGAGGCCAGCATCGGCGCCGAGGCCATCAAGGTCCTGCTGGAGCAGATCAACATCCAGAAGGAGGCCGAGCGGCTGCGGAAGCTGATGAAGAAGGAAACCTCCCAGCAGCGCCGGCTCCGCTACGCCAAGCGGCTGCGGGTCTTCAAGGCCCTCAAGCGCTCGGGGAACCGCCCCGAGTGGATGATCCTCAGCGTCATCCCGGTCATCCCGCCGGACCTGCGGCCCCTCGTCCGCCTGGACGGCGGCCGCTTCGCTACCTCCGACCTCAATGACCTTTACCGGCGCGTGATCAACCGGAACAACCGCCTGAAGAAGCTCATCGAGCTCAAGGCCCCCGAGCTCATCATCCGCAACGAGAAGCGGATGCTCCAGGAGGCCGTCGACGCCCTCTTCGACAACGGCAAGCGCGGCCGGGTCCACCTCGGCGCCAACCGCCGGCCCCTCAAGTCGCTGAGCGAGGCCCTGCGGGGCAAGCAGGGGCGGTTCCGCCAGAACCTCCTCGGCAAGCGCGTCGACTACTCGGGCCGGTCCGTCATCGTCGTCGGCCCCGAGCTGAAGCTGCACCAGTGCGGCCTCCCGAAGAAGATGGCCCTCGAGCTCTTCAAGCCGTTCATCTACCACCGGCTCGAGCAGAAGGGGCTCACGACGACGATCAAGGCGTCCAAGGAGCTCGTCGAGCAGGCGCCGAACGAGGTGTGGGACGCCCTCGAGGAGGTCATCAAGGAGCACCCGGTCCTCCTGAACCGCGCGCCGACGCTCCACCGCCTCGGCATCCAGGCCTTCGAGCCGGTCCTCATCGAGGGGAAGGCGATCAAGATCCACCCGCTCGTCTGCGCGGCCTTCAACGCCGACTTCGACGGCGACCAGATGGCCGTCCACATCCCGCTCTCCGTCGAGGCCCAGGTCGAGGCCCAGACGCTCATGCTGTCGACGAACAACATCCTGTCGCCGGCCCACGGCCGCCCGCTGACGGTCCCGAGCCAGGACATGGTCCTCGGCTGCTATTACGTAACGCTCGAAAAGAAGGGCCAGAAAGGGGAGGGACGGATCTTCGGCCGGCCCGAGGAGGCCCTGCTGGCCATGGAGAGCGGCGAGATCTCGCTCCAGAGCAGCATCAAGCTCCGCCAGAGCGGCCCGTTCATGAACCTCTCCACCTACTACGACGACCAGGCCGTCATGACCTGCCCGGTCCAGGAGCTCAAGAGGGAGCTCATCGAGACGACGGCCGGCCGGATCATCTTCAACAGCATCCTGCCGGAGGGCTTCCCCTACGTCAACGGCACGATGCGGAAGAAGGGTCTGGAGAACCTCGTCTTCTACACCTACCTCAAGGTCGGCCTCCAGCCGACCGTCCGGATGCTGGACGCCCTGAAGGAGCTCGGCTTCGCCTACGCCACCCAGGCCGGCTTCTCCCTGGGCATCGACGACTTCGTCATCCCCGGTGAGAAGGCCCGGCTCATCGACAAGGCCGAGAAGGAGGTCCAGTCGATCGAGAACCTCTACCGCGACGGCACGATCTCCTCGGGCGAGCGCTTCAACCGGGTCGTCGAGATCTGGGGCACCGTCACCGACAAGGTCTCGAACGCCATGATCGAGGAGATGCGGCGCATCTCGTTCGAGGGCAAGGAGCTCAACCCGCTCTACGTCATGGCCGATTCCGGCTCCCGCGGCAACAAGCAGCAGATCCGCCAGCTGGCCGGCATGCGCGGCTTGATGTCCAAGCCCTCGGGCGAGATCCTGGAGACGCCGATCGTGGCGAACCTCCGGGAGGGCTTGAACGTCCTGCAGTACTTCATCTCGACCCACGGCGCCCGCAAGGGCCTGGCCGA
>JBBISK010000266.1:0-2282 GCA_037441295.1 Candidatus Aminicenantota bacterium | reverse complement strand
GTTGACATCCACTGGAGGACGGCGTTATGCTCTTCGCGGCAAAGGGAGAATCGGCAAACGGGCTCGTTCTCAGGGTGTGATATGAAATCGTTCGCGGTGGCCGACAACGAATTCGCCATGGGCCTTTATAAAGAGCTTAGATCCGGCGAGGGCAACCTGTTCCTATCGCCCTACAGCATCCGGACGGCCCTGGCCCTGGCCTATGCCGGAGCGCGCGGCGGTACCGCCCATAAAATGGCGGAGGTCCTGCGCTTTCCTGAGGGTCAGCCGGACCTTCACCGAGAGTTGCGGGCTTTCGAGGACACGCTCGCCTCCTATAGAGACGGAGACAACATCGACATCGATGTTGCCAACGCGCTCTGGAGGCAAAAAGGGTTTCAAATATTGAAGGGGTTTCTTGAGGTCATGGACGCCGAATACAGAGCGGCGCTCTTCGAGGCGGATTTCGCCGGCTCTCCAATGAAAGCCAGCCGGGACATTAACCGGTGGGTGAACGATAAAACCCGCGGGAAGATACGGGAGATCGTCAGCCCGGAGAATTTCGACGCTTCGACCCGGCTCGTCCTGGCCAACGCCATCTACTTCGGCGGGAAGTGGACGTCGCCGTTCTATGAAAACAAGACCTTTCCGCGTTCTTTTCACCTGGCGTCCCAAGAGTCTAATATAGAGCAGACGGTCACGGTTCCCATGATGGGACAGGAAGCCATATTCGGATACGCTGAATTCGACGGCTTCCAGGCGCTCGAGATGCCCTATGTCGGGAATAAGCTCTCGATGGTCATTTTTCTGCCTGCTGCGACGGCCGGCTGGGTCGAATTCGAGGAAAGGATGTCCGCTCAGAAGCTGTTAACGTGGATCCAGGCTCTTCGCCCCCAGTCCGTGGCCGTCAGTATCCCCAGGTTCCAACTTGCATGCTCTTTCGAACTGGCCGAAGCCCTCGCGAAGATGCGCATGGGAGACGCCTTTAATGGGGCACAGGCGGACTTCAGCGGGATGACCCTTGAAAAGCCCTTCGGAATCTCAAATGTGATTCACAAGGCGATGGTCGAAGTCGACGAGGCCGGCACCAGGGCGGCCGCCGTTACCGTGCTATTAATGACCCTAGGCCTGACGCTGACGCCGGTCTTCACGGCCGATCATCCGTTCATCTTTGTGATCCGGGACGTTGCCTCGGGCGCCATCCTGTTCATGGGCCTAGTGCTGAATCCCGCGGCATCAGACTAATCAGCTCTCCGGCCGCGGCTCACGCCACGCTTACATCCGCGATCTTGATCTTTGCCCGGTCCGCCACACCCAGCCCGAGCGCCTCGGCGATGTAGAGGAACTCGCTCATCTTCTTGTTCTCGAGCTGCTGGACGTTCCGGGCCATTCGCTGCTTGACGATATAATCGTGGGCCACGGCGTCCACGGCGACCGGGTCGGTGCCGAAGAGCATGACGTTCGCGTCGTAGATGAACTTCGGGTTCGCCCCGGGCCCGCCGTCGTAGCAGGCCTGGAGCCCGTCGACGATGTTGAGGACGACCTTGTCCCGCAAGCAGGGGAAGGCGCACGGCTCGGCCACGGACTTCATCCACAGCTTGTGGAGCCGCCCCGTGTTGCTGAGCGAGCCGTAGGACAGGTTCTTGAGGCAGCAGGTGACGGTCGGCCCGGCGTTCTTGAGGATGGGGACGTTGATGATCTTCGTGCAGATGCCCGTCACGACGTGCGTGAAATACGAGCTCTTCCCCTCGTTGATCATGTAGGGCATCGTCTCGCGGTCGTACTTCTCCTCGACGTCGGCGACGTAGGGGAGGGCCTCCCGGTCGATGTTGTCCTTGCTCCAGAGCTCGCCCTTGGCGTCCCAGAAGTCGCCGTTCGGGCCCTTGACCTCCGTGCCGAGGACGCGGACGCCGGGGAAGCGCTCGGGCGTGAAGCCGGCCTCGAGGAGCTCGAAGTGGCGCCGGTCCCAGATGACGATGCTCGCCTTGGGGACGCCCGCGGCCACGAGCCCCTCGATGATGGCGTCCACGACCACGGGCTTGGTTGAGAGGATCTTCCCGCCGATGGGGTTGACCTTGATGCCGACGACGTCCGAGGGCGAGACGAACCGGCGCCAGGCGGCCCGGACGTCCTTTTCCCCCGTGAGCTCGGCCAGGCCGGCGTTGACCGCGGTCCTCACCTTCGACGCGGCGATACTCCCGGCCACCGAGGCCGTCACCGTATCGAGCTTGACGACCCGGCCGGGGTAGAGCCCCGGCATGGAGCCAGGGACGCGGGGGATGCCCCGGACCTCGCCGATGTTG
>JBBISK010000265.1:0-2288 GCA_037441295.1 Candidatus Aminicenantota bacterium | reverse complement strand
CCTCGACCACATCGTCCCGGCCTCGGATGAAAAGTACGCCCAGAACCATAAGTCCATCCGGGAGTTCGTGGCCGAGCAGGGCATCCCGAACTTCTTCGACATCAACTCCGGCATCTGCCACCAGGTCCTGCCCGAGCAGGGCTTCGCCGCGCCCGGCAAGGTCATTGTCGGCAGCGACTCCCACACCCCGAGCTATGGGGCCCTGGGCGCCTTCGCCACCGGCATCGGCCGGACCGAGACCGCCTGCACCTGGGCCACCGACGAGATCTGGCTGCGCGTCCCGGAGACGATGCGCATCGACCTCGCCGGCCGCTTCCCCGGGGGCGTCTCGGCCAAGGATCTCAGCCTCAAGATCATCGGCGACCACGGCGCCGAGATGGCCAACTACAAGGCCGTGGAGTTCGCCGGCCCGGCGGCCGCGGACATCTCGGTCGGGGCCCGCCTGACCTTGGCCAACATGTCGGCCGAGATGGGGGCCAAGAACGGCTACTTCCTCCCCGATGAGAAGGCCCTGGCGTGGCTCAAGGGCCGCGCCCGCGGCCCGTTCCAGGTCGTCGTCTCCGACCCCGACGCCCGCTACGAGAGCGTCCTCGCCTACGACCTCTCCGCCCTCGAGCCGCAGCTGGCCTGCCCGCACACCGTCGACAACGTCAAACCGGTCGGCGAGGTCGAGGGCAAGCGCATCCACCAGGTCCTGATCGGGACCTGCACCAACGGCCGGCTCGAGGACCTCGACGAGGCGGCCCGCATCATGAAGAACCGCACGGTCCACCCCGGCGTCCGCGTCCTCGTCATCCCCGCCTCCTGGGAGGTTTATCGGGCCGCCCTGAAGTCCGGGACCCTGGCCGTTCTGGCCGAGGCCGGCTGTGTCATCCTCAACTCCGGCTGCGGGCCCTGCCTCGGCGCCCACGAGGGCCTCCTGGCCGCGGGCGAGGTCTGCGTCAGCACCTCGAACCGGAACTTCCAGGGCCGGATGGGCCACCGCGATTCGGAGATCTACCTCGCCTCGCCGGCCACGGCCGCCGCCTCGGCCGTCGAGGGCAAGATCGCCGACCCGAGGAGATACCTGTGAGCAAGGGAAGGGTCTGGAAATACGGCGATAACGTCAACACCGACGTCCTCTATCCCGGCCGCTATACCTACCAGATCCTCAAGCCCGAGGAGATGGCCCGCCACGCCCTCGAGGATCTGGACCCCTCGTTTGCGGCCGCCGTCCGGCCCGGCGACGTCATCGTGGCCGGCAAGAACTTCGGCTGCGGCAGCTCGCGCGAGCAGGCCGCGGCCTGCCTGAAATACGCCGGGGTCCAGGCCGTCGTGGCCCGGTCCTTCGCCCGCATCTTCTTCCGCAACGCCATCAACCTCGGCCTCCCCGTCATCCAGTCCGAAGAGGCTTGCGCCGCCCTGGAGAAGGGCGACGAGGTCGAGATCGACTTCGCCCGGGGCGAGATCCGCTCGTCCCGCGGCACGTTCCGCTTCCTGCCGCTTCCTGAGTCGGTCATCGGCATCCTCGAGGCCGGCGGCCTCCTCGAATATACGAAGAAGAAGCTCGCCTCGGCCGCGACCCCCAAATCCTGACCCAAGGAGCCCTCCATGTCCAAGTACAAGATCGCCATCCTCCCCGGCGACGGCGTCGGCAAAGACGTCGTCGAGGCGACGATGATCGTCCTCGAGAAAGCCGGCCTCGACGCGCAATACATCTACGGCGACATCGGCTGGGAGTTCTGGTCGAAGGAGGGGAACCCGCTTCCCGACCGGACCCTCAAGCTCCTCCGGGAAACCGACGCCTGCCTCTTTGGCGCCATCACCTCGAAGCCCAAGGAGGACGCCGCCCTCGAGCTCGCCCCCGAGCTCCGCGGCAAGGGGCTGTCCTACTTCAGCCCCATCGTCCGCCTCCGCCAGGAGTTCGACCTCTATCAGAACCTTCGGCCCTGCAAGGCCTACGCCGGCAACCCGTTGAATTATAAGGAGGGTATCGACCTGGTCATGTTCCGCGAAAACACGGAAGGGATGTACGCCGGGGTCGAGTTCTTCCCCCTGCCCCCGGTCGTCCGCGACGCCCTGCTCACGAACCCCAAGATGAAGCGCTTCAAGGACGTCCCGGCCGGCGAGATCGCCGTCTCGACCCGGATCATGACCAAGGGCGCCTGCGCCCGGATCACCCGCGCCGCCTTCGAGTTCGCCCGCAAGTACCACCGCAAGTCGGTCACCCTGATCGAGAAGCCCAACGTCCTGCGCGAGACCGGCGGCCTGATGCTCGACACCGCCCGCGAGGTCGCCAAGGCCTACCT
>JBBISK010000264.1:0-2294 GCA_037441295.1 Candidatus Aminicenantota bacterium | reverse complement strand
GGCCGGGCGTGAACTCCAGGTCGCCCTTGACGATGGCCTCGTAGATCTTGGCCCGCCCCTCGACGTCGTCGGACTTGACAGTCAGGAGTTCCTGGAGGGTGAAGGCCGCGCCGTAGGCCTCGAGGGCCCAGACCTCCATCTCGCCGAAGCGCTGGCCGCCGAACTGGGCCTTGCCGCCGAGCGGCTGCTGGGTGATGAGGGAGTACGGACCCGTCGAGCGGGCGTGGATCTTGTCGTCGACCAGGTGGAAGAGCTTCATCATGTAGATGAAGCCGACGGTAACCTCCTGGTCGAGGAACTCGCCGGTCATGCCGTCGTAGAGCGGCGTCTTGCCGGACTCGGGCAGGCCGGCCTCCTTGAGGAGCTTCTTGATCTCGTTCTCGCTCGCGCCGTCGAAGACGGGCGTCGAGAGCCAGAGGCCGAGCGTGCGGGCCGCCCAGCCGGCGTGCGTCTCGAGGATCTGCCCGACGTTCATTCGAGAGGGAACGCCCAGGGGGTTGAGGACGATCTCGACCGGCGTCCCGTTCGGCAGCCGGGGCATGTCCTCCTCGGGCACGATCTTGGCGACGATGCCCTTGTTCCCGTGGCGGCCCGAGATCTTGTCGCCGACGGACATCTTGCGCTTCATGGCGATGAAGACCTTGATGGCCTGGATGACGCCGGGGGCGAGTTCGTCGCCCTTCTTGAGGTTGTCGACCTTCTCCTTGAACACGGCCCGGAGGGCCTCGATCTGCCGCTTGACCTTTTTGTCCAGGTCTTTGATCTCCTTGTCGACCTCCTCGTCCTCGGCCAGCTTGAGCTTCACGGCCTCGTCCAAGGTCAGCATGTCCAGGACTTTCTCGGTCAGCTTGGCCCCCTTCTCCAGGGTCACATCGCCGGCCTTCTGGGCCTTCTCGACGACCTGGCCCTTGAGGAGGGCCTTGGCCTTCTGCCACTTCTCGGTCTCCAGGATGACGATCTCGTCGTCGAGGTTCCGCTTCATCTTGGCGATCTCGTCCTTCTCGATGGCCTTGGCCCGCGGCCCCTTCTCGATGCCGCGGCGGGAGAAGATCCGGACGTCGATGATCGTGCCCTCGACGCCCGGCGAGCAGTAGAGCGAGGCGTCCTTGACGTCGAGCGCCTTCTCGCCGAAGATCGCCTTGAGCAGCTTCTCCTCGGGCGTGAGCTGGGTCTCGCCCTTCGGGGTGACCTTGCCGACGAGGATGTCGCCGGACTTGACGTGGGCCCCGATGCGGACGATGCCGTTCTCGTCGAGGTTGCGGAGGAGGTTCTCGGGGACGTTGGGGATGTCCCGGGTGATCTCCTCGGGCCCGAGCTTGGTGTCGCGGGCCTCGATGGTCTCCTCGACGATGTGGAGCGAGGTGAAGATGTCGTTCTTGATGAGCTTCTCGCTGACGATGATGGCGTCCTCATAGTTATAGCCGCGCCAGGGCATGAAGGCGCAGAGGACGTTCCGGCCGAGGGCCAGCTCGCCGCCGTCCGTGCAGGAGCTGTCGGCCAGGACCTGGCCCTTGAGGACTCTGTCCCCCTTGCGGACGATGGGACGGTGGTTGGTCGAGGTGTTCTGGTTCGTCCGCAGGAACTTCGTGAAAACGTAAAGGTCAGTGCCGACCTCGTGGCTGCGGGGGTTGTCCTTCTCGTCGGTCCGGACGAGGATCCGCTCGGCGTCGACGAAGGCGACCGTCCCGGCCCGCCGGCAGACGATGACGTCGCCCGAGCCGACGGCGACGAGGTCTTCGATCCCGGTGCCGATGAGGGGCGCCTCGGGACGGAGGAGCGGCACGGCCTGCCGCTGCATGTTCGAACCCATCAGGGCCCGGTTGGCGTCGTCGTGCTCGAGGAACGGGATGAGGGCCGCCGACAGGGACACGAGCTGCTTCGGCGAGACGTCGATATAGTGGATCTGGTCCTTGGAGATGTTCTTGAAGTTGCCCCGCTCGCGGGCGCTGACGAGGTCGTTCACAAACCGGCCGCGCTCGTCGACGGCCGCGTTGGCCTGGGCGATGTTGTACTTCTCCTCCTCCCAGGCCGTCAGGTACCAGCAGTAGGGCTCGACGACGGGGAGGAGGCGGGCCTTCTCGGCCCGGAGCTTCTCGGAGGCCCGGACGCACTCGTCCTTCTCGACGATGTCGCCGACCTTGTAGTCGCTGCTCCCCGGGTGGAGGATCTTGACGTAGTCGATGATCCGGCCGTTCTTGACCTTGCGGTAGGGGGTCTCGATGAATCCGTAGTTGTTGACGCGGGCGAAGCAGGAGAGCGAGGAGATGAGGCCGATGTTCGGGCCTTCCGGCGTC
>JBBISK010000263.1:0-2370 GCA_037441295.1 Candidatus Aminicenantota bacterium | reverse complement strand
GCGCGGCTGCTCGAGCACGGCGTCGAGGTGTGGAGCACGGCCAGGAGCAGGATGATCACTCCGAAGAAGGTCCAGGGGCTCTTGAGGAATCTCTCGGCCGGCCGGAGCTTCTTTTCCTCCCCGGGCGGCTCGGGCGGGGACAGGCGGGGCTGGATCTCCGTCCCCTTGAAGAGCTTGAACTTGTCGAAGGAGATGAGGCTCATCGGGGGCCTCGGACTTCTGGTAGGCCTTGATGATCTTCTGGACGAGGGGGTGGCGGACGACGTCCCGGTCGTCGAAGTAGCAGAAGCCGATCTCCTTGAGGCCCGAGAGGATCTTGATGGCCTGAAGCACGCCCGACTTCCGGGGCTGGGGGAGGTCGATCTGGGTGATGTCGGCGGTGATGACAAGCTTCGAGTCGAAGCCGGCCCGGGTCAGGATCATCTTCATCTGCTCGCGGGTCGTGTTCTGGGCCTCGTCGAGGATGATGAAGGCGCTGTTGAGCGTCCGGCCGCGCATGTAGGCCAGGGGGGCGATCTCGATGATGCCCTTCTCGATGAGACGCGTGGCCTGGTCGTACTGCGACAGGTCGAAAAGGGCGTCGTAGAGCGGCCGGAGGTAGGGGTTGATCTTTTGGATGACGTCGCCGGGCAGGAAGCCCAGCCGCTCCCCGGCCTCGACGGCGGGACGGGTGAGGATGATCCGGTTGACGGCCTTGTTCTGGAGGAACGTCAGGGCCATGGCCATGGCCAGGTAGGTCTTGCCCGTCCCGGCCGGGCCGATGCCGAAGACGAGGTCGTGGTCCTGGATGGACTGGATGTAAGCCTTCTGGTTGAGGCTCTTGGGGTGGACGGACTTGCGAGACAGGTTCAGCGGCTCGGCCGGCGCGTACCCTTCGAGGGCGGCGGGCGTGCCCTCCTCGAGGAGGTCGAGGGCGATGAGGAGGTCCTCCTGTTTGAGGTGGTGGCCTCGCTCGACGAGCTCACAGACCTTCTCGAAGTAGCGCCGGGCGAATTCGACCTTGGCGGGGTCGCCGTCGATGATGATCTGGTCGCCGCGGAGGCCCAGGCTGACGCCCAGGCGCGCCTCGAGCTTGCGCAGGCTCTTGTCAAGGACGCCGGAGAAGACAGAACCGGCCGTTCCGGGATGGGTTATCTTTTCCATGGAGTGTGCGACAGGGGAGGGGGCTCGTCGGGTTCAGGCATGAACAGCGTCATCTTGGCACGAACCCCCCGGCTTGTCAAGCCGGGCCGGGACAAGCCTCTTGGCCCCTACCCGGGGTCGGCCTCTTGGCCAACCCCAGGTGTCCGGCCCTTGTCCGGACACCCGGGGTTGAAAAAAAGGCCCGCCTGGTATATAAATTCTCCTGGCTTCCCGGGATGGACCCGGTCCCCCCGGGGCCCGAGGAGGTCCCATGGACAAGGAATTCACGGCCGTTTCGATCCCCACCTCCCTCTACAAAAAGATCGAGGAGGCCATCCAGGGGACGGAGGTCACCTCCGTCGCGAGCTACGTGGCCAAGGTCCTGCGGGAAAGCCTGTCCAAGGAGACGCCCGAGGCCCAGGTCTTCAGCAAGGAAGAGGAAGACAAGGTCAAGGAGAGATTGAAGGCCCTGGGATATATCGATTAAGAAGGGGTCAGGTCTACTTTCTTCCACTCTTGCCGCGAGAATCAGGGATCCGTGCCGGATCGGGATCAAGAATGGAAGAAAGTAGACCTGACCCCATCTTGCGTTGGAGGAAACGATGATCCAGCCGCATGGCGGAAAGCTCGTCGAGCGCGTCCTCAAGGGCGCGGCGAAGGCCGAGGCCCTGGCCAGGGCGCCGAAGCTGCCCTGCCTGACCATCGACGCCGAGCTCGTCTCGGACGTCGAGAACATCGCCACCGGCGTCTACAGCCCCCTCGCGGGCTTCATGGGGTCGGCCGAGTTCCGGAGCGTCCTCAACGGGATGCGGCTGCCGAACGACCTGGCCTGGACGATCCCGATCGTCCTCGACGCCGACCGCAAGACGGCGGCGCCGCTCAAGATCGGCCAGGAGGTCCTGCTCCGGTCGGAGGATGGCCGCGCCGTGGCGATCATGCGCCTCGACGAGACCTACGGCTTCGACGGGGCCGAGGCGGCCGAGAGGATCTTCGGCACGGGCGACCCGGCCCACCCCGGCGTCGCCAAGGTCCGCGGCCAGAAGGACGTGCTGCTGGCCGGCCCAGTCGAGCTCATCGAGCCGGCCCCGACGCCCTTCGACCGCTGGAAGCTCGCCCCCCGGGAGACGCGGGTCCTGTTCGAGGCCAAGGGCTGGCGGACCGTCGTCGGCTTCCAGACGCGCAACACCCCCCACATCGGCCACGAGTACGTCCAGAAGGCCGCCCTGACCTTCACCGACGGGCTGTTCA
>JBBISK010000262.1:0-2414 GCA_037441295.1 Candidatus Aminicenantota bacterium | reverse complement strand
CCCGGGGACGGCGCATCCAGGTACAAAGAGGGACAGTCCCCTGCAGGGACAGTCCCTATCTTCCTAAGGCGTGGCTTTGCCCGAGGACGCCGAGTGTGCTAGAATCGCGGGGGTAGCGAGGGAAGGACCATGAAGCCCGAACGTTCCGCCCGCATCCTCGTCATCGACGACGAGGAGGGCATCCGCAAGTCCCTCAAGATGATCCTGGAGTACGAGGGCTACGAGTTCTTCGAGGCGCCGACTGGGGAGGACGGCCTCGAAAAACTCCGGCAGACCGTCGGCCTCGACCTCGTCCTCCTCGATATCAAGATGCCGGGCAAGGACGGTCTCGAGGTCCTGGCCGAGATCAAGCAGAAGCCCGTCTCCCCGGAGGTCATCATGATCTCCGGCCAGGGGACGATCCAGACCGCGGTCGAGGCGACCAAGCTCGGCGCCTTCGACTTCCTGGAGAAGCCCCTCCACCGGGAGAGGGTCCTTCTCACCATCCGCAACGCCCTCAAGCAGAACGTCCTCGCCCGGGAGTACCAGGACCTCAAGAAGAGGGCCGAGAAGCGCTACGAGCTCGTCGGCGACCATCCCCTGATGAGGGAGCTCTGGCGGGAGATCCTCAAGATCGCGCCGACCAACGCGACCGTCCTCATCCAGGGCGAGAGCGGCACGGGTAAGGAGCTCATCGCCCGGGCCATCCACGACCGCAGCTTGAGGGGCAAGGAGAAGTTCGTCCAGGTCAACTGCGCCGCAATCCCGGAGGAGCTCATCGAGTCGGAGCTCTTCGGCCACGAGAAAGGCGCCTTCACCGGAGCCACGGAGAAGCAGACGGGCAAGTTCGAGCAGGCGGACGCCGGGACGATCTTCCTGGACGAGATCGCCGACATGAGCCTCAAGACGCAGTCGAAGGTCCTCCGCGTCCTCGAGGAGGGGGAGGTCCAGAAGGTCGGCTCGAACCGCATCGCCAAGGTCGACGTCCGCGTCATCGCCGCGACGAACAAGGACCTGGGCCGGGAGATCGAAGAGGGCCGCTTCCGCGAGGACCTCTTCTTCAGGCTGAACGTCGTGCCGCTCTTCTCGCCGCCCCTCCGCGACCGGAAGGAGGACGTCCCGGTCCTGGTCGACTATTTCGCCCGCGCCTTCGCCGAGGAGAACAACTTCAAGGCCAAGACGTTCAGCGCGGAGGCCCTGGCCATCCTCACCGATTACGCCTGGAAGGGCAACGTCCGGGAGCTCAAGAACACCGTCGAGAGGTTGCTGATCCTGACGGATAAGGATACAATAGAGGTGAAGGACCTGCCGGCGCCCTTCTCGGAGGAGCGCGAGGTCGGCCTTCCCGCAGCGGGGGGGGTCAGGACGCTCCGCGAGTTCCGGGACATCGCCGAGCGGGATTTCATCCTGGCCAAGCTCGAGGCCAATAACTGGAACATCTCCCAGACGGCCCGGGAGATTGATACGCCGCGGTCGAACCTGTACAAGAAGCTCGAACAGTACGGCATAAAAATAACGGCCGGAGTGGGCGAGGCGGTTGCCGCTCCTTCCCGAGAGGGAGGAGGGGAGGAAAGTCCGAACTCCAAAGGGCAGGATGGTCGCTAACGGCGACTCCGGGCGACCGGGGGAAAGTGCCACAGAAAGGACACCGCCCTCCGGGAGAGGCGCAGCCTCCCCGGGGAGCAAGGGTGAAATGGCGAGGCAAGAGCTCACCGCCCCGGTGGCGACACCGGGGGCACGGCAAACCCCATCCGGAGCAAGGCCAAACGAACCCCGTTTTGGGACTGCCCGTCCCAGGGGGTGGGTCGGCCGCTCGGGCCCCGGAGCAATCCGGGGACTAGACAAATAACCGCCCCCGCTTCGGCGGGAACAGAATTCGGCTTACGTCCCGCTCCGGCCGTTCTTTTCTTCCGGCCCCGGGCCCCGCGCCCAAGCCGTCATCCAATGCGGATGGGAGGATGAGGATGGCACAAACGAGAACCGCCGTCATCACCGGGGCGAGCAGCGGCATCGGCGCGGCGCTCGCCCGCAAGCTCGGCGCCGAAGGATGGAACCTCGCCCTGGCGGCCCGCCGCCGTCAAGAGCTGGAGGCGGTCGCGGCACAATCGGGCCCGCGGGCCGTCACCGTCGTCGCGGACGTGACCCGCAGGAGCGACATGGAACGGCTTCTGTCCGAGGCCGTGAGCCGGTTCGGACGGGTCGACGTCTGGGTCAACAACGCCGGCCGCGGCATCGGCAGGAAGGTCCTCGACCTCACGGACGCCGACGTCGACGAAATGATTGCCGTCAACCTCAAGTCGGTCCTCTACGGCATGCAGGCCGTCGTCCCCCACTTCCAGGAGAGGGGAGAAGGGCATCTCATCAACGTCTCCTCATTCCTGGGGCGGGTCCCGTTCGTCAGCTTCCGCTCCGCTTACAGCGCGGCGAAGGCCGGC
>JBBISK010000261.1:1282-2417 GCA_037441295.1 Candidatus Aminicenantota bacterium | reverse complement strand
CTTCTCGTAGCCGTCCGGGTTGTCCTGCGGCCGGCGCATGTAGCGTTCGGTGTAGATCGAATCGTAGTTCCGCCAGTCCGTGACCGGGGCGCCGGCGACGCCGACCTGGAAGACGTCGGGGGCCTTGAGCAGGCAGAGGCAGGTGAAATAGCCGCCGTAGGAATGGCCGGTGATGCCGACCCGACCGGCGTCGACGTAGGGCCGGCGGGCGAGGTCCTTGACGAAGGCGACGTGGTCCTCGAACTCGACCTGCCCGAGCTTCATGTAGTGGAGGTTCTGGAAGGTCTTGCCGCGCCCGGAGACACCCCGGTAGTCGCAGGTGGCGACGAGGAAGCCGAGCTGGGCCAGGGTCTGGTTCGCGTCGGCCATGGCGTAGCGGTTCATGACGCCCTTCGACCCCGGTCCGCCGTAGATCGAGAGGATGACCGGGTACTTCTCCTTCGGGTTGAAGTGGGCCGGGAAGTAGAGGAGGGCGTCGAGGTCGTACTTTCCGTCGGCCGACTTGAACAGGAAGTGCTCCGGCTTGAGGAGCTTCTGGTCGAGGAACTCCCGGCTGGGCACGGCCTTGCCGATGACCTTGGGCTCCCCGCCGTCGGTCCGGCAGAGGACCGTCCGGGCCGGGGCATCGAAGCTAGAGAAGGAATCCGTGTAGTAGGCGAAGCCCGGGGCGAAGCTGATCATGTGCGTCCCCGGCTCCTTGGTCAGGCGGGCGAAGCCCGAGCCGTCGAGGCCGACCTTGAAGAGATGGGTCTCGGTGCCGTTGGCCACGGCCCCGCTGAAATAGACCCAGCCGCCCGCTTCGTCGACCCCAAGGATGGACTGAACGGGCAGGCGCGCGTCGGTCAGCTGCTTAAGAAGCGTGCCGGAGAGGTCGTAGAGGTAGATCTCGCGCCAGCCGCTCCGCTCCGAGGTCCAGAGGAAGCGCTGGTTGTCCTTGAGGAAGATGAGGTCAGTCTGCTCGTCGATGTAGCAGGGGTCCTCGTCCTTGAGGAGGAGGCGCGTCTTGCCGGTGGCCGGGTCGGCAGCAAAAACCTCGACCCTGTTCTGAAGGCGGTTCAGACGGTGATAGGTGAACTCCTTGCCGTCGTTCGTCCACTGCCCGCGATAAAGGTAGACGTCGAGGTCGTCGCCGGTC
>JBBISK010000261.1:0-1272 GCA_037441295.1 Candidatus Aminicenantota bacterium | reverse complement strand
CTCGAGCCGCACGAGCTTCTTTGTGGCGGCGTCGGCGATGAAAAGCCGGACGATGGGGTTGTTCGAGCCGGGCACGGGATACCCTTGGAGCTCGTAGCGCGGCATGGGGGCGATGTCGTGGACGATGGGGTACTTGGCGACGGGGCTCTCGTCGAACTGCATGAAGGCGATCTTCTTCGAGTCGGGGGACCACCAGAAGGCCTGATACTGCGCGAGCTCCTCGGGGTAGACCCAGTCGGGGAAGCCGTTCCGCAGGTCCTCGGTCCCGTCCGTCGTCAGGGCGGTCTCATTGCCGTCCATGTCCTTGACGTAGAGATTATAGTTCCGGGTGAAGGCCCGGGACTTGAGTTCCGGAGAGAGGACATCGCCGTAGCCGCGGCCGCGGACGCCGGTCGTCGTGCGCTCGGGCTCGTAGGCGACGAGCTTGCCCGTGGCGAGGTCGTAAAGGAAGACCTTGTTCCAGGCCGAGAACTGGATCTTTTTCCCCTCGTCGAGGAACTGGAACGCCCCCGCTCCCCGGAATCCGGGGCCCATGCCCGGCATGGGCCGTCCCTCGCCGCCGAAGGGCAGCTTGGTTTCCTGGCGCCCGGTCATGGCGTTCAGGGCGGCCGTGAGCTTGGCCTCGTCGAAGAGCGGGGACTTCGCGCCGGTGGCGAGGTCGACCCGCTTGAAGGCGTTATCTTCCTGGATGTAATAGCCCTTGCCGTCGGGCGTCCATTGGAGCCCCGCAAGGCCTTCGTACTTGACCATGGCCCGGCCTTCCCTGCGGAGCTTCTCGTAGAGGGCCCGGCCGACCAGCCGCTGGGCCGCAGCGGGCTTAGCGGCCGGCTTGGCCTGGGCCAGTGCAATCGCGGGGACGAGCCCGGCCAGGGCGAGAGCCAAGACGACCGTGGATTTCATGTTCCTTTTCATGCGACCTCCTGAGTTCATGTCGATATCGGTCAACCGATCCTTTTAACCGAGAGAATGCGCACGGGGGGCGTCAACTGCTGGCCGTGCGCCGGGAGCTTCTGGATCTTCCGCACGACCTCCATGCCCGAGACGACCCGGCCGAAGGCGGCGAAGCCCTGGCCGTCGGGGTTGCGGTGGCCACCGTAATCGAGCTCCGGCTGGTCGCCGAGGCAGATGAAAAAGCTCGAGGTGGCGCTGCCGGGCGCGTCGCGGGCCATGGAGACGGCGCCGTCGATGTGCCGGAGGCCCGTCCGCCCTGTCGTCTCGTGGGGGACGGGCGGGAACGCGCTGGCCTCGTCGACCTCGCCGCCCTGGATGACC
>JBBISK010000260.1:0-2483 GCA_037441295.1 Candidatus Aminicenantota bacterium | reverse complement strand
GGCCCCGTCCTGGTACTGGACGAGTTCCGCCGCGCGGAACGTTTCGCCTTTCAGGGTGTCCGTCTCCTTAAGACGCTCGGGGGAATTCATCGCCTCACCTCGATACTCCCTGGGGATAGAGGGGAAAAGTTGGTCGGGACGGGCGGATTCGAACCGCCGACCCCATGCACCCCAAGCATGTGCGCTACCAGGCTGCGCCACGTCCCGGACCGCGGTCCCACATTATAGCAGAACCGGCGGAAATGTCATCGTTTTTTCGGCAGCTTTTCGAGCGAGGCGGCGAGCTGCTGGAGCTCGTCGCGGACGTTGTAGAGGGCCTTGCGGAGCTTCTCCGGATGGAGCGGGAGCGAGGGCTGGAGCCCGAACTCCTCCTCGACCCGCCGCCGGATCCCGGCCATGGTATGGCTCTTGGCCTCGAGGAGCTCGCGGATGCGGAGGATGATGTCGAGGTCCTTCTGCCGGAAGAACTTCTGGCCGCTCCCGGTCCGGCCGGCGTTGAGGAAGGGGAACTCGTTCTCCCACGCTTCGAGCGTGGCCTCGTCGACCTTGGCCAAGCGGACGACCTCGTCGATGCGGTAGACGAGCTTCGCTTTCGGCTTGTCGTCCTTGAAGAGCTTGGGCTCGGCGGTTTCGTTTCTCACGGGCGTTCCGGGACTCCCACATTAACATGTCCGCCTGTTCCGGTCAAGGCGGGGGCCGGTCCCCGCTCCTTCGGCCGCGTCCCGTTGTGATATAATCCGCGCGCAGGTTCCCCATGGCCGTGAAAGACAAGAAGAAGGCCCCCGAACCGGCCGCGGAAACGACGCCGCTGGCCGAGCGGATGCGGCCGCGGACGTTCGACCGCGTCTATGGGCAGGGCCACATCCTGGGCCGGGGCAAGATCCTGTCCGAGCTCATCGAGGGCAACCGGCTCGTCTCGATCATCTTCTGGGGCCCGCCCGGCTCCGGCAAGACGACCCTCGGCATGATGCTGGCCCGCCATTTCGACCTGCCGTTCGAGCTCTTCAGCGCCGTCCTCTCGGGCATCAAGGAGGTCAAGGAGTTCATGGCCCGGGCCGAGCAGCAGCGCAAGCTCTTCGGCAAGCCGATGATCCTGTTCATCGATGAGATCCACCGCTTCAACAAGGCCCAGCAGGCCGCCTTCCTGCCCTACGTCGAGAAGGGGGACATCATCCTCTTCGGCTCGACCACGGAGAACCCGTCCTTCGAGGTCATCGCCCCGCTCCTCTCGCGGACACGGGTCCTCGTCCTCAAGGAGCTCGACCGGGAGGCCCTCGCCCGGATCGTTCGTGACGCCCTGGCCGATCGGGAGCGGGGGCTCGGGACGCTCGGGCTGGCCATCGACCCGGCCGCGCTCGACCTCCTCATCGACTTCGCCAACGGCGACGCCCGCCGGGCCCTTAACACGCTCGAGATCGCCGCGAGCCTGGCCAAGAAGAAGACGATGACGCTCGAGAACGTCCAGGAGGCCCTCCAGAAGCGGACCCTCCTCTACGATAAGGGCGGGGAGGAGCATTACAACCTCATCTCCGCCCTCCACAAGAGCCTCCGGAACAGCGACGTCGACGCCTCCCTGTACTGGCTGGCGCGGATGCTCGCCGCCGGCGAGGACGCCCTCTACATCGCGCGGCGCGTCGTCCGCTTCGCCTCGGAGGACGTGGGGCTGGCCGATCCCCAGGCCCTCGCCCTGGCCCTCCACGCCAAGGAAGCCTATGATTTCCTCGGCTCGCCGGAAGGGGAGCTGGCCATCGCCGAGGCGGTCGTCTACCTGGCCTCTGCGCCCAAGAGCAACCGCGTCTACTCGGCCTTCGGGGCGGCCATGAAGGACGTCGAACGCAGTCCCCACGAGCCCGTCCCCCTCTCCATCCGGAACCCGGTGACGCCACTGATGAAGGAGCTCGGCTACGGCAAGGACTACCAGTACGCCCACGATCTCGACGCCTCGACGACGGACATGGAGACGTTCCCGGAGAGGCTCCGCGGCCGGCGCTATTACGAGCCGGGCTCGCTCGGCTTCGAGAAAGAGGTCCGCAAGCGGATCGAGTGGTGGGAGGCCCTGAAAGCCAGGATCCGGGAGAACAAGTCAGGCCCGGCTAAGGACGCCGGCAAGGAATAAGGCCGGAGCTCATCCCCCGGTCCCCGGCGGCTCGTTCTTCTCTTCCTTCTCCTTGAGCAGGTAGTAGACTTCCCAGCTGATATCGTCGGCTAGGCAGCCCAGGCAGGACTTGGGGGTCGTGGCGATCTCGTCGTCGGCGATCTTGTCCTTGATGATGCGCTTGACGACCCGCCGGATCTTGTAGAGAAGGATGTAGTTGACCATGGCCGCTCTCAGCCGGAAATGATACCAGTTTAGCGCGCCGCATGCAAAAGAGGGGCCTCGCTTCGTTGCGGGAGGGGCCTGTCCGTGTGCGTCCCCCGTTGCGGCGGCACCGGGGTCACCCTTATCCCCCGGCCCCGGGAACCTGTCCCGGTTCCCCCGTCGG
>JBBISK010000259.1:0-2490 GCA_037441295.1 Candidatus Aminicenantota bacterium | reverse complement strand
ACCGCCTCTGGATCCGACAAGTCGAGCGCCGCGACGTCCAGGGCATCGGCAGCGAGCGTCGCGGCGACCATGTCGGCGGAGGGTGCGGCCGAGCGCAGGTCGGGCGCTAAGCGCAGCTCGGACGGGACCTCGATGACCTTGCCGCAATATTGGCAGGTGATGGTCACCCCGGGACCACCGTCATAGCTCAGGTTTCCGCCGCATGAAGGACATTCAAGAACACGTAAGGGTGCCATCGCTGAGTCTCCCGCGCACTTTCAGCCAGTTGGAAATGCTGGTTTGGAATATGTTTCGATTATAATCCCGGGGCGGGTGGCCCGGCAGCGCGCCCCGCCGCCACGATGGACCAGGTCCGACGCCGGGCATCGGACCAGAGCTAGGCGACCTCGCGCCCGCCCACCTCCGCGACGTCCTGGGGGTCTACCAAGAGAGGCTCCTGGCCGTCGAGGGGAACCCGCGTTACCAGTATGCCCAGCTCTTCAAGAACAAGGGCAAGGAGGCCGGGGCGTCCCTCAGCCATCCCCACACCCAGCTCGTGGCGACGCCGATCATCCCGAAGCGGGTCAAGGAGGAGATCTACGGGGCCGAGCGTCTCCTGCGGAGCCACAAGGAATGCATCTTCTGCCGCATCATCCGCGAGGAGCGGGCCCTCGGCGAGAGGCTCGTCTTCGAGAACCGGGACTTCGCCGTGATCACGCCCTTTGCCTCTCGCTTCCCCTTCGAGATGGCGATCTACCCGCTCCGCCATTCGCCGTATTTCACGGCCGTCCGGGGCGGCGAGCTCGAGTCCCTCGCCGAGACGATGAGGGCCGTGCTCGGCAAGCTCAAGGGAACGCTGGCCGACCCGGCCTACAACATGGTCCTCCACCAGGCGCCGACCCCGGCCCTGGCCGTCAAGAGCTGGCCGGAGGTCGATCGAATCTACCACTGGCACATCGAGATCTTCCCCATCCTGACCAAGGTGGCGGGGTTCGAGTGGGGGACGGGCTTCTACATCAACCCGGTGCCTCCGGAAACGGCCGCCGGCTACCTCAGAGGATAGGGACTGTCCCCGCGGGGGACTGTCCCCCTTCGACCCGAGAGGGGCTGTCCTTCTTCTTTCCCTCGTTCAGGCTTCGGACCGCCCGGAGATCTTCCGGTAGAGCGCCAGGTACTCGCCGGCCGAGCGGGTCCAGGAGTGGTCGGCGGCCATGCCGCTGCGAAGGAGGCCGCGCCAGACCATCGGCCGGGCGTAGACGGCCAGGGCCCGCCGGAGCGCCGCCAGGAGGGCCGCCGGCTCGGCCTCGCGGAACTTGAACCCGTTGCCCGTGCGCGCCGCCGGGTCGTACTCCTGGATCGTGTCCTCGAGCCCGCCCGTCGCCCGGACGACCGGGACCGTCCCGTACTTCAAGGCGTACATCTGGGTCAGGCCGCAGGGCTCGTAGCGCGAGGGGATGAGGAAGAGGTCGCTGCCGGCGTAGATCATATGGGCGATCTTCTCGTCGAAAGCGATCTTCAGGCCGAGCCGGCCGGGGGATCTCTTCGCGGCGTCCTTGAGGAAGTCCTGGATCTTCTGGTCGCCGGTGCCGAGGATGACCACGGTCAGGCCGAGGGCGAAGACCTCGTCGAGCGCCTCGCAGAGGACGTCGACGCCCTTCTGGGCGGCCAGGCGCGTGACCATCCCGGCGACCGGCGTCTCAAGTGCGCCCTCGAGCCCGAAGGTCCCGAGCAGGCCGGCCTTCGAAACGGCCTTGCCGGTCAGGTCGCGGGGGGTGAAGCGCGCCGGGATGAGGCGGTCCATGGCCGGGTCCCAGTCGGCGTAGTCGACCCCGTTGAGGATGCCGGAGAGCGCGCCGGACCGGGCCCGGAGCAGCCCGTCCATGCCGCAGCCGAATTCCGGGGTCTGGATCTCCCGGCTGTAGCGTGGGCTGACCGTTGTCACGGCCGAGGCGTAGAGGATGCCCGCCTTCAAAAAATTGACCTTGCCGAAGAACTCGAGGTCGTTCATGTTGAAGAGCGAGTCCGGCAGGCCGACGGCGGAGAGGACGCCGGGCTCGAACCGGCCCTGATAGGCAAGGTTGTGAACGGTGAAGACGGACCGGGCGTCCTTGAAGAAGGGGTCGCCGGCGTAGACGAACCTCAGGTAGGCGAAGGCGGTCGCCGCCTGCCAGTCGTGGCCGTGGACGACGTCGGGGGCGAAGCCGAGAGCCTTCATCGCCTCGAGCGAAGCCCGGGCAAAGAACGCGAAGCGCTCGCCGTTATCGGGATAATCGCCGGCCGGTGTCCCATAGAGCGCGTCGCGGTCGAAGTAGGCGTCATGGGCGATGAAATCGACGAGGAACCCGTCGGCGCGGTGCTCAAGGACGGAGTACTCCGCCGTCCTGCCGCCCCACTCGAACCGACCGCGCGCGACGGCCGGGCCCAGGGGCAGGCCCTTCTTCCGGACCTCCCTGTAATAGGGCATAAAGACGCGGACGTCGGCGCCGAGGCGGCAGAGGAACTTGGGCAGGG
>JBBISK010000258.1:0-2519 GCA_037441295.1 Candidatus Aminicenantota bacterium | reverse complement strand
GACACGTATTATGAAGGCGAAATCGACCATATCAGCATGCACACGATCCTGCTGGGGATCTCGCTGTTCTTCTGAGTTAGGCGGCCGACCTCCCCGGAATCCGGGGGGGCGGCACAAGGCCAACCTGAGCCCGCTCCGCTCCGGCGGGGCGGGCTTTTTCTTTGCCGGAGGAGGCCTAATCCTTGGCGAAATGGAGGGTTCGCGGCTCGCGCTCCAGGTGGAAGACGATGAGGGCCTGGAGGGTCTTGCGGACCCGGCCGAGGTCGGCCGCGGCCAGAGGGACGGAGCACGACTTTTCCGGGGGGTTGGCCCGGACCCATTTGAGGAAGTCCCAGGTCCCGGCCGCGACCTCGTCCTTCTTGAGAGGGGCGCACGCGTCGCAGTAGGCGCCGTCCCGCCGCGCCCCGAGCCAGCCCGGCCGCAGCGGCTTCCGGCATTTCCGGCAGGTCCCGAGGTCGGGGAGAAAGCCGTTGATCTGGAGGATCCAGGCCTCGAAATAGGCGGCCAGGAAGGCCCTGCCCCCGCCTTCCTTCAGGCAGCGGAGGACGGCGAGGAGGAGCCGGAAGAGGACGTCCTCCTTGGCCCGGGCCGGGGCGAATTCCTCGACGAGCTCGGCAAGATAGGTCGCGAGGAATGCCGTCTTCGGGTCCGCCTGCATCTCGAAGAAGGACTCGAGGAGGTCGCAGCCGGAGATGGTGACCGTCTCCCGCCGCTCCTTCTCGTAGTAGAAGACGCGGACGACGGACATCGGCTCGAGGCTGCTCCCGAAGCGGTTGCCGAACTTCCGCGCCCCCTTGGCCACCCCCCGGAGGACGCCCTTGTCGCGGCAGAAGAGGACGGCGATCTTGTCCTGGTCGCCGACGTTCGTCGTGCGGAGGACGATGGCTTCGCTCTGGTCGGTGGGCATGGGTCTTACCGCGGGGGCCGCCCCTCGGCCCGTCAGTCGGCCGGCCGCTGCGGCTGCCGTTCCCGGAGGAATTCGTTCAGGTTGTCGGGCGTGATGCGGATGTTGTTGAGGACCTCGCCGATGCGGCCGAGGACCTTGCCGGGCCGTCCGTTGAGGAGGAAGGTCACGCCGCCGGCGTTGCCGAGGACGTTGATGACGATCTCCTTCTCGGCCCTGGCCCGCGCCTTGCCGCCGGCGGAGAAGAGGCCGCTGATCTTGGGCTGCCCGTCGGCCGAGACCTGGATCCAGGTCTCCTCCTGGAAGCTGATGTCCATGGTCAGCCCCGTCGTCTCCTCAGGCTTGGCCTGGGCGGGCTCGGCCGGCCGCGGGGCCGGGGTCGAGGGCTCGCTTGTCCCTGGCCCGGCCGTCGAAGGCGCGGTTTTCGGAGGAGCGGCGGCCGTCCCCTTCGCGACCTGCTCTCCGGCGGTTCCCTTGCCGGTGGCCTGAGCCTGGCCGCCGGCGGGCTCAGCCGAGGGCTTATTCTCCTCCGCGGGCTTTGCGGCCGGGCGGGCCTGGGGCAGGACCGTGGCCGCCGGCGGCGCGGGCACGGCACGGCGTGGCCGGCACGAACGCCAGGCGAGCGACAAGACGACGAGGAGGAGGACGCCGGCCCCGATGACGAGGCCCGGGCCGAGCCATCTCCGGCGCGGCGAGGCCAGCCCCGCGTCCGGTGCGGCGCTCCGCGCCCTCGCCGGCTCCTCGAACAGCCCGGACTCGCGGTACCTGGCCAGGACCTCGTCCGGGTCGAGCCCGACGTAAACGGCGTAGGTCCGGATGATGCCCTTGATGAAGAACCCGCCGGGCATGGCGTCGAAGCGGTCTTCCTCCAGGGCCTGCAAATAGCGGCCGACGATCTTGGTCGAGGAGGCCATCTCGTCGAGGGAGATGTTCCTGGATTCCCGCTGCTTCTTGAGTTCCTGTCCGAGGGCGGCCATGGACCCGAATTCTAAGTCAAGCCCCGTCGTCTGTCAACCGGCCGGCCGCCCCGGGGCCGGGCGCTCACTTCTTGGTGAGGCCGGCGACGATCTTCTTGATGTCTTCCTGCTGGTCGTTGAGCTTGAGGGAGGCCTGGAAGGCGTTCAGGGCCTGGTCCCGCTGGCCGAGCTTGAGGAAAGAGGAGCCGAGGGCGTTGAGGAGGACCGTGTCGCTGTTGTAGATGCGATTGGCGGCGAGGAGGTCCGTGACGGCGGCCGTCGTGTCCCCCATCCCCATCTTGGCCAGCCCGTTGATGAGGAGGTAGTCGTAACGGCCCTTCTCCACGTCCTTGAGGCCGTCGACGACCGTCAAGGCCTCGTCGTACTTGCGCACGCGGAGGAGGAAACGGGCGTACTCGACCAGCCCTTCCTTATAGTTCGGGTTCCCCGAGAAGCCCTGGGCGTATTCAGCCTCCGCCCGCTCGTTCTGCCCCAGCTTCTCGTACTGGCGGGCCAACTGATAGTGGAGGTAGAACCGGTTGGCCAGGGAGAAGCCCTTGGCGTTGGCGATGGGGTGGCCGATGGCCTTCTCCGCGGTGACGACGAACTGGGCCGCCTTTTCTTCGAGGACGGCTTTGCCCGGACCGAGAAGGCGCAGG
>JBBISK010000257.1:0-2531 GCA_037441295.1 Candidatus Aminicenantota bacterium | reverse complement strand
CCAGGAAGGCGAAAAAACGACCGTCATCCCCAATGAGGAAGGCGGGCGCACGACCCCGTCGGTCGTGGCCTTCACTCAGAAGGGGGAGATCCTCGTCGGGCAGGTGGCCAAGCGCCAGCGCGTCACGAACCCCGAGAACACCATCTACTCCATCAAGAGGTTCATGGGCCGCCGGTTCGGCGAAGTGGGCCAGGAGATCAAGCAAGTCCCGTTCAAGGTGACCGAGGCCGCCAACGGCGACGTCCGGGTCGAGGCCCTCGGCAAGAAGTACGCTCCTCCCGAGGTCTCCGCCTTCATCCTTCAGAAGCTCAAGAAGGCGGCCGAGGACTACTTGGGCGAAAAGGTCGAGAAGGCGGTCATCACCGTCCCCGCGTATTTCAACGACAGCCAGCGCAAGGCGACCAAGGACGCGGGCAAGATCGCCGGACTCGACGTCGTCCGGATCATCAACGAACCGACCGCGTCCGCCCTGGCCTACGGCATGGACAAGAAGAAGGACGAGATCATCGCCGTGTACGACTTCGGCGGCGGCACGTTCGACATCTCCATCCTCGAGGTTGGGGAGGGCGTCGTCGAGGTCAAGGCGACCAACGGCGACACGCACCTCGGCGGCGACGACCTCGACCAGCAGGTCCAGGACTGGATCGTGGCCGAGTTCAAGAAAGAGTCCGGCATCGACCTGACCCGGGACAAGATGGCCCTCCAGAGGCTTAAGGAGGCCGCCGAGAAGGCCAAGATCGAGCTGTCGACGACGATGGAGACCGAGATCAACCTGCCCTTCGTCACCGCCGACGCTTCGGGCCCCAAGCACCTGCTGATGAAGCTGACTCGGGCCAAGCTTGAGCAGCTCTGCGAGGAGCTCATCCAGAGGTCCGTCGCCCCGGTCCGCCAGGCCCTGTCCGACGCCGGGCTCAAGCCCGAGGAGATCAAGGAGGTCGTCCTCGTCGGCGGACAGACCCGCATGCCCCGCATCCAGCAGCTTGTCCGCGACCTCTTCGGCCGCGAGCCCCACAAGGGCGTCAACCCGGACGAGGTCGTGGCCGTCGGCGCCGCCATCCAGGGCGCCGTCCTCTCGGGCGAGGTCAAGGACGTCCTCCTGCTCGACGTCACGCCGCTGACGCTGGGCATCGAGACCCTGGGCAGCGTCTTCACCCGGATGATCCCGCGCAACACGACCATCCCGACGAAAAAGATGGAGACCTTCTCCACGGCCTCGGACAACCAGCCGAGCGTCGAGATCCACGTCCTTCAGGGAGAGCGCGAGATGGCTTCGGACAACCGGACGCTCGGGCGGTTCCACCTCGACGGCATCCCGCCGGCCATGCGGGGCGTGCCCAAGATCGAGGTCACCTTCGACATCGACGCCAACGGCATTCTGCACGTCTCGGCCAAGGACACGGGCACGGGCAAGCAGCAGGCCATTACCATCACCGGCCACAGCGGACTCGACGAGAGGGAGATCAACCGGATGGTCAAGGATGCCGAGAGCCACGCCGAGGAGGACCGCCGGCGCCGCGAGACGATCGACGCCAAGAACCACGCCGACCAGCTGGTCTACAGCCTCGAGACGCTCCTGCGGGACAACAAGGACAAGATCCGCGAGCACGAGGCCGAGGCCGTCCAGAACGAGATCGAGAAGACCAAGAAGGCCGTCGCCAGCGACAACCTCGACGAGATCAAGAAGGCCACGGACTCCCTGTCGCGGGTCTCCCACCGGCTGACGGAGACGCTCTACCAGCAGGCCGGGCAGTCCCAGGCTGCCCCCGGGCAGGCCGGCCCGCAAGACGGACCCGCCTCCGGCGGCGACGGACGGAGCGCGTCACAGGGCGGTGGCGCGGATGACGAAGTCATCGACGCCGAGGTCGTGGACGAGGACAAGAAGAACTGACCAGGCCCCGGGCCTGGACATCCGGGGGCGGGGCCGGGAGGGCCCGGTTCCGCTGAGGAACGGCCATGGCCAAAGATTATTACGAGACTCTGGGCGTCGCCAGAACGGCGGCCCAGGCCGAGATCAAGAAGGCCTACCGCAAGCTCGCCCGCAGGTTCCATCCGGACCTCAACCCCGGCGACAGGTCCGCCGAAGCCAAGTTTAAAGAGATCCAGGAGGCCTACTCCGTCCTGAGCGACCCGGCGAAGCGCACCCAGTACGACCAGTTCGGGTTCGCGGGCGACCGCCCGCCCGCCTCCGGCCCCGGCGGCCCGGCCTCTTCCTCCGGGTTCGAGGGCTTCGATTTCTCCGATTACGGGTCCTCGTCGTTCCGGGACTTCTTCGAGAACCTGTTCGGCGGGGCCGGCGGCCGGGCCGCGGCCGGCCCGGAGTTCGCCCCGGAGCGGGGCGAGGACCTCAACTACTCGATGAAGGTCGGCTTCGAGGACGCCATCCGCGGCGTTCAGACACGGATCCGTCTCAACCGGCTGGCGCCCTGCGACCGCTGCGGCGGCACGGGCCACATCTCCGGGGGTAGCTCGCGCGACTGCCCGACATGCCACGGGTCCGGGCGGACGACCATGCAGCGCGGGTTCATGAAGTT
>JBBISK010000256.1:0-2631 GCA_037441295.1 Candidatus Aminicenantota bacterium | reverse complement strand
GCTTCTGATTGGCTGCTTTTTAACGTCCGCCATGGTCGTTACCTCATGCTCGCGATGCTAAGGATTAACGCAAGCAGTAGTATAGAATAAAAAATCCTTTTTGACAAGAAAAAATTTATCTCCGGGACCCTCTTTTCGGCTTGAACAGCTGCGTCCAGAACAGGACCACGGGACACGACAGGTAAATCGTTGAGTAGACGCCTTCTATCGAGCCGAAGAGCATGATGAAGGCGAAATCGTTGATGGTCTTGCCGCCGAAGAGGAAGAGCGAGAGGACGGCCAGGAAGACCGTGCCCGTGGTGATGATCGTCCGGCCGAGGCTCTGGTTGATGCTCCGGTTGAGGATGGCCTCGAACGAATCCTTGCGCATGATCTTGAGGTTCTCGCGGACGCGGTCGAAGACGACGACGGTGTCGTTGATGGAATAGCCGACGATCGTCAGCAGGGCGGCGATGATCGGCAGGTTGATCTCGCGGTTGGTGAAGGAATAGACGCTCAGGGCCATCAGGACGTCCTGGGTCAGGGTGACGATGGCCGAGACCCCGTATTCGAGCTTGAAGCGGAAGCCGATGTAGACGAGCATCCCGAGGAGGGACCAGATGACGGCCAGCGTGGCCTTCCTCCTCAGGTCGGCCCCGGCCTGGGGCCCGACCGTCTCCTTGCTGACGACGGCGAGCTTGCCCAGGTAGGTCCTGGCCTGGAGCTCCTTGACGACATCCGGGCCGATACCCGCCTGGGCCAGGCCCGCGAAGTCCTCGATGATGCCGCTCCCCGTCGTTTTTGTCGTCCGATAGTGGATGACCTCCTTCGCCAGCTCGTCGGCCTTGTCGCGGAAGGCGGGCTGGAGGAGGGCCGTGAGCCCTGCCTGGTCGATGGCGTTGAGGTCCTTAAGGCCGCGGGCGGTCTCGGCCTGCCCGTCCTCGCCCCGCAGCGCCTCGATGACGCGGTTGCCGAGCTTCTCGTGGGCCTCGAGCTCCTGCTGGGCGTCCTTGCCCGAGACGACCTGGAGGGTCCGGATCATGAACTCCCGGCCCGGCTGGCCGCTCTCCTGGATGACGCTCTCGCCGAGGCCGACCCGGTTGAGCTCGGCGCGGATCCCGGAGACCGTCGTCGGGCTCTTGAAGACGATCCGGACGAGCGTCCCGCCGCCGAAGTCGACGCCGAGCTTGAGGCCCTTGCCGAGGAAGATGTTCAGGGCGCCGGCCAGGATGACCGCGCCCGTGAACGCGAGGGCCCAGAAGCGGTATTTCATGAAGTTGATATTGGGGGTCTTGAAGAATTCCATGGCTAGATGCTCAACTTTTGGGTCTTGGCGGAATGGGTCAGGTCGAAGATCCAGTGCGAGACGAAGACGGCCGTGAAGAGGTTGGCGACGAGGCTGATGATCAGCGTCACGGCGTACCCCTTGATCGGCCCCGTCCCGAACTGGAACAGGAAGACGGCCGAGATGATCGTCGTCATGTGCGAGTCGAAGATCGTCCGGAAGGCCCGGGAGAAGCCCAGGCTGATCGAGTTCAGGATCGTCTTGCCCGTGCGGAGCTCCTCGCGGATGCGCTCGAAGACGAGGACGTTGCAGTCGACGGCCATGCCGATGCCCAGGATGATGCCGGCGATGCCCGGCAGGGTCAGGGTCCCCCGGAAATAGGCCAAGGCGCCAAAGAGGATGATCTGGTTGAGGACCAGGGTGACGATGGCGTTGATGCCCGAAACCCGGTAGTAGAAGAGCATGAAGGCCATGATGGCGACGAGGGCGATCAGGGCGGAGAGGAAGCCGGCCCGGATCGAGTCGGCGCCGAGCGAGGGCCCTATGGTCCTGTTCTCGAGGGTCTTGATGCCGGCCGGCAGGGCGCCGGCCTTGAGGATGAGGACGAGGTCGTCGGCGGCCTCGACGGTGAAGTTCCCCTGGATGATGCCGCTGTCGCTGATGCGGGCGTTGATGTTCGGGGCCGACTGGACTTTCTTGTCGAGGATGATGGCCAGGGGCTTGCCGATGTTCTCGCCCGTCAGCTGCTCGAACCGGCGGGCGCCGTCGGCCTTGAGCTGGAAGGCGACGGCCGGCTGGCCCCACTCGTCCTGGCTCCGGCGGACCAGGCGCAAGTCCTTGCCCGTCACGGCGGCGACCTTGGTCACGAGGTAGTAGCCCTCGGCCCGCCGCTTCGGGTCGCCCCGGACGACCTCCATGTCGTCGGGGACCTTGCCGCCGAAGTCTTTGAGAAGGGTCGCCTCGTCGGCGGCCGGGCCGGCCTTGACCAGCTTCCATTCGAGGACGGCCGCGGTCTTGATGATGTACTGGACGTGCTCAGGGTTGTCGACGCCCGGCAGCTCGACGATGAGCTGCTCCCGGCCGTAGCGGGCGATGATCGGCTCGGCCACGCCGAACTGGTCGATGCGGTTGCGGATCGTCTCGACGGACTGCTCGACGGCCTGGTCCTTCATGAGCTGCATGGCCGGGCCCTTCATCGTGACCGTCGCCACCGGGCCGCTGAAGCTATAGTCCCAGTCGCGGAGGTACTGGTCGAGCTGCTCGCGGGCCTTGCCTTCCTCGTCCGGGTTGAGACCCTGGATGGTGAACTTCCCGGGAGCCAGGCGCGTCACGGTGCCGAAGGTGATGGCGTTCTTCTTGAAGACCTC
>JBBISK010000255.1:0-2736 GCA_037441295.1 Candidatus Aminicenantota bacterium | reverse complement strand
CACGGTCGCGCCGTCCGCATAGGAGAACATCTCCTGGGCGACCTCGAGGACGCTTTTCTTCGCGTAGCCGTTCTCCCGCCGCTTGATGAAGAAGGCGTTCTCGGCGAAGCGGCAGGCGTCGAGGAAGAACGGGATCTCGTAATGGGCGCAGACCTGGCTCGTCTCCCTGATGTTCTTGAGCGAGACGGGCTGGCCGCCGCCGCTATTGTTGGTCACGGTCGTCATCACGAGAGGGATGCGCTTGACACCCTTGGCCTCGATGAACTTCTTCAGCCGGGCGACGTCCATATCGCCCTTGAACGGCAGGTCGGCGTCCGGGTCGTAGGCCGCCGGCCGGACGAGGTCGACGGCCTCGGCCCCCAGGACCTCGATGTTGGCGCGCGTCGTGTCGAAATGGATGTTGCTCGGCACGAGGTCGCCCTTCTTGACCATGGACCCGAAGAGGACCCGCTCCGCGGCCCGGCCCTGGTGGGTTGGGATGACATGGGTGAAGCCGAAGACCGTCCGGACGGCCTCCTCCAAGTGGTAGAAGTTCCTGGCCCCGGCGTAGGACTCGTCGCCCGTCATGAGGCCGGCCCACTGGTCGTCGCTCATGGCCGACGTCCCGGAATCCGTCAGAAGGTCGATCATGACCTTCTCCGCGGGCAGGCCGAAGACGTTGAGGCCCGCCTGCCGGAGAAGCGCGTCACGCTCCTTCCGCGTCGTCGAACGGATCGGCTCGACAACCTTGATCCGGAAAGGCTCCACCGGCGCCTTGAGCTCGGCCATGATCTTCCTCCCTCTCCCCTCGTAACGGCCGCCCCCGCTCGGGACGGTCCGACCTTCCCTTCCCTTAGAACGCGATCAGTCTCCGGAACTCCTGGAAGCGGCCCTCGACGGCCGCCTCGTCGAGCGTCCGGAAGCGCTCGATGCCGAAGTCCTCGATGACGAACGAGGCCAGGACGCTGCCGTAAACCGCCGCCCGGCGGAGGTCGCGGCGGGCGACCGAGCCGGCCCGGTCGAGGTAGCCGAGAAAGCCGCCGGCGAAGGCGTCGCCGGCGCCGGTCGGGTCGATGACGTGCGCGCACGGGTGGGCCAGGACCCCGAAGAGGAAGCTCCGGCCGAAGACGAGGGCGCCGTGCTCCCCCTTCTTGAGGACGACGACCCGAGGGCCGTAGCCAACCAGGGCGTGACCCGCGGCGATGAGGTTCTGCTCTCCGGAGAGAAGCCGCGCCTCCTCGTCGTTAGCGAAGAGGATATCGACGCGGCCGAGCTCGCGCCGGATCGCCTCCCGCTTCGTCTCGATCCAGAAGCGGATCGTGTCCATGGCCAGGACCTTCGGCTGGCGGAACTGCCGAAGGATGAAGTCGTGGCCGTCGGGGTCGATATTGGCCAGGTAGACGATATCCGCCCCGGCGTAGGCGGCCGGGACCTTGGGCCGGAAGTTCTTGAAGACGTTGAGCTCGGTCCTGACCGTCGTCCTCAGGTTCGGGTCCTCGGCGTAGCGCCCTTCCCAGTGAAAGGTCTTGCCGGAGCGGACCCTGAGGCCGCGGAGGTCGACGTGGCGCGACTTCAGGAAGTCGATGGCCCGGCGCGGGAAGTCCCGGCCGACGACCCCGACGACGCGCGGCCGGGTGAAGTAGCTCGATGCAAGCGAGCAGTACGTGCCCGAGCCGCCGACGATCCGCTCGCGGCGGCCGAAAGGCGTCTCGATGGTGTCGAAGGCGACCGAACCGACGATGACGAGGCTCATGGCGCGACCCGGAGATCAGGGCTGGAGATATTTATCGACGAGGAGCCGGACCCTCGCCCGGGTCTCGGCCGGGATGAGGAACGGCTGGGTGACGATGGTGTTCTTGAGGGCCCTGCCGCAGCCGCAGGCGTCGCCCTGCTCGGGGCCGAGGGCGGCGATCGTCCGCTTGATGACGGCCTTGGCGTTCCCGACATTGTGCCACAGGTTCTGGAGGATGAGCTCCACCGACACGGCCTCCTCCTCGGCGTGCCAGACGTCGTAGTCGGTGACGAGGTTCATGGTGGCGTAGCAGATCTCGGCCTCGCGGGCCAGCTTGGCCTCGGTCGCGGCGGTCATGCCGATGACGTCGCAGCCCCACGACTTGTAGATGACGGACTCGGCCCGGGTGGAAAAGGAAGGCCCCTCGATCGAGATGTACGTCCCGGCCGGGTGGGCCGGGAGCCCGAGACCCACGGCGGCGTCGAAAACAGCCTTGGAGAGCTCCGGGCAAACGGGCTGGCCGAAGCTGATGTGGGCGACGAGTCCGCCGCCGAAGAAGGTGTTGGCCCGGCGCGTCCGGTCGAAGAACTGGTCGGCGAGCACGATGTCCCGGGGCCGGATATCGGCCCGGAGGGAGCCGACGGAATTGACGGAGATGATGCGGCCGGCGCCGAGCATCTTGAAGCCGTAGATGTTGGCTCGGTAGTTGACCTCGGCCGGCAGGAGCCGGTGGCCGCGGCCGTGGCGGCTGAGGAAGGCCACGCGTTTCCCCTCGAGGGTGCCGACGAAGAAGGCGTCGGAGGGATCGCCGAATGGGGTTTGGAGCCGCGTTTCCTGGACGTCGGTCAATCCGTCGATCTCGTAGAGCCCGGTGCCGCCGAGGATGCCGATCGTGGCGCGGGGCGGCGTTGCTACGCTGTTCTTCGATACCATGGCCCCTCCTCGCCCTCATATACATTTTCGGCGGGGACAAGTCAACCCCTCGAGTCCCCGGCATGAATGCCGGGGCTTGTTCGGGGTTAACC
>JBBISK010000254.1:0-2792 GCA_037441295.1 Candidatus Aminicenantota bacterium | reverse complement strand
GACAGAGCGCCGCCGCGGCGACGGATACGGCGACGAGGCCGAACGCGACGAGGGACTTGCGGAAGCGCGCGGGACTCATCTAAGCATCAATAGATGGGGCCGATCCGGCCCCGGCTCGCCCGCGGCTTGACGGCCTCCGCGGTCCGCGGGAACCAGACGGCCATCTCGCCCTCGCCGCGGTTGGCCCAGGCGTAATACGGGACGGCCAGGAATTCCTCCGCCTTCCACCCGCCCTTTCCGTCCGGCGTCTTCGTCTTGCGCATGACCTTGCCCGTGATGACCGTGACGCCGTTGAGGAGGCCGGGGCGGAATTCGGCCTGGAGCTTGAGATAATCGGGCAGCATGGCCTCGAGGACGTCCCCGCCGTTGTCGACGCCCTCGGCGCAGAAAACGAGGGGGCCCCGCTGGACGGCGGCCATGCCCGCGTCGGCCGCGACCGCGTCGTTGGCCACGACCCTGCGGACGGGCATGGGCAGCGCGAGCTCGATCGTGTCGCCGAGCCGCCACGCTCGCCGGACCCGGGCGTAGCCGGCGGCCGGGTCGAAGCCCACGAACTTCCCGTTGACCCTGAGCGTCGGCTTTTCGTCGTTCTTGTCGATGAACCGGTAGAGGCCGGAGGGTACGGCCTCGTTCCTGGCCCAGCCGGGGATGCGGACGGCGACCTCGAATTCGTAGCTCCCGCCGTCCGGCTCGACGACGATCTTGACCGCCCCGTCCCACGGATAGCGCGTCTCCTGGACGAGGAGGGCCTTGTGGCCGCCGATGTCGACCCGGGCCCGGCCGCCGATAAAGAGGTTTACGTAGACCGTGTCCCCCTTCGTCGCGTAGACGTATCCGGGCAGGGACGGCAGGAAGCGGGTCACGTTCGGCGGGCAGCAGGCGACCTCGAACCAGGGACTGCGGCCGTAGCCGCCGGCGGACTCGAGCGGGTTCTGGTAGAAGAACCGGTCGCCGCCGAGCGAGACGCCCGACAGGAGTCCGTTATAGAGAACGCGCTCGAGGACGTCGACGTATTTCGACTCCCCGTGGAGGAGGAAGAGCCGCTCGTTCCAGAGGGCGTTGCCGATGGCCGCGCACGTCTCGGCGTAGGCGGTGTTCGGCAGGTCGTAGTTCGGGCCGAAGCCCTCGCTGACGCCGGCCGAGCCGACCCCGCCCGTGAGGTACATCTTCTTGCCGACGACATTCTCCCAGAGCCGGTCGATGGCCGCGGCGTAGGCGGGATGGTCCCCGAGGGCGGCCACGTCGGCCATGCCGGAGGCCATGTACATCTCGCGCACGGCGTGGCCCACGGCCTCATCCTGCTCGAGGACGGGCTTGTGGTTCTGGAGGTATTCCTCGGATTCGTAGACGGCGAACGGGTCGTCCTTGGCGTAATGCGGGCCCTGGTGGTAGTGGCCGCGCTCGTCGAGGAAGAACTTGGCCAGGTCGAGGTACTTTCTTTCGCCGGTCACCCGGTAGAGCTTGGCCAGGCCGATCTCGACCTCCTGGTGGCCGGGGAAGCCCCGGCGCTGGCCCGGGCCGAACGTCCGGAGGAGGAAGTCGGCGTTCTTCAGGGCGATGTCGAGGAAGGTCCGCCGCCCCGTGGCCAGATAATGGGCCACGGCCGCCTCGTACATGTGGCCGACGTTGTAGAGCTCGTGGCTGACGCGGAGGTTCGACCAGCGCTCGGGCCCGGCGCCGGGTGCGGGGTTGGCCGGGTCGACCGTCCGGGCCGTGTAGAGGTAGCCGTCCGGCTCCTGGGCCTTGCCGATGAGGGCGACGAGGTCGTCGAGCTTCCGCTCGAGCGCCGGGTCCGGATGGAGACGGAGGGTGTAGGCCGCGCCCTCCATCGCCTTGTAAATGTCGGAGTCGTTGTAGCGCTTGCCCCTGTAGGGGCCGGACATGAGCCGCGCGGCCTTGCGGAAGTTGTCGACGCGGCCGGTCTCCTCATTCATGCGCAAGGCATAGGGGACCGAGACGGTGCGGTTCGTCTCGAGGCGCGGTGCCCAGAAGGCGTCGGACAGCCGGACGTCGGTGAACGGCACCGGACGCACGGGATAGTCCTTGGTCGGGAGTTCCGAGCCGGCCTGGGCGGCCGCGCCGGGCGCGGGGCGGAGCGCCGCGGCGGCCAAGATGAGGACGGCGAGTGCGGCTGGGACGAGGGCGGTCAGTCCTTTCTGAAGCGGCATGGGGCTCCTCCGGTCATGAGGTTCAACGGGATATTATACATGAAGTCAACTCCGGGGAGCGCCTCCGGGATTCAAGCGGGCCGCTCTTCCGCGGGCCGCGGCCGATTGAGGCGCGGGCCTGTTTTGGGTAGAATGGCAGCCATGAGCGGGGTCTGGCTCGTCCTCATCGGCGTCGCAGCCGGGGTCTTTTCCGGGCTCTTCGGCATCGGCGGCGGCATCATCATCGTCCCGGCGCTCGTCCTGCTCGCGGGCTTTCCGCTGGTCAAGGCGACCGGGACCTCGCTCGCCGCGATCCTGCTCCCCGTCGGCATCCTCGGCGTCCTCGCCTACTACCGGGCCAAAGTCATCGACCTCCGGGCCTCGGTTTGGATCGCCGCGGGCCTGCTGACCTCTGTCGCCCTGGGGGCGTGGTTCGCCAACCGGCTCCCGGTCGACCTCATGCGCAAGTTCTTCGCCGTCTTCTGCCTTTATGTCGCCTGGAATTTCATCGACCCGGTCCGGAGGGTCAAGCGGGCCCTCGGCCAGGAGGCGCCGGCCAAGGCCGATCCGGAATCGAACCCGCGGCCGAAGCCCCTGCCGCTCGTCGGGATCGGCGTGCTGGCCGGGGTCATGGCCGGGATGTTC
>JBBISK010000253.1:0-2856 GCA_037441295.1 Candidatus Aminicenantota bacterium | reverse complement strand
AGGCTACGTCATCGGCCTTCGCTACAACGCCGTCATCGTCGCCGGCGGGCTGCTCTCGCATTTCGCCTTCGTCCCCGCCATCTGGTTCCTCGGCCAGCACCTTCCCGGCGCCCTTTACCCGGGCACCGTCCCCATCGCCCAGATGAGCGAGACCCAGATCTTCAGCACCTATGTCCGGAACATCGGCATCGGCGCCATCTTCATGGCCGGCGTCCTGGGCATCATCAAGTCCATGCCGGTCATGATCAAATCCTTCTCCCTCGGCTTCCGGGAGATCTTCAAGGGGCAGAAGTCGGGCGCGGCGGCGGCCGTGAGGACCGACCGCGACCTCAAGATGAAGACCATCATCCTCGGGCTCCTGGCCACGGCGGCCGGCCTCTTCCTCTACTTCCTTTGGATCTCGAACCTCAAGCTGGCCATCATCGGCGTCCTCATCTGCATCCTGCTCTCGTTCCTGTTCACGACGGTCGCCGCCTACGCCATCGCCATCGTCGGCACGAACCCGGTCTCGGGCATGACCCTCATCACCATCATCCTCTCGAGCGTCGTCCTGCTCGGGGCGGGCCTGTCCGGGAAGGAGGGCATGGCTGTCGCCCTTCTCATCGGCGCGGTCGTCTGCACGGCCCTCTCGATCTCCGGGAGCTTCGTCACCGACCTCAAGATCGGCTACTGGCTCGGGGCGACGCCGCGCAACCAGGAGCGCTTCAAGTTCACCGGCATCCTCGTCTCCGCGCTGACAGTGGGGGTCGCCATCTACATCCTCGACAAAGCCTTCTCTTTCCAGAGCGGGACCCTGGCCGCGCCCCAGGCCAACCTGATGGCGACCGTCATTAAGTCGATGATGTCCCGCGAGCCCGTAACCTGGCTCCTCTACGCGATCGGGGCCTCGGTCGCGATCGTCGCCGAGCTGGCGCGGGTGCCGCCCTTGGCTTTCGCCCTAGGGATGTACCTGCCGTTGCCCCTGACGACGCCGCTCCTCGTCGGCGGGTTCATCTCGCACCTCGTCAAGAAGTCGACCAAGGACAAGGAGCTGGCGGAGCGGCGGAACAACCGGGGGACGCTCATCTCGTCCGGGTTCATCGCCGGCGGCGCCCTGATGGGCATCGTCCTGGCCGTCCTCAAACTCACCAACCTGGACCATTATGTCAGCCTGGGAATCTCGATGGTCCTCGAGAACGGGCGCTGGGTGGACGGGACGCCGGCGGCCTGGTTCACGGGCTACGGCCAGATCATCAGCCTCATCGCGTTCCTGCTGCTCTGCGGCTTCGTCTACTGGGACGCGCGGCGGCAGAAATAAGGCATGGGAAGGAATGGAGGTCCCATCATGAAACCGAACAAGCTCTACTCGGCGGCCGACCGGGCCGTCAAGCAGGCCCTGCGGATCCGGCCGAGGGAAAAGTTCCTGCTGGTCACGGACACCCAGAAGCTCGAGATCGCCGAGGCCCTGGCCTACTACGCCAAGCAGGTTGGCGCCGAGACAACGACCTACCTCATGACCGAGACGTTGCGGCCGATCGAGGCGCCGACGCGCCAGTTCAAGGAGTTGATTCGCACGGCGACGGTGACCGTCTACATGCTCGAGGGCCGCTTCGCCGAAAAGCCCTTCCGCGGCTTCATGGTCTCGGAGGGCGCCAAGCATGGCCGCATCTGCATGATGCCGGGCCTCACCCGTGACATGATGGAGCGGCTCGTCGCCATCGACTTCTCGGAGATGGCCGGATTCACCCGGAAGGTCATGCGGGCGATGAAGGACGCCGACGACATCGTCATCGAGAACGCGGCCGGGACGCGCATCGCCTTCAGCGTCAAGGGCCGGCGCTGGGACGCCGACATCGGCGACATCTCCAAGAAGGGCGTGCACGGGAACCTCCCGGCCGGCGAGTGCTTCACGGCCCCGGTCGAGGAGACGTTCACGGGGAAGATCGTCATCGGCCTCATCGACGACAAGCTGGGGCACGGTGTGATGAACTTCAAACGCGGCAAGCTCGTCGGCTTCGAGGGCAAGGGCATCGCCGAGGTCATCAAGACCGTCGGCTCCGACCCGACGGCCAGGATCATCGGCGAATTCGGTATCGGCACGAACAAGGGCGCCAGGATCTGCCCCAACATGCTCGAGGCCGAGAAGGCCTTCGGCACGGTCCACTTCGCCATCGGCGACTCCTACGGCATCGGCAAGAACAAGAGCAAGTACCACTTCGACGCGCTCGTCGACAAGGTCACGATCAAGGCCAAGGGGAGATACGTCGCCAAGGACGGCAAGTTCCTGATCTGATGAAGTACGATTTCAACAAGATCGTCGACCGGACGGGGACGGAGTCCCTCAAGTGGGTCTATCCCCGCAAGGTCCTCAAGGTCGAGGACGCCATCCCGCTCTGGGTGGCCGACATGGACTTCGAGGCCCCGCCGGCCGTCGTCGAGGCCATCGAGCGCCGGGCCGCCCACGGCGTCTACGGCTATCCGCTCGTCCCGCCGTCGTTCTACGCCGCCGCGATCGGCTGGCTCAAGCGCCGGCACGGCTGGGAGGTCGAGAAGGCGTGGATGGCCATGACCCCGGGCATCGTCCCCGCCCTCAACTACGCGGTCCGCGCCTTCACCAAGCCGGGCGACGGGGTCATCATCCAGACGCCGGTCTATTTCCCCTTCTTTCACGCCGTCGAGAACAACGGCCGCCGCGTCATCCGCAACCCGCTCCGGTTCGACGGCCGCCGCTACACGATGGACCTCGACGACCTGCGGACCAAGATCGACGCCCCGGGCCGGATGCTCATCCTCTGCAGCCCGCACAACCCCGTCGGGCGCGTCTGGACGCGGGAGGAGCTCGAGGCGCTCGGCCGGATCGCGGTCGAGCGCGACCTT
>JBBISK010000252.1:0-2906 GCA_037441295.1 Candidatus Aminicenantota bacterium | reverse complement strand
CGCGCAAGCCCTAGGGACGGGGGCACTCCCGGTTGACTTACCGGGGGTTATTCGGTATAAACAATTCGGCTTCCGACTATGGGTATGAAGAGCGCCCTGGACATCCCTTTCAAGCATATCGCCATCGAGGGCGTCTTCAGGTCCCGGAAGACCCAGCTGGCCAATATCCTGGCTCAGAGGATCGGCGGAAAGGTCGTCTTCGACCACGTCGGCAATCCCTACCTCAAGGACTTTTACAACGAGAAGGAGGGGTCCTCCTTCCTGACCCAGCTCGTCTTCCTGGCCAACCGCTACAACCAGCAGGTCCGGCTCCTCCAGCGGGACCTGTTCGTCGACCGGATCATCTGCGACTACGTCTTCGAGAAGGACAAGATCTACGCCTACCAGACCCTCTCCGACGACGAGCTCCTCGTCTACGAGAAGATCTACGGCATCCTTTCCGAGCGCGTCCCAAAGCCCGACCTCGTCATCTACCTCCAGGTCTCCCTGACGACGCTGACGCGGCGCATCGCCAAGGAGGGCGACTCCGTCGAGAAGAACATCTCCGAGAAGTACCTCGAGGACATCGTCGAGGCCTTCGACTACTTCTTCTTCAACTACCAGGCGGCGCCCCTGCTCGTCATCAAGGCCGACGACCTCGATTTCAGCCGCGAGGACGACGTCCAGGACCTCATCAGCCAGGTCCGGGACATGAAGAAAAGCTCGCTCTATTACGTTCCCCAGAGCTACGGGGCCAAGGCCCCTAAAAAGCCCTGAGGAGCGGCGGCCCGGACCCCGCGAACCGCGGTGCCGGGACCGAGCCGGAATGCGGCGGCAGCGACTTTACCTCAATCCCGCGTGAGGCGGGGTGGGGAGAAAGGACGGAACATGCCGGAAACTGCGACGCCACGCGTCACCATCCCCTCCCTTCGGGCCCGTAAGGCCTCCGGCCCGAAGATCGTCTGCCTGACGGCCTACGATCACCCCACGGCGGCGATCCTCGACCAGGCCGGGGTCGACCTCATCCTGGTCGGGGACTCCCTGGGCATGGTCGTCCTGGGGTACGAGAACACCATCCCCGTGACCATGGACGAGATGATCCACCACACCAAAGCCGTGGCCCGGGCCGTTCGGCGGGCCCTCGTCGTCGGCGACATGCCCTATTTTTCGTTCCATTTGAGCGCCGATGAGACGGTCCGCAACGCCTCGCGCTTTCTCAAGGAGGCGGGCGCGGCGGCGGTCAAGATCGAGGGCGCCTCGAAGAAACGGCTGCGCCTCGTCGAGGCCATGGTCGAGGCCGAGATCCCGGTCATGGGGCACGTCGGGCTGACGCCCCAGTCGATCCACGGGCTCGGCCAGTTCAAGGTCAGGGGCAAGGACGCGGAGGAGGCGCGGCGGATCGTCGAGGGCGCGGCGAACCTGGAGAAGGCCGGCGCCTTCTCGGTCGTCCTCGAGTCCGTGCCGCTCGAGGTCGCGAGGACCATCACCGAGAGCGTCGGCATCCCGACCATCGGCATCGGGGCCGGGCCGTACTGCGACGGCCAGGTCCTCGTCGTCCACGACATGCTCGGGTATTCCACCGGCTACCTGCCGAGGTTCGTCCGGAAGTACGCCGACCTCCGCGCCACGATCAGCCGGGCGGTCGGGGAGTACGCCGCCGATGTCCGGGCCGGCCGCTTCCCCGACGACGCAACGTCCTACCATCTCAAGGCCCCGGCGGCGGCCGGGGCCGCAGGAACGGAGCGGACGCGGCGTCCGCGGACAAGGGCGAAGGCGTGAAGCTCGTCACGAGCGTCGCCGGGATGAAGGCTCTCGCCCGGCAATGGAGGAAGGCCGGCCGGAGGATCGGCTTCGTCCCGACCATGGGCTATCTCCACGAGGGGCATCTGAGCCTGGTCCGGGAATCGAAGAAGCGGAGCGACGTCACGGTCGTCAGCATCTTCGTCAACCCGACCCAGTTCGGGCCCGACGAGGACTTCAAGAAATACCCGCGGGACCCGGCCAAGGACTCGGCTTACCTCGAGAAGGCCGGCGTCGATTGCCTCTTCCGTCCGGGGACGGCCGAGGTCTATCCTCCCGGCTACCGGACCTACGTCGAGGTCGAGAGCCTCGGGGACAAGCTCTGCGGCCGGTCCCGGCCGGGACACTTCCGCGGCGTGGCCACCGTCGTCCTCAAGCTCTTCGACATCGTCGGCCCGGACCTGGCCTTTTTCGGCGCCAAGGACGCCCAGCAGGTCCTCATCATCCGCAGGATGGCCGCCGACCTCGACCTCGACGTCGAAGTCGTGACCTGCCCGCTCGTCCGCGAGGCCGACGGCCTGGCCCTGAGCTCCCGGAACACTTATCTCTCGGTCGAGGAACGGAAGGCCGCCCTGGCCCTCTCGACCAGCCTGCGTTGGGCGGAGAAGGCGGTCCGGGCGGGGGAGAGGGACGCCGCGCGGCTCATAGCGGGCATTCGGTCGATCCTCGAAGCGGAGCCGCTGGCCCGGGTCGATTATGTCGCCGCCGTAAACCCCGAGACGCTGGAGCCTGTGGCCGAGCTCCGCGGCGAGGTCCTCATCGCCCTGGCCGCCTATTTCGGGGCGACGCGGCTCATCGACAACACCCGCCTCCGCGTCTGAGGCCGGCTGCGGCGGGCCGGAGGCCTAATCCAGGGTCCCGCCGCGCAGGAAGAAGTAGCCGGAGGTGATGAGGAAGATGACGACGGTCAGGACGAAGAGCGTCATCCCCAGCGCCGTAGCGTACCGCGCGAGCTGCTTATAGGCCCAGACGACGAGGACCTTGAGGAGAACGACGGCCAGCAGGGACGCGGCCAGGACGAAGTGGAGGACGCTCCGCGCGGTCAGGCCCTCGCCGAGCTCGCGCAGGAAACCCGCGCCCAGGATGGCGAGCGGCACGAGCAGGACGAGGTAGGCGATGCCGGACGC
>JBBISK010000251.1:1796-2972 GCA_037441295.1 Candidatus Aminicenantota bacterium | reverse complement strand
TGGCTGAGGAGGCCGCCGTCACGGCCGAGGTCCTGGGCAACGAGGTCGAGAGGATCTACGACGTCGGCGTCGCCGGCCTGCACCGGCTCCTCCATCATTACGACAGGATGGCGCGGGCCCGGGTCGTCATCACCGTGGCCGGGATGGAAGGCGCGCTGCCGAGCGTCGTCGCCGGCCTGGTCAGGGCGCCGGTCATCGCCGTGCCGACGAGCGTCGGCTACGGGGCGAGCTTCCACGGCCTGGCCGCCCTGTTGGCCATGCTGAACTCCTGCCCCGGGGGGGTCGGCGTCGTCAACATCGACAACGGCTTCGGCGCTGCCTACCTGGCCAGCCTCATCAATCATCTCTGAGGACGGCCACCGCTTTCCGGGGCAATCGGCTTGACAAGACCGCCTCCCGCCCCTATAGTTTATAGGTAATTCCACGTTCTTTATAGCTTCATGGAGATCATCGACCAGGTCAGGCAGGCGTCTTCTATCGTCGAAATCGCCTCCCAATACACCACCCTGAAAAAACGGGGACGCCGCTGGGTCGGGCTATGCCCGTTCCATACCGAAAAAACGCCCTCCTTCACCCTGGACGAGGACAAGCAGCTCTATCACTGCTTCGGATGCGGCGCGGGCGGCGACATCTTCTCCCTGCTCATGGAGAAGGAGAGCCTCAACTTCCCCGAGGCCCTGAGATACCTAGCCGAAAAGTATCACATCCCCATGCCGGAGCGGGCCCGGATCAACCCCGAGGTCCTCAAGCTCGAGGACAAGCTGTTCAAGGTCAACGACCTGGCCCTGGGCTTCTTCCGCAAGAACCTCTTCCATACCCAGGAAGGGACGAAGGCTTTGGAATACCTCAAGAAGCGCGGCCTCTCGGACGACACCGTCCAGAAGCTCCGCCTCGGCTATGCCCTGAACTCTTGGAACGCCCTGACCTCGTTCTTCGAGGGCAAAGGGGTGACGGGCCCCCTGCTCGAAAAGGGCGGCTTGGCCGTCCCCGGCAAGAAGCCGAACGAATATTACGACCGCTTCCGCGGCCGGGTCATCTTCCCCATCTTCAGCCTGACCGGAAAGCTCGTCGCCTTCGGCGGCCGGACGATCGTCGACGCCGAGCCGAAGTACCTGAACTCCCCCGACACGCCCCTCTATTCCAAGGGCAAGCTCCTCTACGGCCTGAACTTCACGA
>JBBISK010000251.1:0-1786 GCA_037441295.1 Candidatus Aminicenantota bacterium | reverse complement strand
CACGGATTTCTCCGCACTCTTCCAGGCTGGCATCGGCAACGTCGCCGCATCCCTGGGCACGGCGCTGACGCCGTTCCAGGTGGCCCAGGCCCTGAGGTTCTCGCCCAGGGTCGTCGTCAACTACGACGGCGATAACGCGGGCCGGGCCGCGGCCGCCCGGGCCGTGCCTCTCTGCCTGGAGAAGGGGCTCAACGTCCAGGTCCTGAGCCTGCCCGAGAACCTCGACCCCGACGCCTATCTCAAAAAGCACGGCCGGGAGAAGTACCTGGCCCTGCTCAAGAAGGCCGCGCCGGGCCTCAAGTTCCTCGTCGACGCCCTCGGCGGCGCCTCCCGGACGTCGACGCCCGAGGAGCGGGGACGCGTCGTCCGAGCCGTGGTCAAGGAGATCGAGAAGGTCCCCGATGCCGTGGCCCGGGGCGAGTACTTGAGCGAGGCGAGCCAGTACCTTGGCATCGGCGAGGACGTCCTCCGGGGCATCGCCGAGGGCCCCCGGGCCACCGCGGGCGCCGAGGACCAGGGCCTCATCTGCCCGGCCGAGAAACGCCTCTTCCAGATCCTGATGGAGGACCGCTCGGTCGCCCCCCTTGTCTTCGCCGAGACGGCCGAGGACGTCTTCTGCGGGCTGCGCGGCGAGTCCGTCTTCCGCTACATCATCGAGTGCTTCAAGTCGAACCGGGAGTGGAGCGTCCATGAGCTCAAGGACCGCGTCCCCGCCGAGCTCATGAGCCAGCTCTCCAAGGCCCTCTTCGAGAAGGCCCCGGCCGGGGCCGTGGCCGAGGAGGAGGCCCAGGAGTGCCTGCGCTCGCTCCGCAAGCTCCGCCTCCAGAACCGGCTGAAGGATATCCAGCAGCGGATCGCCCGCTCGGAGAAGCGCGGCGAGAAGGAGGAGCTCGTCTCGCTCCTCTACCAGAAGCAGGACATCACCAAGCAGATCCTGTCGCTGGCCTAGGAACGAAAGAATGGGCAGGAACGTTCGTCAAATAGAAGATATCGCGGATGGAGGAGTGCGGCGTGTCCCCCGAGAATAAGCTCCACAAGGACGAGATCTCCCAGCTCATCTCGAAGGGCCGGAAACAGGGCTACCTGCTCTTCGAGGAGATCGACAAGACCTTCACCGAGGACCTGGACTCCGAGGAGGACTTCGACGACTTCCTGTCGTCGATGGACAACTATGGCATCAAGATCCTCGACTCCCAGCAGAAGGAGATGATCCCGCGGCGGCGCAAGAGCGACCTCGTCTCGACCCACGGCCTCGAGCGGACGACCGACCCCGTCAAGCTCTATCTCCGCGAAATGGGCAATATCTCCCTCCTGACGCGGGAGGGCGAGATCGCCATCGCCCGGGAGATCGAGCGGGGGGAGAAGAGCATCATCAAGGCCCTGTCCAAGACGCGGCTCGTCCTCAACGAGGTCCTAGCCCTCGAGGAAAGGATCAAGGACAATCCCTTCACCATCCAGGAGATGTTCGACCTCAGCGAGGACGATATCGCCGAGGGCAGGCTCGAGGAGAAGAAGAAGCAGATCCTGGGCATGATCAAGAGGATCAGGGACCTCAGCCGGAAGCTCGACCGGCTGCCGACGACCCGCCGGGCGACGATCGCGCGGGGCCGGGTCACGGTCCAGATCAGCAACTGCATCCGCGACCTGAACATCCGCGCCGCGCGCCGCGAGCGGCTCATCGAAGAGCTCCGGGTTCGCCTCAGGCGCGTCAACGACCTCGAGGACCAGCGGGACGAGCTCCAGCTGGCTCTGTCGAAGAAGAAGAAAGATGATGCCCTCCTGAAGC
>JBBISK010000250.1:0-3036 GCA_037441295.1 Candidatus Aminicenantota bacterium | reverse complement strand
GGGTCGTCATCGACCAGATGGAAGGGGTCGTGGGCCACCCCGTCGGCCGCATCCACGTCATCGGCGGCGGCTCGCGCAACCGGCTCCTCTGCCAGTTCACGGCCGACGCCACAGGCCGTCCCGTCGCCGCCGGGCCGGCAGAGGCCGCGGCCGTCGGCAACATCCTGGTCCAGGCCATGGCTCTCGGGCTCGTCGGCTCTCCTGGCGAGCTGCGGGCCATCGTCCGCGAGTCGTTCAGGCCGGCATCCTACGAACCCCGGCAGGACGCGGCCTGGCGCGCCGCTTACGACCGGTTCCGCGCTATCGCCGCCACTTGACAGGAGCGGCACCCCATACTATAACCATGCTCGTCTCGACTGAGGAGGGTTGGTCATGGATTTCACCGCAATAGAGAAGGCCTATGCCTTGAGCCGGGAGCGCTACGCCGAGATCGGCGTCGACACCGACGAGGCCATCGCCAGGCTCGAGGGCGTCCCGCTGTCGCTCCACTGCTGGCAGGGCGACGACGTCAACGGCTTCGAGAATTCGGCGGCGGGCCTAGCGGCGAGCGGTCTCCAGGTCACCGGGAGCTACCCGGGCCGCGCCCGGAACGTCCTGGAACTCCGATCGGACCTCCGCCTGGCTTTCGGACTCATCCCCGGCCGCCACCGGCTCAACCTCCACGCCATGTACGGCGAGTTCAACGGCCAGCCCGCAGACCGCAACGCCATCGAACCCGGCCACTTCAGGGGATGGGTCGAATGGGCCCGCAAGGAGAACCTCAAGCTCGACTTCAACGCCACCTGCTTCGCCCATCCCAAGGCCGCCTCCGGCTTCACCCTCAGCAGCAAGGACGCCGGCGTCCGGCGCTTCTGGGTCGAGCACGTCAAGGCCTGCCGCAAGGTCGCCGCCTACATGGGCCGCGAGCTCCAGGCCGCCTGCCTCCATAATCTCTGGATCCCCGACGGCGCCAAAGACGTCCCGGTCGACCGCTGGGGCTTTCGCGCCCTGCTCAAGGACTCGCTCGACGAGATCTTCGAGACCGAATATAGCCCGCTCCAGATGAAGGATGCCGTCGAGAGCAAGCTCTTCGGCATTGGCAGCGAGTCGTTCGTCGTCGGCTCCCACGAATTCTACCTGGGCTACGCTTTCACCAAGGGCAAGATCGTCTGCCTCGACCTCGGCCATTTCCACCCGACCGAGTCCGTGGCCGACAAGATCTCGGCCATCCTCCAGTTCTCCGGCGAGATCCTCCTCCACGTCAGCCGCGGCGTGCGCTGGGACAGCGACCACGTCGTCCTGCTCACGGACGAGATCCGGGCCCTGGCCGAAGAGGTCGTCCGGGGCGGCGCCTTGGACCGGACGCACATCGCCCTCGACTACTTCGACGCCAGCATGAACCGCGTTGGCGCCTGGGTCCTCGGCGCCCGGGCCACCCTCCAGGGCCTTCTCCTGGCCCTCCTCGAGCCCCGAGAGCGGCTCCAGGAGCTCGAGGCGGCGGGCCGGGTCCTGCCTAGGCTGGCCGCCCTAGAGCGGCTCAAGCTCATGCCGGCGGGCCCGGTCTGGGACTTTTGCTGCCTCAAGAACGGCGTCCCCCCGGCCGACCTCTGGCTCGGCGAGGTCGAGGCCTACGAGAAAAAGGTCCTGAGCAAGCGCTAGGCGCCGCATTCCGCCGGCCAATAATTCCCGTTGACGCGCGGCCGGAAATCCGTAAACTGTTCGTGGACGTCCCTGAAGGGGGCGCCAGGGGGCCGAAACGCGAATGGAACTCAAAGCGAATCCGGTCACTCTCGTCACGACGGGGGACCAGACCCTCGACGCAAAGGCCATCGAAAAGATCCGTGACTTCCTCCACCAGATGGGGAACACGGTCTCGGCCATGAAGATCTTCCCCTCCGACCATGCTACGATCCGGACCTTCATCGACGACCTCAGCCGGAAGATCCTGAGTTTCCTCGACGCCTACGGCAAGCTCGAACTCGATGTCGAGGAATTTTCGTTCGTCTGCGCCGGAAAGACGGTCTATACGGACGAAATGGCCATCAAGAGTCTGCCCTTCTTTTTCTTCAAGGACGGGACGCAGAAGCTCTTTTTCTATCAGGGCCTCGACCGGGAAGAGATCCTGGATTTCCTGAACCTCATCAAGAGAGAGGCCAAGAAACCCGCCGGGGACAGCGACGTCATTACGGCTCTTTGGGAAAAGGACTTCGCCCACATCCAGTATTTCGCGCCCGATGAATTCCTGGAGAACCGGATCCTCCAGGAGTGCGGCTTCTCGCAGCACGGCGCGCCGGCCGCCGCCAAGGGCCAAGCGGCCGACGTCGGGGAGTTCTCGAGCAAGGCCATCGAGATCAAGGTCGATACGTCGAAGTTCTCGACGGGGAAGATCGAACTCAATCCCGAAGACCGCCAGGCGGTCCAGAATCGCTCGTCGCTCAAGGGGCTCGAGGAGGACGAGCAACCGCGCATCGCCCTGGAGAAGGTGGCCGACGCCAGGGGGCCCCAGGGTGGCGCGGGATTCGGGCGAGGTTCGGGCGCGGCCAGGGAAGGCGGACAGCAAACCCCTCAAGTCCGGGCCCAGCCCGAAGAACCGGAGGAGGAAGAACGGCAGCCGTCCCCCCCCAGCGCCGACAAGGCCATCGCCCGCGAAAAGGGGGAATCCTGGTTGAGCCCCGTGGCCACGATGGACCTTTCCATGACCGAGCCCGAGATCCTGAACATCGAGGCCCTGGTCTCCTCCAGCCGGAAGATCTCGCCGGACGAGGAATTCCTCAACCTCATGACAGAGATCCTCAACCTCGAAAAGGACCCTCAGAACTTCGTCTCGACTCTCGAGATCCTGATGCAGTACCATCTCGAGCAGCTCCTTCAGGGGAATTTCCCCTTCTCGATCCTGCTCGTCCACAAGCTCTGGGAGCTCAAGGCCCTTCTTTCCTCCGGGAAACCCGACAAGGTGGCCCAGGTCGAGGCGTTCCTGAAGAAGATCGGCAGCGCCCGGACCCTGGAAGTGATCAAAGAGCTTTTAGACAGCTGCCGGCTCGTGGACTGGGACGGACT
>JBBISK010000249.1:2775-3040 GCA_037441295.1 Candidatus Aminicenantota bacterium | reverse complement strand
ATCAACGACATCGTCAGGAGCGTCGATCAATACATCGGTCTCGACATCTTCCTGCGCGAGGCAAGCGGCCAGGAACGGGGCGGCGGCGGCAGCGACCACTCCTCGTTCGGCGCGGTCAAGGTCCCCTATTTCTACGCCATGGCGGCCATGACCGACGATTACCACCAGACGAGCGACAGCGTCGACAAAGTCAGCGGCGACCTCATCGCCAAGGTCTCCCAGCTGACGTACGCGACCGCCTACCTGCTGGCCAACAGATAAGACA
>JBBISK010000249.1:0-2711 GCA_037441295.1 Candidatus Aminicenantota bacterium | reverse complement strand
CCCCCGGCAGTCCAGTGAGTGTATAGTGAGGGAAAATCCGGACCGGGACGGCCGGGCGCCCGGCCCGCGGAAGGAGGGCCCACCCCATGGAACAGGAAAAACCGAAGGTCTACGGCTACCGCTGGCTGGTCCTGGCGTCCTTCGTCCTCATCGCCCTGATGACCCAGGTCCTGTGGATCACTTTCGCCCCCATCACCAGCGCCGCGGCTAAATTCTACGCGACGTCGGATCTCCAGATCGGGCTGCTGTCGATGATCTTCATGGTCGTCTACATCATCGTCTTCCTGCCGGCCGCCTGGGCCATCGACACCTGGGGCTTCAAGGCCGCGGTCGGCCTCGGCGCCGTCCTGAGCGCCGTCTTCGGCCTCGCGCGAGGCCTCTTCGCCTCGAATTACACCATCGTCCTCGTCTCCACGGCCGGCATCGCCGTCGGCCAGCCCTTCGTCATCGGCGCCATCACCAAGCTCGCCGCCCGCTGGTTCCCGGTCGAAGAGCGGGCAACCGCCTCGGGACTTGGCACCCTCGCGCTCTACCTCGGCCCGCTCATCGCCATGTTCCTCACCCCGGCCCTCGTCCTCCGGGCCGGGCTGCCCTCGACGCTGCGGATCTACGGGGTCGCCACGGCCGTGGCCGCGGTCGTCTTCCTGGCCGTCGCCCGGGATCACCCGCCGACGCCGGCCGGAAAGGACGAGCGGACGCTGATGCTCGACGGGCTCAAGTCCATGCTCCGCCAGCGGGACTTCCTTTTCCTCCTGGCCATCTTCTTCGTCGGGCTGGGGCTCTTCAACAGCGTCTCGACCTGGGTCGAGGACATCATCCGGCCGCGCGGCTTCTCCATCACCCAGGCCGGGACGCTCGGCGGCCTGATGCTCGTCGGTGGCATCGTCGGCGCCATCGTCATGCCGCTCTTTTCGGACAAGTCGCGGCGGCGCAAGCCCTTCATCGTGCTGGCCGTGACCGGCCTCCTGCCCGGGCTCCTCGGCGTCACCTTCGCCACGGGCTACGGCCTGCTCCTCCTCTCGGGGTTCGCCCTGGGCTTCTTCCTGCTGAGCGCCGGGCCGATCGGCTTCCAGTACGGGGCCGAGATAACCTACCCGGCGCCCGAGGGCACCTCGAACAGCCTGCTCCTCGTCGCCGGCCAGGTCTCCGGGATCGTCTTCATCATCGGCATGGATGCCCTCAAGTCGCCCGTGACCAAGTCCATGACCGGGCCGCTCCTCGTCCTCGTCGGCCTGACGGTCCTCGCCCTGCTCCTCGCGCTGGCGCTCCGCGAGTCGCCGATCTACAAAATAAAAGAGGGACTGTCCCGCTGACGGAGACAGTCCCTTTCCAGAAAAGAGGGGACACGTACAAAGAGTACGTGTCCCCCTATGGAAAAGACGGGGACACATAGGTATGTGTCCCCTCTGCGATCAGTTCCCGGCGGCCTCTTGGATCGGGTCGAGGCGCACCGAAACCTTACCGGCATACGTCTTGCCGCCCGCGGTCAGCCTGACGGCGTAGGTCCCGGGCTCGGCGGCCTGGCCCCCGCCGCCGCGGCCGAAGCCCATGCCGCCCCCACCGCCGCCGAACATCATGCCGCCGCCCCCGCCGAGGATGGGCATGACGCTGCGCCGGACCTCCATGACCTTGCGGAAGTTCGTCCCGAACTTCTCCAGCGTCGCCTGCGCGTCCGTGAGGGCCGTCTTCTGTTCCGGCTTGAGGTCGGCGCGGAGGAGCGCCGCCTGGATCTGGGTTTTGAGCGTCGTCGTCATCCCCTGGACCGTCTGCGCCGGCGGGTCGAAGCGGAGGTCCCAGGCGAGCCGGTTGATGCCCGCCTCGGCGCCGTCGAGGATGTAGGTCGTCTTCAGGTTGCCGGCCGGGTCGAAGACCTCGAGCGTCGGCGCCGCGTCCTTGCCGGGCTTGGCCTTGAGATAGTAATTGAGGATCGCGCCGGCGGGCGGGTTCTCGCCCTTGAAGAACAGGTCGCCGCGCGAATAGCCGCCGCGGCCGATCTGCAGCCAGCGCGTGGCCGGCTTGGCGGTATCGAAGAGGTAGGCGTCCTGGCCGAGGACGGTATCGTTCGCCGCGCGCAGCGGGGTGATGTCGTCCAGGATCCAGATGCCCCGGCCGTGCGTCGCCGCGATGAGGTCGTTGTCGCGGGGGTGGATGAGGAGGTCGTGGACGGGGGCCACCGGCAGGTTGAGGCCCAGCCTCGACCAGGTCTTGCCGCCGTCGCGGCTGAAGAAGGCCCCAAATTCCGTGCCCAGGAAGAGGAGGTCCTTGTTCTTAAGGTCCTCGCGGATGACGTAGGCCGGCTGGGCCTCGGGCAAGCCGGCGGTGACCGATGTCCAGGTCGCGCCGTAGTCCGTCGTCTTGAAGACGTACGTCTTGAAATCGTCGCTCCGGTGCCCGTCGAAGGTCAGGTAGCACGTGCCGGGGTCGAAATGGGAAGCCTCGACGCGGCTGACCCAGCGGCCGTACGGAATGCGGTCGCCCTTGACGCCCTTCTTGGGCTTGCCGGTGGCGTCGTAGAACTGGGCCGTGATGCTGACCCAGGTCGCGCCATCGTTCCGGGTCAGCTGGACGTTCCCGTCGTCCGTGCCGACCCAGATGAGGCCGGGCACGAGCGGCGACTCGGAGATGGTGATGATCGTGCAGTGGGTCTCGGCCCCGGTCACGTCGGGCGTGATGCCGCCCGTCGGCTTCTTGGGGTCGTATTTCTCCTTGTC
>JBBISK010000248.1:0-3061 GCA_037441295.1 Candidatus Aminicenantota bacterium | reverse complement strand
GCCCGACCTCGCGCCGCCCCGCCTGATCGGCCGCGTGGACGACGCCGGGCACGGCGGAGGCGACGACGTCATGCTCGACGACATCTTCGGGGCCAGCCCCAAGCCCGACAAGTACATGAGGAATGCCGACCACCGCTCGGGGGCTTACGGTTGTCTCATCGGCATCGCCGCCAACGTCTGTTTCAAGACCGGCCAGCCGGTGAAGATCGCCGACCTCGCCGGCGAGGTCGGCTACCCGGATTACCCCGCCATGCCCAAGCGCACCGACCCGGTGCCGATGCCGAAGAAAGTCTGATACGGTTGCTAATGCCGGCCATCTTCTCTAGAATTGGAGAAACGCCCGGGCCTGAACAGCCCTCATAGTCTTGCGGGCCGAAGGAGCCGGGCCGAGATGCGCCAAAGGAGGGACCCCATGCGCAAGATGACCCAACGAAACCTCGAGAACGCCTTTGCCGGCGAATCCCAGGCCCACATGAGATACCTCATCTTCTCGGATGTCGCCGCGAAAGAGGGCAAGCCGAACATCGCCCGGCTCTTCCAGGCCGTCGCCTTTGCCGAGCAGGTCCATGCGACCAACCATCTGACGGCTCTCGCAGGGATCAAGCGGACGCCGGACAACTTGGACACGGCCGTCGGCGGGGAGACGTTCGAAGTCGAGGAGATGTACCCGGTCTATCACAACGATGCCCAATTCCAGAACGAGGCGGGGGCGGTGACTTCGACGCTCTATGCCCTGGAGGCGGAGAAGATCCATGCGCGCATGTATGCTGACGCGCGGGAGGCCGCGGCCAAGGGCCAGGATGTGCGGCTCGGCCCCGTCCACATCTGCCCGATCTGTGGCTTCACCGGCGAGGGAGAGCCGCCAGACTGCTGTCCCGTTTGCTGCGCGCTGGGCAAGATCTTCCGGAGATTCTGAGCCGCCGCCGGGAAGGGGGAGGACGATGAGACCGACACGCACCTCGCGACGGGATTTCCTCAAGTCGCTCGCGGCCGGGGCCGCGGCGGCCAAGGCCGTGGCCGGCCGGCGCCTCTTCGGCGCCGCGCCCGCCGCCGGGTTCGACGCCAAGGGCCTGCCGACCGCGGTCCTCGGCAAGACGGGGGTCAAGGTCCCGCGGATCGGGCTCGGCCTCGGCAGCCGCTTCTGCGCCGTCGAAAGCGAGGACCGCGCCCTCGAGATCCTCGAGACCGCCCTCGACCACGGCTTCTTTTACTGGGACACGGCCTACAACTACCGGAACAAGGCCATCGTTAGCGAAGAACGGCTGGGCAAGGTCCTCGAACGGCGCCGGAAGGAGGTCTTCCTGGCGACGAAGTTCGAAGAGAGGACATACGACGGCGTCATGCGTCAATTCGAGGAGAGCCTCAAACGCCTTCGGACCGACCGCCTCGACCTCTACCAGGTCCACCTCGTCGAATCGCTGGCCGACCTCGACACGCTCGGCACCAGGGGCGGGGCGCTCGAGGCCCTGCGCAAGCTGCGCGACGAGAAGGCCGCGCGCTTCATCGGCTTCACCGGCCACCTCGACGCCGCGGCCATGGCCGAGGCGGCCCGGCGCCACGACTTCGACACGATGCTCATCGCCCTCAACCATTACGAGGAGCGGAAGGGCGACTTCGAGGGCGGCGCCATCCCGGCCGCGGCCGCCCGGGGGATGGGCATCATGATCATCAAGTCCATCCGGCCGCGCGAGACCGTGCCCGGCCTGGCCGCCGAAGAGCTCATCCGGTACGCCCTCAGCCTGCCGCGCGTCCACGCCGCCGTCGTCGGCACGGACAGCGTCGAGGTCGTCCGCAAGAACGCCGCCCTGCTGCGGGATTTCCGGCCGCTCGGGCCGGAGGACATGAAGCGTCTGGCCGTCAAGCTCGAGCCCTTCTTCGCCGGGAACCGCCTGCCATGGATGAGGCCGGGATATCGGGACGGGGAGATGTGTTGAAAAGAGCTCGTTTCGCCGCCGTCGTCCTGGCACTGGCCTCCCTCTGGCTCGCCGCGGCTTCCTTCGGGCCCGCCCGGGACGCGCCGGGCCTGCCGCTCCTCGGCGCCTGGGATTTCGAGGACGGGTCGGCCGCCGGCTGGCGGCCGAACACGCCGGCCCATTGGCGCGTCGCCTCCGTGGACGGCACCAAAGTCTATGAGCTGACGGCGCCCGGCGAGCAGGGCCGGGTCAGGGCTCCAACCTCCTGGTCGGTCTGGACCGGCGCCGACGTGACCTCCTTCGAATTCACGGGCAGGATGAAGTGCTACACCGACCCGGCGGTGCCCGGCCGCGACATGTGCGTCTTCTTCCATTTCCAGGACCCGACGCACTTCTGCTACGTCCATTTCGCCGGGGAGAGCGCCGACGTCCACAACATCATCGGCCTCGTCGACGGCGCGGACAGGGTCAAGATCAATGTGGAGCCCGCCGGCAAGTCCGTCGCCCGGATGACCGACCGGGCTTGGCACGCCTTCAAGGTCGTCTGCGACGCCCGCTCGGGCGAGGTCCGGGCCTACATCGATGACATGGAGAAACCGGTCCTCACCGCCCGCGACCGGACGCTCGGCCACGGGATGGTCGGCGTCGGCGCCTTCGACGACACGGGGTGTTTCGACGACCTCAAGCTCAAGGGTCTTTTGAAATAGGGGCGGCCGGCGCGGCTTCCGCTAATCCTTCAGGAAGAGCTTGATGTACTCCATGTTGAGCTCGAGGCACTTCTTGCAATCTTCGCTCGCGGCGCCGATGGCCATGGCCTCCTCGAGGAGCTTCCTCGCGGGGACGAGATTGACCGTGGCGTCGAGCTTGTGCCTCTTGATGATCATGAAGGCGGCGTTGTTCTTGCCCCAGGCGACGAGGTCGGGACGGCCCAGTCCCTGAGCCTGGCGGGTGTATTCCAGGTAGCACTGGAGGGCTTCGACGTACTTGCCGGCCTTGTCGTAATCCTCGGCCTTCGTCTTGGCCGCCAGCCAGTTGTCGAAGGAGATCGCGCCCTGGTCGGCGGCCTGCGGCGCCTTTTCCCATGCGGGGGCCGAGGCCGCGGCCGCGAGCACGGCAAAGAGCAGCGCCAGTCTCGAAAGAGCGGCTTT
>JBBISK010000247.1:1741-3067 GCA_037441295.1 Candidatus Aminicenantota bacterium | reverse complement strand
GACGCCGAGGTCGGAGACGATGCGGTTGACGTCGCGGAGCACGCCGGGGACGTTGCGGTGGACGTTGACGATGCGGTGCGCGCCCTTCTGCGGGGGCAGCTCGACCTGGGGGAAGTTGACGGCCCCGCGGGTGACCCCGGTGGTCACGAGGCGGGTGAGGGTGTGGGAGACCTCGCGGCCGATGGCCTCCTGCGCCTCCTCGGTGGAGCCGCCGATGTGGGGGGTGAGGAGGACGTTGGCGAGGCCCTGCAGCTCGCTGTGGAAGCCGCCGGCGTTGGTCTCCGGCTCGTCGGGGTAGACGTCGACGGCGGCGCCGGAGAGGTGCTTCTGGTCGAGGGCCGCGGCGAGCGCGGGGATGACCACCACGCTGCCCCGGCTGGCGTTGATGAGGTACGACCCCTTGCGCATCTGCGCGAGCTGCGCCGCGCCGATCAGATCGCGGGTCTCCGGCGTCTCCGGCACGTGGAGCGAGACGAAGTGGGCCTCGGTGAAGATCGGGCGCTCGCTCGAGCCCATGTACGCCGTCCGGCGGAACACCAGCCTCGTCATCATCCTGGTCGGGCTCGGCGGCATCCTTCTCGGCGTCCTGGGGGCGTACTTTCTGGCCAACCGCATCACCCGGCCCCTGCGGAAGCTCGTCGACGGCACCGTCCACATCTCCCGGGGCGATTTCGGCCGGGCCATCGACATCTCGCCCGGCGACGAGGTCGGCGACCTGGCCCGGAGCTTCAACGAGATGAGCGGCCGGCTCCTTGAAGCCCGGGAGCGCATGGCCAAGGCCAACCGGCGCCTCATCCAGGCCGAGAAGCTGGCCTCGATCGGCCGGCTGTCGGCGACGATCGCCCACGAGATCCGCAACCCGCTGACCTCGGTCAAGCTCAACATCCAGAGGATGGCCGAGGATGGGCGGGTCGACGCGGCCGACGAGGAGCACATCGCCCTCTCCCTCGAGGGCATCGGGCAGATCGAGCGCTTCATCAAGGAGCTCCTCAATTACACTCGGGTCGCGGAGCTGGCCCTCGACCGGTTCCCCGTCGAGCAGGTCGTCGAGGAGTCCCTCAAGATGCTGCGGGAGGCGCTCGCCCGCAAGGGGATCCTCGTCGAGACGGAGTACGCTCCCGGGCTTCAGCCCGTCCTCGTCGACGGCGACAAGATGCGCCAGGTCTTCCTCAACGTCCTGCGCAACGCAGAGGAGGCCGTGCGGCCCGGCGGGCGCATCCGCGTCGTCGCCGACAACGTCCGCCGTGACCCGGACGTTATCGGCGACGGCGGCGGCCGGAGGCAGGTCCGGGTCCGCATCTCCGACGACGGCCCGGGCATCCGGGA
>JBBISK010000247.1:1370-1731 GCA_037441295.1 Candidatus Aminicenantota bacterium | reverse complement strand
CGCCGAAGCCGGGGGGGTGCGGGCTGGGCCTGGCCAACGCGCGGAAGATCGTCGAGCAGCACGGCGGGTCGATCCGGCTCGGCCCGGGGGACGGGCCCGGCACGTCGTTCGTCATTCTCATCCCGTGCGAGGAGGGGACATGAAATCCATCCTGATCATCGAGGACGACCCCCTCGTCCGCAAGACCGTGACCTCCCAGCTCTCCCGGCGCGGCTTCGACGTCGCGGCCGCGGAGACGGGGGAGGCCGGCGTCCGGAGCTTCGCCGAGTCCGCCCCCGACCTCGTCCTGCTCGACGTGCGCCTGCCGGACCTCGACGGGCTCGCCGTCATCCGCCGCGTGCGTCGCGAGGCCGCCACGCCC
>JBBISK010000247.1:0-1360 GCA_037441295.1 Candidatus Aminicenantota bacterium | reverse complement strand
GGCTCGAAGTCCTGCGCCGGATCAAGGAGAAGGACCGCCGGGCCATCATCCTGGTCATGACGGCCTTCGACGACATGAAGACGACGGTCGAGGCCGTCAAGCTCGGCGCCTACGAATACCTCGTCAAGCCGCTCAACGCGGCCGAGCTCGAGCTCGTCATCGACAAGGCCTTCCAGGTGCGGGCCCTGGAGGAGCGGGTCAGCTATCTCGTCGAGGAGAAGCAGAAGGCCTACACGATCGACAACATCATCGGCCATTCGGCCCCGATGCGGGCCGTCTTCAAGATGATCGGCTCCGTGGCCACGACCCGGACGAACGTCCTCATCCAAGGCGAGAGCGGCACCGGCAAGGAGCTCGTGGCCAAGGCCATCCACTACAACAGCCCCTTCCGGGACGAGCCGTTCATCGTCATCAACTGCTCGGCCATCCAGGACACGCTCCTCGAAAGCGAGCTCTTCGGCCACGTCAAGGGCGCCTTCACGGGCGCGGTCTGCGAGACAAAGGGCAAGTTCGAGATCGCGGGGAAGGGGACGCTCTTCCTGGACGAGGTCGGCGACGTCTCTCCGAACCTCCAGAGCAAGCTCCTGCGGGTCATCGAGAGCCGCGACTTCATGAAGGTCGGCGGGGAGAAGGTCCTCAAGACCGAGGCGCGCATCATCGCCGCCACCAACCAGCACCTCCGCGCCCTGATCGAGAAGGGCCGCTTCCGCGAGGACCTCTACTACCGGCTGAAGGTCGTCGAGATCACCCTGCCGCCGGTCCGTGAGAGGCGCGAGGACATCCCGGACCTCGTCGCCTACCTCCTCGAGAAGATCAACCGCGAGATCCGCAAGAACGTGCGTAAGGTCCCGCCGGAGGTCATGAAGTACCTGGCCGACCTGCCCTGGAGAGGCAACGTCCGGGAGCTCGAGAACGCCCTGACCCGGGCCGTCATCCTGGCCAAGGGCGACGTCGTCCTCAGGGAGAACCTGCCGCTCGACCCGGAGGAGAAGGGAAGCTTCCCGGCCGGGCTCGTTCCGCTCGATGAGGTCGAGAAGAACTACATCCAGCACGTCCTCAACGCCGTCAAGGGCAGCAAGACGAGGGCCAGCCAGATCCTCCAGATCAGCCGTCCTACCCTGGACAAGAAGATCAAGGACTATGGCCTCGAGGTCGGGGACGCGAGCTGACCGGGGTCCGTGTAAACTCCCTTGCCCGGCTGTAAATAATCTTCCGCCGTCAGTCTCTGGGACGGCATTTCCCCCCGGCCCCCCGCCCGGCCCGCTTGGCACAAAACGTGCATTTTCAAGGGGTGGAAAGAGAACGAAAACTCCCATGGCAGGCAAGACCATCGCCATCGTCGAGAACGACGAGACCCTCC
>JBBISK010000246.1:0-3104 GCA_037441295.1 Candidatus Aminicenantota bacterium | reverse complement strand
CGCTCCGCCGAGCACGAGGTCTCCCTGGCGTCGGCCACGGCCATCCACCGGAACCTGGACCGGGCCAGGTACGGCGTCCGCTCGATCTACATCACCCGGGACGGGAAGTGGAAAGCCGTCGACGCCCCCGACCCCGACCCGGTCAAGCTCGAGGGAGGAGAGGTCCATCCCTTCCTGCCCTGGGAGGTCCGTGGCGCCGCCGAGGGCGCCCCGGCCGACATCTATTTCCCCGTCCTCCACGGGCCCTTCGGCGAGGACGGCACGATCCAGGGTCTGTTCGAGATGGCCGGGGTCGCCTACGTCGGAGCTGGCGTGCTGGGGTCGGCGCTGGGCATGGACAAGGTGTCGGCCAAGGTCCTGTTCGGCGAGCGGGGGCTGCCGGTCGTGCCCTGGCGGGCCGTCCGCGAGACCGAGTGGCGAGCGGACCGGGCGGGGACGCTCCGCCGGATCGCCCGCGAATTCGCCCTCCCGTTCTTCGTCAAGCCCTCCAACCTCGGCTCAAGCGTCGGCATCACCAAGGTCAAGGACCGGAAAGAAACGGCGGCCGCCCTCGAGACCGCCTTCCGCTACGACGCCAAGGCCGTCGTCGAGAAGGGTATCGCCGGCCGCGAGCTCGAGTGCAGCGTTCTCGGCAACGACACCCCGGAAGCCTCGGCGCCCGGGGAAGTCATCCCCCACCGCGAGTTCTATGACTACGCCGACAAGTACCTCGAGGGCATGACGGGCTTCGTCATCCCCGCCCGCCTGCCCCGGACGACGGCGGTCCGGGTCCGCCGGCTGGCGGTCGAGGCCTTCAAGACGCTCGACGCCCGCGGACTGGCCCGCGTCGACTTCTTCCTCGAGACGCGGACCGGCCGCCTCTACCTGAACGAGCTCAACACCATGCCCGGCTTCACCGCGATCAGCATGTACCCCAAGCTCTGGGAAGCGAGCGGCCTTCCCTTCCCCCGGCTCCTCGACCGGCTCATTACCCTCGGTCTCGAGCAACACGCCGCGCGCAAGGCCTGCGTCGACAGGGACGCCGGATGAGGGTCCTGGGCATCGACTACGGCGACCGGCACGTCGGCCTCGCCCTGAGCGACACCCTCCTCGTCATGGCCCGACCGTACGGGACCTACCGGCTCACCGGCCGGGAGGCCGAGGACCGGAAGTTCTTCGCCGACCTCGTCGCCCGCGAGGACGTCGGAGAGATCGTCGTCGGCGACCCGCTCCGCATGGACGGCACGACCGGGACGCGGTCCAAGAAGACACGGCTCTTCGCGGCCTGGCTCGGGAAGGCCGTCGGCCGGCCGGTCGCCTTCATCGACGAGCGGCTCACGACCCGCGAAGCCCTCCAGTTCCTGCGGGCCTCGGACGTCAAAGGGCGGGCCAAGAAGGAGGCGGAGGACCAGGTCGCGGCGGTCATCATCCTCTCGACCTACCTGGAGCGGAAACGCGATGGCCGGGACCGTGCGTAGGGGCGTCCGGGCCGTCCTCCTCGTCGTCCTCGTCCTCCTCGCCGCCCTCACGGGGTGGCTGGCCGAGGCCGTCACGGCGCCTTGGCCCGGGCCGGGGTCGAGCGTCTTCTTCGAGGTCCCGAAGGGACGGAGCGTCCGGGCCGTCGCCGCCGAGCTCGGCCGCCGGAAGATCATCCGCAGCCCCCTGGCCGTGACGCTCGCCCAGCAGCTGTATTACTCCCGCCAGAGACCCAAGGCCGGCGAGTACGAGTTTACGTTTCCGGCGAGCGCCCGGGACATCCTCTTCAAGATGTTCCGCGGCCGCATCTATCTCCGCCCGCTGACCGTGCCAGAGGGTCTGACGGCCGACGAGATCGGCGAGCTCTCCGCCTCCCGCGGCGGCGTCGACCCTGCCGCCTTCCGGGAGGCCTTCCGCAGGACCGCGCTCGTCGCCGAGTGGGACGCCGCGGCACCCGACCTCGAGGGCTACCTCTTCCCGAACACGTACCTCATGCCGCGGAAGGTCCAGGCCGGGGAGCTCGTCGAGACGATGGTCGGCGGTTTCCGGAAGGCCTTCCCCGACTCTTGGCGGACGAGGGCGGCCGAGCTGCGGATGAGCGTCCGGGAGGTCGTCATTCTCGCTTCCCTCATCGAGAAAGAGACGGCCCTGGCCGCCGAGAGGCCCCTCGTCTCGGCCGTCTTCCACAACCGCTTGCGGCTCGGCATGAAGCTCGACTGCGACCCGACCGTCATTTACGCACTCCGGCTCGAGGACAAGTATTCCGGGCGCCTCCTCAGCCGCGACCTCCAGTTCCCATCCCCGTACAACACGTACCTGCACGCCGGCCTGCCGCCCGGGCCGATCTGCAACCCCGGACGCCCCTCGCTCGAGGCGGCGCTCTATCCGGCGGACGAGCCCTATCTCTATTTCGTGGCCAGGGGCGACGGCAGCCATCGCTTCAGCCGGACCTTCGCCGAGCATCAAAAAGCCGTCCAAAGTTACTTATTGAAAAAAAACTGAAATTTGATATATTGATTCACCGCGTCCGCCGTGGAGCGTCACGAGTGAGATTCGAACGAAGGCTGTAAAAGACCTTTACAGGATCCCGCCCGCCCGACTCGCACGATAGGCATTCCCGGCCGGATTTGTTGGCACGAGAATTGCTTTAGGATCGGATGGAATGTCGAGAAGCGCACCTCAAGGAGGAACAATGAGAGCTTGCAAACCTGCCGTGGCCGGCCTCGTCGCCGTCTTCGCCTTGAGCCTCGTCGCCGGCTTGGCCCACGCGACCCCGCCGCAGAAGCAGGAGCCCGCGAAGCCGGCTCCGAAGCAGCCGGCGAAAGAGATTCTGCCCAAGGAGATCAAGGCCGTCATCCAGGAAGGCCTGACAACCAAGCAGGGACGCCATGACATCCCCTTCACCTTCTTCAAGACCCTGACCTTCCCCGTGGGGGGAGGGATGCACGCGGTCGTTCTCTTCAAGGCCAAGAACGCCGACCTCGGCTACGCCGCCCCCGTCGCGAACGGCAAGAACCAGCCCCCCGCCGCCGGACTCCTCGAGGCGCACCTGGCGGTGGCTCTCCAGTACTTTCAAGTTGACGCCGCGGGCGTCCAGAAGGTCGTCCGCGAGGCCGGCTTCGCCGCGACCCTGCAGACGGACAGCGCCG
>JBBISK010000245.1:0-3109 GCA_037441295.1 Candidatus Aminicenantota bacterium | reverse complement strand
GACCCTGGCCGCGACGCAGGGGACGGTCATCCAGCTCGTCTCCTCGGGCAAGGACGAGGAGGCGGCCCTCGGGGCCCTGGCCGAGCTCATCGCCAACCGCTTCGACGAGAAGGAGTAGCGGGCCGTGGACATCGTCAGGCTGAGAGGCATCGGCGTTTCCCCGGGCATCGCCCTGGGCGAGGTCCTGCTGCCGAAGCGGGTCGTCTTCACCTCGCGCAAGGAGCTCGTCCCCGCCGCCCAGGTCGAGGACGAGGTCCGACGGCTGATGGGGGCCATCGAGCGGACCAGGGCTGAGCTCGTCCAGGTCCGGGAGGGCATCAAGGAGAAGATGGGGGAGGACAGCTCCTTCATCTTTGAGGCCCACCTCCTCATCCTCGAAGACCCTGCCCTGCTCTCCGGGCTCGAGCACCTCATCCGCGAGGAAAAGGCCCGCTCCGAGTGGGCCCTGTCCAAAACGAACGCCCGCTACGAGCAGGTCTTCGAGTCCCTGGCCGACGACTATTTCCGGCAGAGGAAATCCGACGTCTCGGACGTCCTGGCCCGGATCTACCGGAACCTCGAGGCCGGCCGGGAGAAGGAGAAGGCCCCCGCCAGCCAGCACGTCCTCGTCGCCCATGAGCTCCTGCCGTCGGAGGCGGCCGTGCGCCTGGGCCGCCAGATGACCCTGGGCGTCGCCCTGGACATGGGCGGCCAGACCTCGCACACGGCCATCCTGGCCCGGTCGATGGGCATCCCGGCCGTCCTCGGCCTGCGGAACGTCACCGCGCACGTCCGGGACGGGGATTTCGTCATCGTCGACGGCACGGGAGGCGAGGTCATCGTCAACCCGCCCGCGGCGGTTCGGCGCGAGTACCAGGCCAAGAAGGAAAAGTACGACCACTACCGCCGGGAGCTCCAGAAGACGGCCCGGCTCAGGCCCGTGACACTGGACAAGGTCCGGGTCCATCTCCTGGCCAATATCGAGCTGCCCGAGGAGGTCCCGATAGCCATGTCCCTGGGCGCCGAGGGCGTCGGGCTCTTCCGCTCGGAGTTCATCTACCTCCGGTCGGCGTCCCTGCCGGACGAGGAGGAGCACCTGGCGTTCTACTCACGGATCGCCCGGGACGCGGCCCCTCACCCGGTCTACATCCGGACGCTGGACATCGGCGGCGAGAAATCGCTCCCCCAGCTCAACATCGAGCAGGAGCCCAACCCGGCCCTCGGCCTGCGGGCCGTCCGCTTCTCGCTCCGGAACAAGCCCCTCTTCCGCATCCAACTCCGGGCCATCCTCAGGGCCAGCGCGCAGAAGAACGTCCGCGTCATGATCCCCATGGTCACCGAGGTCGAGGAGGTCATCGAGGTCAAGGACATCTTCGAGGACGTCAAGGCGGAGCTGCGGCGGGAGAAGGTCAAGTTCGACGAGCGGATCCCCCTCGGCGTCATGATCGAGGTCCCCGCGGCGGCGGCGCTGACCGACCTCATCCTGCGGGAGGTCGATTACGTGAGCATCGGGACGAACGACCTCATCCAGTACTTCCTGGCCGTCGACCGGTCGAACGAGTTCGTCTCCTACCTCTACAAACCCTTCCACCCGGCCGTGCTCCGGCTCATCCGCCTGGTCATCCAGTCGGCGGAAAAGGCGGGCAAGGGCGTCACCATCTGTGGCGAGATGGCCGCCGACCCCCTCTCGGCCATCCTCCTCATGGGCTTCGGCCTCCGGACCTTCAGCATGAACCCGATCTTCATCCCGCGCATCAAAAAGGCGCTGCGGGCGGTCGAAGTCCGCACGGCGGAGAAGATCGTGGCCGAGGCGATGAAGCTGAGGAGCGCCCAGGAAATCGAGGAGTACGCGACCGAGGAGATCCTCGTCCGTCACCCCCAAGTCTTCCTCGGCAGCCGCCCGACTGAATAGGCCCGGTCACGACGTTCTCTCATCAAAGGTTGGAGAGGTCCTGTCCGTGTGCGTCGATAGGTGCCGTAGCGCCAAGGCCGTCTTTATCCCCCGGCCCCGGGAACCTGTCCCGGTTCCCCCGTCGGAAGCTCCGCCGGGTCCCCCTCCAAACGGGGTCTTTCAGACGGCCTCGGCGCCACCTGCACTGGTTCCCCGTGCGAAGCCCTCGACGCCGGTCGGCGACGCACACCGACGGGGCCCTTTTGCCTCTTTATATTGGAGAGCGTAGGGCGCTTCTCGGAGGGTATGTCAGCGCCGTCCGTAGTCGTCCTTGAGGCGGACGATGTCGGACTCGTCGGACCGGCCGACCCAGATCTCCATGACGCGGGCCGGCGCCGGACCGGTGTTCCGAACGCGGTGGGGGGCCCGGCGCGGGATGAAGATCTCCTCGCCGGCGGCCGGTCTCCAGACGCGATCCCCGACCGTCATCTCCAGCCCGGCGTCGAGGACGACCCAGAACTCGTCGCGGCGGTCGTGGTACTGGAGCGACAGGACGCCGCCCGGGTCGACGGTGATGATCTTGATGCTGCCGGCGTCCTCGTGGGGGTAGCGGCGGAAGCGGCCCCAGGGCCGGATGTCCTCGACGATGCGGGCCCGATAAACGGCTTCGTCCTTGTCGGCCATCTAGAAGGGGACGTCGTCCTCGCCGCCGCCCGTGCCGCCGGAACCCTCGTCGAACGGCGGGCCTTCGGGCTCCGCCTCAGCCTCCCTCGGAGCGCGCGGCTCGTAGCTGGAGGCCTCGGCCCCGGCGCCGGATTCCTCGCGCCGGCCGAGGAGGATGATGTTCTCGGCTTCGATATCCGTCGTCGTCCGTTTGTTCCCGTCCTTCCCCAGCCATTCCCGAGTCCGGAGCTTGCCCTCGACGACGACCTGCTTGCCCTTGTCGAGCCACTTTTCGCAAAACTCGGCCTGGTTCCCCCAGACGACGATGTTGTGCCACTCGGTCCGGTCCTTCTTCTCGCCGGTGGTCGTGTTGTAGAACTTTTCGTTCGTGGCCATGGTGAACCGGGCCACCTGCCGCCCCGTCTGGGCGACGGCGCGCAGCTCGGGCTTCTTGCCCAGCCGGCCGATGAGGATGACTTTATTGAGGCTGTTGGTATCTCTCATTTTTCCGTCAACTCTTTGATCTTGTCCTGGGCGATCTTGGCCTCGTCCTGGAGCGGGTACTTCGAGACGAGG
>JBBISK010000244.1:0-3195 GCA_037441295.1 Candidatus Aminicenantota bacterium | reverse complement strand
CGGGAACCTCCACCAACATGACGGTGAACGAAGTCATCGCCAACCGGGCCCTCCAGCTCCTCCGCCAGGAGCCGGGGCGCTACGAGGTGGTCTCTCCCCTGGACGACGTCAACCTCCACCAGTCCACCAACGACACCTTCCCGACGGCGCTGCGGCTCGCCACCATACGCCACTTGAAGACCGTCGAGGCCGAAGCGCTGGCGCTGCAAGAGGCCTTCCAGGCCCAAGAGAAGGCCTTCGCCCATGTGGTGAAGGTGGGGCGGACCCAGCTTCAGGACGCCGTCCTCGTGACCCTGGGACGGGAGATGGGCGCCTATGCCGAGGCCTTTAACAGGGACCGCTGGCGCCTGTATAAGTGCGAGGAGCGCCTCCGCGTGGTCAACCTCGGGGGGACGGCCGTGGGGACGGGCCTCGGAGCACCCCGGGAGTTCATCTTCCGGGCCACGGACGCCCTCCGGGACCTCACGGGCATCGGCTTCGCGCGGGCCGAGAACCTCATGGACGGCACTCAGAACGCCGACGTCTTCGTGGAGGTCTCCGGGCTTCTCAAGGCCATGGCCGTCAGCCTCGTGAAGGTCTCCTCCGACCTCCGCCTCATGGCCTCCGGGCCCGAAGCGGGGCTCGCGGAGATCCGCCTGCCCGCGAGGCAGGCCGGCTCTTCCATCATGCCCGGCAAGGTGAACCCCGTCATCCCCGAGGCCGTGACACAGGCCGCCCTCCTCGCCATGGGACACGACCAGGTCATCGCTTCGGCGGCGGCCATGGGCTCTCTCGACTCATTCTAGCGAAAGCCCGCCCGATGTCAACACGGCCCCGGGTTCAGGCCAGTCCCTTGATCCGCCGGGCGTTCCCCAGGAGCTTCTCCTGGGTGAAGACGTGCTCGCGGGTCAGGGCCAGCTGGAGCCGGAGCTGGTCCTGGACGTCCCCGGGAGGCACGGCGGCCACGGCCTGCTCGTACATCGCGACGAGGCCCTGCTCCGCGGGCACGAGCGTCTCGAGGGCCGACAGGCGTCCGGCCCCGGGATAGTCGACCGGCATGGGGAGCGCGCTCCGCTCGACGCCCTGGGCGTCCGTCGCGGCGTTCTCGATGGCGATGACGTCGCCGAGCTTGATGAGGAGGCCGGAGGTCTTGTCCCAGTGGCGCATGTGGTTGACGGCGTTCTTGAAGAGCCGCTGGGAGAGGTCCTCGTGCCCGCCGAACATCATGACGTACTTGAGGTAGCGGTGCATGAGCTCGTTCTCGACGCGGCAGATGGCGTGGAGCCGGCGGAGGTCGTCTCGGTCTTCCCGCTCCGGGCTCGGCCTGAGGCAGGCGGCCTCGGCGTTCCCCGTCGACTCGAGCGTCTCGATCATGGCCCGGAACTGGGCGATATGCCGGACCTCGTCGTAGGAGATGTTCCAGACCATGTTCTCGACCTCCGGGTGGGCGCCCGGCTCGACCTCGGCCGACTGGTAGAGGTCCGTGACGGCCTCTTCGGTCGCCTTGTCCCGTTTGAGGTTGTCCACGATGCGGGGATAGCGAAGGACCTCATCCGTCCCGAACGATGGCGGCACCCCCATCCGGCTCAGGGCCGTGCCGAGCTGGAGGGCATGGTACATCTCGTCGACGCCGATCTGGATCGTCTGGGCCCGGACGTCGGTCCGCTGCTTCAGGACCGGGTCTTCATAGAGATACCGGCCCTTGGGGATGGAATAGGCGTGGATGACGTATTCGAAGCTGACGGCCCATTCGTGCCTGAGGGCGATGGTGAGGAGCCGCACGACGTCGTCGCGGGTCTTGACGGTCCTGACTTTTTCCATGGGTCCTCCCGGGGGTTGGTGTGAAGGTCATTATATCGGCCCGGTCGGTCAAAGGGAAGGGCTAGCCGTCCGCGGTGAGAATAATCGCGCCTTCTCACTCCCGGAACCACCGCCGGAGGCGATTGACCCTCCGGGGGCCCCATGGGATTCTGGGTCCGGTCGCAGCCTTTCGGCACAGCGATTGCCCCGCAAGGGGCGGCGCCAAGGTTGTGAAAAGGGAGAGGGAGGAGGATCTCTCTCCCGTCTTTTTTTCTCCCCGCCTTTCCTTATCTTCATCGTCATCGACCGGCGCCGGAACGGAACCCTTCCGGCCGGACGGCGTCGCGCGGCCCCTCCCTCCGTCTGCCCGCCGGTTAGACGCCGCGAGAGGGTTCGGATATAATCGACCCGGCGCCCCGGCATCGGACCGGGAGGCGCCGTCGACGAGGAGGTTCCTGATGTCGGATTTCGGCGGAGCCCTCAAGCCCCTGGCGGAGCACCCGGACTACCAGCTGGCCGTCCTGGGAGTTCCCTTCGACGAGAAGTCGAGCTACCTCCGCGGCGCCGCGGGCGGGCCGGCGGCGATCCGGGCCGTCTCGACCGGGAAGTGCTACTGCGCCTATACCGAGCTCGGCGTCAACCTCGAGGAGGACGCGGTCATGGTCGACCTCGGCGACGTCGACACCTCCGGAGACCCGGACAAGTCCTTCGCCCTGACGGAGAAGGCCGTGGCCGGGGTCCTGACCAAGGGGGCCGTGCCCCTCATCCTCGGCGGAGACCACTCCATCACTTATCCGGTCCTCAAGGCCTTCGCGGCGAAGTTCAAGACGCTCGACGTCCTCCATTTCGACGCCCACCCCGACCTCTACGACGACCTCTACGGCGACCGGCTGTCCCACGCCTGCCCCATGGCCCGGGTCCTCGAGGACGGGTTGGCCGAGAACATCGTCCAGGTCGGCGTCCGGGCCATCACCGCGTCCCACCGGGCCAAGGCCCTCAAGCACGGCGCGCGGATGATCGAGATGAAGGACACCGGCGAGCCGCTCTTCCTCAAGTTCCGGAACCCGGTCTACATTTCTTTCGACCTCGATGCCCTGGACCCCGCCTTCGCCCCGGGCGTCTCGCACCACGAGCCGGGCGGCCTCTCGACGCGTCAGGCCCTGCAGGTCATCCAGGCCCTGAAGGGCCGCATCGTCGGCCTCGACGTCGTCGAGCTCAATCCCTCGCGCGACGTCTCCGGCATCACCGCCGCGGCCGCCTTCAAGGTCATCAAGGAAGTCGCCGGCCGCGTCATCCGGCCGTAGGGAACCAACTGTCCGCGTGCGTCCCCGTCGGGCCCGAGGGGCCTCGGGGGCGGCCTTCACTCCAGACCGCGGTTTTCGACACTGTGTCAATCCCGCGCTCCTCGGCGCCAAA
>JBBISK010000243.1:0-3220 GCA_037441295.1 Candidatus Aminicenantota bacterium | reverse complement strand
CCTCGTCCTGGAGCGGGTACTTCGAGACGAGGAGCTTGAAGGCCGCCAGGGCCTCGTCCTTCCTGCCGAGCTCCACGAAGCTGATGCCCTTCTTGAGGTAGGCGGCGGCGACCTTGTCGCCCTCGGGGTAGGCCACGACGACCTCGTTGAAATCGTCGATGGCCTCGAGGAACCTCTTCTGGCTAAAATGGCACTCGCCGATCCAGTAGAGGGCGTTGTCGGCCAACGGGCTGTTGGGGAACTGCTGGCGGTAAAGCTTGAAGCTCTCGACGGCCAGGTCGTAATTGCCCTTCAGGTAATCGTTGTAGGCCATCCGGTACGCCTCGGTCGGCGAGATGTTCGAGGCGGGGGGGGCCGCCGGGGCCTGGGCTGCGGCAGCGCCCGGGCCGGGTTTCCCCTCGGGTTTCTTCTGAGCCGGCTCCTTGCCGGCCTTCTCCGGGGGCGTCTCGGCAGGGGGCGCCGGCCGCGTGGCGGCGAGGTCGGCGGAGAGCTTCTGGACGTCCAGGCTGAGCTGGTCGAGCCGGCGGAGAAGGTCCTGGTACTGGGCTGGGACGGCCCGGACGTCGTCCTTGACCGCGGCTTGGTCGACGATGAACTGCCGGACGAGCTCGGCCAGCGTCTTGAGCTCCTGGCGGACGGCCCGAAGGTCCTCCGCGCTCCGGTCGACCCGGGCGCGGAGGTCCTGGGCCTGTTCCTTGAGGGCCTGGACGTCCTGGTAGATCAGCTCGTAGGTCTTCTTCTCCTTACTCTGCCCGGCGAGGGCCCAAGGCAGCGTCAGGATCAGAACGGCCCCGAGGATCTTCCTGGACACGGTTATTTTTCGATGACGAGGAACTCGTCGCGCCGGTTCTTCTGCCAGGCGGCTTCGTTATGGCCGGGGTCGACGGCCTGGCTCTTGCCGTAGGAGATGATTTTCATCCGGCCGGCCGAGACGCCCAGCGTCGCCAGGTAGTCCATGGCGGCCTTGGCGCGCTTCTCGCCGAGGGCCATGTTGTATTCCTCGGTGCCGCGCTCGTCGCAGTTGCCGGCGACGAGGATCTTGATCGTCTTGAACTTCGCCAGCCAGCCGGCGTTCGCTTCGAGAACGGGCCTCGCGTCGTCGCGGATGAGGGCCTTGTCGTAGTCGAAGTAGATATTGGCCAGGGGCTTTTCCTTGTTGATCTGCTCGAGCGACTTCTGGAGGTAGATATCCTCTTCCGAGAGGACCGGCTCCTTGACCACCGGCTGCTCGATCTTCTCGACCTTGGGCTGTTCCTGGGCCTGCGGGGGCGGCGGTGGGACTTCCTTCGGCTTCTTCTTGCAGGACACGGCAAACGAGAATACGAGGACGATGGCGAGCGCATAAATCAGGTACTTTTTCATGAAACCTCCTCCTGGGGCGTTTCTGGCACACGCGACCCTTCGGGCCACGCTAATCCGTCCCTTCTTATACAATGAGGCCGGAGCGGTGTCAACCGCTAGTTGGTCCAGTTGGCGAGCTTGTTCTCCCCCCGGTCGGTCAGCCGGTGGAGGTTCGCCCCGTCGTAATCGATCATGTAGACCTGGAGCGAGCCGGACATGTTCGAGGTGAAGACGAGGTGGCGGCCGTCGGGCGACCAGGTCGGCGTCTCGTTCCGGGCGTTGGATTCCGTCAGCTTCGTCGCCTGGTTGGTCCGCAGGTTCAGGATGTAGAGGTCGAAGATGTTCTCGACGCGCGCGACGTAGGCGATCCGGTCGCCGGTCGGGGACCACGCCGGCGAATCGAAATAGCTGCCGCCGAAGCTGACCTTGCGGACGTTCGAGCCCTCCGCGTCCATGATGTAGATCTGGGGCGCGCCCTGGCCCGTCCGGTCGCTGGTGAAGGCGATCTCGCGCCCCGTGGGCGACCAGGACGGCGCCGTGTCGATGCCGCCGCTGTAGGTCAGGCGCTTCGTCCTCATCGTCTCCAGGTCGAGGACGTAGATCTCCGCGTTGCCCTCCTCGCTCATGGTCGAGCAGAAGGCGAGCTTCTTGCCGTCCGGGGAGAAGGCGGCCGCGTAATTCGTTCCCTTGGAGGCGACGAGCGTCTCCTTGCCCTCGTAGATGTTGCGGAGGTAGAGGTCGGCGTTCCCCCTCTTATAGGAAGTGTAAGCGATCGTCCGCTGGTCGGGCGACCAGGCCGGCATGTAGTCCTTGACCCGGTTGAAGGTGATCCGCGTCTGGTTCGCCCCGTCGTAGTCCATCATGTAGATCTCGTCGTTGCCGTCGCGGTTGCTGACGAAGACGAGGCGGGTCGAGAAGACGGGCTTCTCCCCGTAGAGCTTCATCAGCTCGTCGGCCATCTTGTGGGCGATGAGCCGGAGGCCGCTCTTCTCCGTCTGGTAGCGCTTGCCGACGATGAAGCGCTCGCTCTTGACGTCGTAGAGCTTGCCGCTGAAGACCGTCCGGCCGGAGTCGTCGGCCGAGAGCTCGCCGGTGACGAGGAGCTTGGCCTGGATCGAGTCCCAGTCCTTGAAGAAGATCTTGTCCGGGTTGAGCGGCCGGATGTAGCCGTAGTACTCCTTGGGCAGGGGCTGGAAGACCCGGCTGGCCTTGACGTCGTCGGCCAGGACCTGCTGGATCTCCTGGGCCGCGGCTTGGGCCTCGGGCGAGGCCGTGCGGACGATGAACGGGGGCAGGGCGACAGTGACCATGGGCATGCCCTCGCTGATCTTCAGCAGAACCTCCTGCTGGGCCTGGAGGACCCCGGCCGCGGCCAGGATCGCGAGGATGAGTCCGGGAATGGTTTTTCTTTGGGTCATCGGGAATGCTCGAAGATGAGATGGATGCCGAGGTACTGGCCGTCGTACTCGCTCGGCAGCGGGGCGAAGGGCGAGGCCGTCTGGATGGCGCGGAGGGCCGAGAGGTCGAAGGCCTGGACCCCGCTCGAGACCTCGACCTTGAGGTCGCCGACCTGGCCGTTTCGGAAGATCTTGAAATAGACCTGGGTCTGGAACTGGCCGCTGACGCCGGGGTCGACGAGCGAGGTGAACCAGCTCGCGGAGATCTTGTCAGAGAGGAACTGAAGGTAATAATTGAAGGGGAAACCCGAGACGCCGAAGGGCTCGCCCCCGCCGCCGGTGCCCCCCCCGGTCCCCGGCCCGCCGGCGCCCGTCCCGAACCGCAGGCCGTACCCCGGCCCGCCCGTCCCACCCTCGCCCTGGCCGCCCGTCGGGGCGCCGGACGCCGCCACGCTCCCGGCGGCGGACGCTGCCCCGGGCTC
>JBBISK010000242.1:0-3234 GCA_037441295.1 Candidatus Aminicenantota bacterium | reverse complement strand
GCCCGCCCCGCCCGGCGCCGCCTTTGCTGCGGCGGACTCGCTGCGCCAAATCGCCTCGGTCACGGGCGGCCGGTTCTACGCCAACACCGTGAGCAAGGAGCGCGTCGCGAGCGACATCCAGAGCGTCACCGGCGCCTTTTACGTCCTCGGATATTACGTCGGCGAGGCGTGGGACGGCAAGTTCCACCGGATCAAGGTCCGCGTCAAGCGCCCGGGCTGCGGCGTCGTCGCCCAGGGCGGCTATTTCGACCCCAAGCCCTTCAAGGAATACTCGGGCTTCGAGAAGCTCCTCCACGTGACCGACCTCGCCCTGAGCGACGTCCCTCGCTTCCAGGCGCCGAAGGACATCCCCGTCGCGGCGACGGCCGTGACGGTCAAGGGCCGGCCCGGGCTCGCCGTCTACGCCCGCGCCTCCCGGTCTGAGCTCGGCGAGGTCCTCGGAGCGAGGTCCGAGGCCTATCTCCTCCTCCTCGACGAGGCGGGGGAGATAGGCCTCATCAAGCGGTTCAAGCTCCGGTTACCCGACGAGCCGTCCGGTAAGGACACGTTCTTCCCCTCCTTCGTGCTCGAGACACGGCCTGGCCGAGCCACCTGCCGGCTCGTCCTCAGGAACATGGACACCGGCCTCGGCGCCAGGGGCTCGGCGTCGCTTGTCGTGCCGGGCGCGGTGGGGACGTCGCTGGCGCTCGACGCGCCCCTCCTTCTGGAGCCGGATTCGCGCGCGCTCGAACTCGCGGCCGCTGGAGAGGTGACGCTCGCCGCGCTCTACGGCTACCCCCCGGAGGCCTATGCGCCGCTCGTCGGCCCCGTTCCGGCCGGATCGAACAGGATCGTCGCCGCCCTTCGATGCGCGTCGGAAGCGCCAGCCCCGGACCTCCGCTTTTCCGCCGCGCTCGGCGAGGCGGGCGGGGCGGCCATGTCGGAGGTCCCGGTCACGGTCCTCCGGACGTCGCGGGACGGCCCGACGACCGTCGCTCTCATCGAGCTGGCGGCGGGCGGCCTCCGGCCGGGCCGCCATGCCCTCAGGGTCGTGGCCAGTGACCGCGCGGGAATCGTGGCCGCGGCGTCGATCCTGGAGTTCGAGGTCCGCTAGGCGGGCGGCCGGCCCGCTCCCCCTCCGCTCAATAGACGCAGCGGCGCGCCTCCTCGGCGTAGGCCCGGAGGCACTCGAGGTCGGCCTCGAAGAAGTGGTCGGAGGGGGAGAGGATGAACCCGCCGCCCGCGCCGGCCGCCTCGAAACAGCGCCGGACCTCGCGCCGCGTCTCCTCCGGCGTGCAGCCCGTGAAGAAGTGGAACTGGTCGAAGCCGCCGATCATGCAGACGCGCTCGCCGACGCGCCCCTTGGCCTCGGCGAGGTCCGTGTCGCCGCCCATGGCCGGCGGAGTGAAGGTCTCCATGGCGTCGGGCTTCATGTCGGCGATCCGCTCGAGGAAGGGCATCATGCCGCCGCAGGTGTGGTAGACGACGCGCTGGCCCGACTCGTGGGCGATCCGGGTGAGCTCGGCGTCGTAGGGGGCGACGAACTCGTCGAGGATCTTGGGCGAGATGACGGTCGAGGAGGCGTCGCCGCCGCCGTGCTCGACGAGGTCGAAGCGGGCGCCGGCCATGGACCGGACGAAGGCCTTCTTGCGCTCGAAGAGGATCTTGAGGAAGGCGTGGACCCAGCCCGGGTCGTCGAAGGTCTCGAAGATGAGCCTCTCGATGCCGTAGAGGCAGGCCGCGTCCTGCCAGCAGCCCGACTGGCCGTAGACGTCGAACGACAGGATGGCGCCGCGGACGAGGCCGCGCTCGCCGTAGGCGGCGGCCAGGCGGTTGACTTCGTCGACGTCGCAGAGGGGGGCCGGGACGAACTCGCCGATGACGTCGATGTCGGACTTGTCCTTGACCAGCCGCTCCGTGATCCAGGACGTGTGCTCGGAGCTCTGGAGGACCGTGGTCAGGGTCTTGCGCGGGGTGACGAACCTATAGCGGACGGTCCGGTATTCCGGGTTTGGGACATCCTCCCGCTCGATCCGCCAATCGTCGGAGACGACGAGCCGCGGCTCGCGCGGCCCGGGGTCGGGCTGGCCGGGGTCGTAATAATCGCCCCGGGACCAGTCCGGCTTCTGCGGGGTCAGCCACAGGATGGGGTCGAGGCCGAAGGCGTCGAAGAAGGCCTCGGTCGAGGCGCCGTCCATGTGCGTCCTGAGGAAGGAGTCCATGACGTGGTGGGTCGTCACGGGCAGGCGGTCCGGGACCCGCCGCTCCAGGGCGGTCAGGAACCTCTCCTTCGAGGTCATGCGACGCGCCGGACCCTGGGGTCGGTGTAGACGTCCCGCTCGTCCGTGCTGGCCGAGGAGAACTCGGAGACGACCGCGCCCCTGTCGCCGGCCTGGAACCAGTGGAGGCCGTTCGGCGGGAGGGTGTACTGATCGCCGGGGTGGAGGACGATCTCGTGCCAGACGTTGAGATGGCGCCGGTAGCGCGCCGGGACGAGCGCCGCCGGCTTCGGCGTGCGGTCGCCCGCGACGTAGAGATAGACCTTGCCCCAGCGGCAGCGGAACGTCTCCTGCTTGCCGACGTTGCGGTGGTCGATGGGCGGGTGCTTATGCTCGGGGCAGATCTGTCGGGGAAGGAGGACCAGCTCCTTGGCGCAATAGCGGTCGTTGTTCTCGTAGACGACGACCTGGAGGCCGACGTGCCCGATGTCGTCGAGGCCGAGGTCGGCCACTTCGATGTTGTCTTTTTCCTCGGGCGTCAGGACGACCCGGGCCTTCCTGAGGAGCTCGAGCGCCTGCGTCCTGGCCTTGTCGCGGTCGCGCGGTTTCATGGTCCCCTCCTTATGCCCGAATTATAGACCCGAACGGCTATGTAGACAACAAGAGGGCTCGAGGGACTGCCCCGCCAATGCGGGACTGTCCCTCTTACTGCTCCCCGAGTACTAGCCGGGCGACAGAGAAATCTGAGGACAGTTATTTTCTGCCCGGCTTAGTAACAAATTGGCGGCTTGTCTTGGGCTCCTCCCTTATGTATAACTAATGGCAATGACCGGCGAGGAGGGAGGCATGCGACATCCTCTGCGGGGGGGCGCCCTTCATGTCTGACCGGCTGTCCAAGTTCGCCTCGAGCATGGACCGGCTCTACGAATTCGACCGGGAGTGCGTCTCCCTGGACAAGCTCCAGTCCGGCGGCAAGTTCGCCGGGCTCTTCGCCGGCGATATCGCTCTTCGGCACGGGGCGCTCCTCAACGGGGAG
>JBBISK010000241.1:0-3260 GCA_037441295.1 Candidatus Aminicenantota bacterium | reverse complement strand
GCCGGATGTCGCGGTCGCCGCCGGCGCCGGCCGAGGCGAGCGGCACGGCCGCCCCGCCCTCCCAGACGGTGAGCCCGCCGAGCCCGAGCGAGCCGCGACCGGCGAGCGTGTCCATGCCCCATTCCTGGAGCCGGGCGTCGTTGGCCAGGTTCTTGCTCAGGATGAGCCCGGGGTAGAGCTTGCCGTAGGTTTCGATGCGCCCGTCGATGAACTTGAAGGCGGCCAGGTTCGATTCCCAGCCGGCGAGGACCGAGCCCGCCGGGCCGCCGAGGAAACGGGCGTTCGCCTTCGGCGTCGACGTCATCAGCTGGAAAGAGCCCTTCGGCGAGTAGTAGCAGGCGAGCCTCGTCGTGGAGGCGGGAGGCAGGCTCCGGACGAGGACGATCTCGTCGTGAAGGCGGTCCCCGTTGAGGTCGTCGGCCTGGGAGACGACGAGCCGGTAGCCGCCGCCGGACTCGTCGAAGATGGCATAATTATAGGAATTGAAGTCGGGGGCGAAGGCCCGGATGGCCTCGACGCCGAGGACGACGGGCTGGTTCTCGAGCGGCTCGGGTCCCGGGTTGCGGATCTCGATGACGAACCGCTTCTTGAAGCCGAGGCTCGACGGCCCTTGAGTCTGGCCGAGGGCGGCGCCGGACGGGGCCAGCGCGACGGCGAGGGCGAGAACGGCCAGGGCCAGGCCCGGGATTCCGGCTTTTCGAGTCATCAGGGCTCTCCTTTTCGCGTCGGTCCCTCAGGTGATGAGCCGCGTCTTGAAGCCGCGGCCGAGGACGTCGTAGGTGTCGTTGATGATGACGAAGGCCTCGGGGTCGATGTCGCGGATGAACTGCCTGAGGGCGGTCAGCTGCTTGCGGTGGATGACGGTCAGGATGATCTCGCCCTCGCGATTGAGATAGAGGGAGCGGGAACGCAGGGCCGTGCCGCTTCGGTCGAGGGTGTGGAGGATGAAGTCGGCGATCTCGTCGGTCCGAGTCGAGGTGATGATGACGAGCTTCGAATAGCTCCAGCCCTCGAGGATGAGGTCCATGACCTTGGTCGAGAGGAAGAGGACGATGTAGCCGTAGAGTGGGGCCTCGAGGTTCCAGAGGGCGAAGCCGGAGGCCGAGATGACGACGAAGTCGGCGACCATGATGCCGAAGCCGAGGGACATGCCCGTGTACTTGATGAGGATCATGCCGATGATGTCCGAGCCGCCGGTCGAGGCGCGGCCGCGGAAGACCAGGCCGGCGCCGGCGCCGAGCATGACGCCGCCGTAGATCGCGGCCAGGACGTCGTTCTGTGTCGCCGCCCGGACCTTGAGGACCTCGTGGAAGAGGTCGATCATGACCGAGGACAGGACCATGCCGACGAGGCTGCCGGCGACGTAGCCTTTGCCCATCGTCCGCAGGCCGAGCAGGAAGATGGGGATGTTGAGGGCGATGATCATCGCCCCGACCGGCAGGTGAATGAAATAGTTGATGAGGATGGCGATGCCGGAGACGCCGCCGGCGACGAAGTGATGGGGGATGAGGAAGAGGGAGTAGGCCAGACCCGTCAAGGTGCAGCCGGCTACGATGAGCAGGCCGTCCAGGACGTGGGAAGACACGGGGCGTGGGGCGTGGGGCTTCGGGTGAAACATGGGGGTCTCTCCAATCTCCGGGTGCGTCTTATTTTACTCGTCTCGGCGGAATAATCAATGATGGCCAAACCTCCAACTCGCCGGAAGAGGAGGGGGACTGTCCCCCTGCGGGACTGTCCCTCTTTCCAGCCCCCGATAATCGGGAGCTGCCTCGGGGTGAAGGGGCCCGCGAATTGATTCCCGGGGTGGACTTGTGGTAAGGAACATACGAAGGAGTTGAGATGGCCGCCGTCGTCACGTTCGGAGAGATCATGCTGCGTCTGTCCCCGCCCGGCCGGGAGCTGCTGTTCCAGTCGCCGCGGCTCGAGGCGGGCTTCGGGGGAGGCGAGGCCAACGTCGCCGTCTCGCTCGCACTCCTCGGGCACGAGGCCCGCTACGTCTCGGCGGTCCCGGCGAACGACGTCGGCGAGGCCGCGCTCCGCGAGCTCAAGAAGTGGGGCGTGGACACATCCTTCGTCCTCCGCCGCGGCCGCCGGCTCGGCCTCTACTTCGCCGAGCGCGGGGCGAACCAGAGGGCCTCGAAGGTCGTCTACGACCGCGCCGGCTCGGCCCTGGCCGAGGCGAAGCCGGGCGATTTCGACTGGGGTAGGATCTTCTCCGGCGCGGACTGGTTCCACGTCACGGGCATCACCCCGGCGCTCGGCGCCGCGGCGGCGGCGCTGACGCTCGAGGCGGTCCGGGCCGCGCGTTCGGCGCGGCTGACCGTTTCGGTCGACCTGAACTACCGGGCCAAGCTCTGGGATTACGGGAAAAGCGCTCCCGACGTCATGCGGGAAGTCGTTGGATACGCCGACGTCGTCGTCGGGAACGAGGAGGACTGCCAGAAGGCCCTGGGCCTCGCCGCGGCGGCCGACGTTGCCTCCGGCCGGCTCGACGCCGGCGCGTACGAGAACCTGACCGGACGCGTCCTCCGCGAGTTCCCGAACGTCGGCCGAGTCGCCCTCACTCTCCGCGAGAGCCGCGGCGCGGACGACAACGGCTGGTCGGCCGTGATGAGGAACAGGGAGCGGTTCATGGCCGGGCCACGCTACGATATCCGTGCCATCGTCGACCGCATCGGCGCCGGGGACGCCTTCGCCGCCGGGCTCATCCACGGGCTCCGCGCCGGGGTCCCGGACGAGGAGGCCCTGGCCTTTGCCACGGCGGCCTCCTGTCTCAAGCACTCCGTCGCGGGCGATTTCAACTTGGTCCGAGAGAGGGACATCCGCGCCCTCATGGCGGGGGACGCCTCGGGCCGGGTCCAGCGGTAGGGGAGACGTCATGAAAAGGGACAAGGCCCTGGAGGGCATCCTCGAACGGAAGGTCATCGCCGTCATCCGGACGCCGGACGCGGGCCGCGTCCTCGACGCCGTCGAGGCGCTGCGGCAGGGCGGCGTCACGGCCGTCGAGATCACCATGACCGTTCCGGGCGCCCTGGACATCATCCAGAAGCTGGCCGTGGCGCGGCCGGCGGGCGTCTTGGTCGGGGCGGGAACCGTCCTCGACGCCGACACGGCCGCGGCGGCCGTCTGGTCCGGGGCCGACTTCATCGTCTCGCCCCTGGCCGACCCGGGCATGATCGCCGCCTGCCGCGCCCACGAGACCCTCGTCGCGCCAGGGGCCTTCACGCCCGCTGAGATCGTCGCTGCCTGGGACCGGGGCG
>JBBISK010000240.1:0-3293 GCA_037441295.1 Candidatus Aminicenantota bacterium | reverse complement strand
CACGCACCAGACGGTCTGGACCTATCCCCACGGGGGGCCCCTGGCCCTGAACGCCAAGGGGATATTGTTCATCGCGACCCCTATTGGGGAGTTGGCCGCGGTCCAAGTCAAATAGGCCCTCTTCCGAATCCCCCTTCGAATCGATTTGCCTCTGGGGTCGGGCCTCAGGATTTAACTGAATGAACAAAGGATAAGCTGGAAACGTGGCCCTCTAACGGCCTTAAGTCGCTCGTTTTGGCCCCGGAAACGACCACTTAAGCAAATTGGAAAATGAGTATTGTGTCCCCGAATTTCTTCCCCGAATTTCCGGTTGACATGCGCCATCTGCCACTGTATATTCATTGTATATACGCTCGTGATCTGACGGAGCCGAAATGAAAACGCGAGTGCAAAAGTGGGGCAACAGCCTGGGTGTGCGCATCCCGAAGTCTTTCGCCTCTGAGATCGGGATCGACCGGGATTCGTCTGTTCAAATGATGATCGAAGAAGGCGCCATCCTGATCGTGCCCGAGCGCGAATCCTCCTGGACGCTGGAGGCCCTGCTCGCGGGCGTGACGGACGACAACAAGCCGTCCGAGTGGGACACGGGCGGGCCGGAAGGCGAGGAGCCGTGGTGAGAGGGTCCGCTTATGTCCCGGCCCGGGGCGATATCGTCTGGATCACGCTGAACCCGCAGGCGGGGCACGAGCAGGCCGGACGCCGCCCCGCGGTCGTCCTGTCGCCGCGGGCCTACAATGCCAAGGTCGGCCTGGCCGTCTTGTGCCCCGTAACAACCCAGGTCAAGCGCTATCCGTTCGAGGTGGCGATCCCGCCCGGCTTGCCCATCGCCGGGGCGGTCCTCTCCGACCAGGTCAAGAGCCTCGACTGGCGCGCCCGGAAGGCCGAGCTGATCTGCCCGCTCCCGCCGCTCGCGGTTGAGGAAGTGCTCGGCAAGCTTCGAACGTTATTTCTTTAGGAATTCCCCGGGGCTGAGGATGCGGATCCCCATGTAGCCGCCGATATCCCTTAAGGCTCGATCGCCCGTGACGATCGCGTCGGCTTTGAGGGCCACCGCGCAGGCGATGAACTTGTCGTCGTCGGGGTCGGCATGGACGACCCGGAGGTCGGGGGGATGCGCGGCAAAGAGGACGTTCACGCCGCGCGCGAAAAGGTCGAGCAGCTCGCCCAGCTCATCCTCGCCCTCGAGGCCGAGGCGCCGGAGGACGGCGACGTACTCGTCGACGATCGCCGCGGACAGGCACAAGGTGATCTCGCCGGTTTTCCAGAGGTCGATGACCTTCCGCGGATGCCCCCCGAAGAATGAGGAGACGAAGACGTTGGTATCGATGACGGCCTTCATCCGCGGCTTTTTCTCGTCTCGGAGATGGCTTTGCGGACGTCGGCGGGGCGGACCCCGCGAGCCCGGAACTTGGCGCCGGCGCGCTGCCAAAGATCATCGATGTAGGCGGCGATGTCGCGCTCCCTGACGTAGCCCCGAATAAGCTCCCTGACCATCTGGCTGGTCGTCTTCCCCTCGGCCCGGGCCAGGCGGCCCAGCCGGTCTTTGAGGTCGGCCTCGATGCGGATCATCATCTGGTCGGTCATGACAGCGCTCCCATGTATTGCGTGTATATACGATATATAAAAGTGCGAGCCAAGTCAAGCGGCCGCATAGAGTAGCCGTCACCCCTCGGCGATCTCGAGGATCCTGTCGAGGCGGAAGGTGCGGCGCTCGCCGCGCTTGTGGCAGTAGGCGCGGACCCCATCGAACGTCCGGCCGTGGTACTCCATCGTCTCGACGGCCTCGGGCCGGATGCGGCGCCGCGACTTCGTGTCGTCGGGCTTGAGGTAGACGATCTCGAGCTCGCGGCCGTCGCGGATGGCCTCGAGGAGGAGGGCGCGCCTGTCGGCCGCGGGGAGCGCCGCCTCGGCCTTGCGGTACTGGAAGCGGGTCAGGAAGCGGACGATGCGCCAGTCCATCCAGATGTGCTTCTTCTCGATCGGCCGCCTGAGGACGAGGCCCTCGAAGCTCGTGCAGCGGCTGAGGGCGACGTAGACCTGGCCGTGGGCGAAGGCGCCGCGCCCGATGTCGACGACGACGCGGTCGAAGGTCTTGCCCTGGCTCTTGTGGATGGTCACGGCCCAGGCCAGGCGCAGCGGGTACTGGGTGAAGGCCCCCACGGCCTCCGACTCGATGCGGTCGCGCTCGGCCTCGTAGCGGAAGCGGTAGAGCTCCCAGGTGTTCGGCGAGAGGTCGACGCGCCCGCCGTCCGGGAGGTCCACGCTGACGACGTCGTCGCCGCCGCGCACCGGCCTGATGGCGGCGACCCGGCCGATCGTGCCGTTGACGAAGCGTCCCCGGCGGTCGTTCGTGAGGAGCATGACCTGGGCGCCCGGCTTGAGCTCGAGGGCCTCGTCGGTCGGGTAGGAAGAGCGGTCGAACTCGCCCTCGACCAGCCCCTCGTAGCGGCGGCCGGGGCCGGGGAGCGATGCCAGCTTCTCGCGGTTGCGCTCGGCGGCGAGGTCGTTCGTGCTGGTGAGCGTGATGTAGAGCTCGCCTTCGGGCGGGGCGAAGGAAGGGCGGAGGCGGCTGTTGAGGAGCGCGACCTGCGAGTCGTCGACGGAGCGGTTGCGGATGGCGTTGAGGAGGCCGATGAAGGCCGCGTCGGTCTGGCGATAAACTTTCTCGAGCTCGACGAACTCCATGTCGAAGGTCGGCTCGCCGAAAATGCGGGCGGAGAAAAAGTACGGCGACTCGTAGCGGGCGGCTGAGAGGCCGGCCAGGCCGCCGTCGGGCGAAGAGAGGGCGGGGGCCGGGCGGCGGCCGCGGCGGATCGAGGGCGGGTCCGGGGCGAAGAGCCCGCGCTCGCGGCCCGTAACGACGGGCGGCAGCTGGTAGAGGTCGCCGATGAACACCATCTGCAGGCCGCCGAACCACTTCTTGGGGCGCGGGCCGTTGAGTCGCAGGAACTTCTCGACGCAGTCGAGGAGGTCGGCCCGAACCATGGAGACCTCGTCGATGACGACCGTGTCGAGGTTGCGGTAGAGGGCGGCGCGGCTTGGGGAGCTTGCGGACGGCGTCGGGCGTCACGTCGGGCTTGAAGCCGAAGAACGAGTGGACGGTCTGGCCGCGGACGTTGAGGGCGGCGACGCCGGTCGGGGCCAGGACGGCGACGCGCTTGAGGGTTTGTCCGCGCCAGAGCTCGAGGAGCGTCGATTTCCCGGTCCCGGCCTTGCCGGTGATGAAGACGTGCCGGTCCGTGCCCTCCAGGATGTCGAGGGCGCGGCGGAAGCCGGGGTTGATCTCGATTTTG
>JBBISK010000239.1:2058-3397 GCA_037441295.1 Candidatus Aminicenantota bacterium | reverse complement strand
TGGACGCCGATCCGTTCGCGGAGGGCGTAGCCGTCGCGGCGCGGGTCGAGGCCGAGGATGCGGAGGTCGCCGGAGTCGGGGGCGCGCATGCCCTCGAGGCACTCGATGGTCGTCGTCTTGCCGGCGCCGTTCGGACCCACCATGCCGAAGATCTCGCCGGCGCGGACCTCGAACCCGACGCCGTCCACGGCCGTGAGCGGGCCGTAGGTCTTGCGCAAGGCGTCTACCGTGATGGCCTGGGGCGTTGAAGACGTTGAGGCGGCTGTCGGCGGTGCTGTCATGCGCTTCTCCTGTCAATTGTTAAGGGGGGCTGCCCCCAGAGGGGCTGTCCCTATTAAGAATTCGTCCGTCATGATGTACGTTTTCGGGAGCCATGTGGTTTGTCAGAGGTCATCGCGCTTTTGTCCCGCGGACCCTCGGCACCCACTTTCCCGTCTTGGCCTTGTATTCTCCATACGCATCGCCGAACCGGGCCGCGAGGAGTCTTTCCTCATAACCCGCGATGTAGTTGTAATAGAAGAAGATACCGGCGAGCACGCCCATGGACAAGAGCGACGCCGTCGCCAGGCCCATGCCGAGATAAACGAGCATGACGCCGAGATAGATAGGGTGGCGGACGTGTCGAAAGGGCCCAATCGTCACTACGTGGTCCGGCGCGCCTTCGAGATGGTGGACAGCGGCCGCCGACCGGATGAGCGACACCGTGGCGAAAAGGGCCAGGCCGAGGAGGGCCAGGCGCGCGGCTAGCGGCACCCGCTGCGCCAGGAACGTCGACCAACGCCCGAAATAGGAATCCGCGACCCAGACGGCCATGAACGCCGCGAAAGAGATCAGCTGCCCGGCATGGCCGAACGGGTGCTCGCCGTTCTTTTCTTTGAGCTCTGCTTCAGTCATTGACCCTCAATCGATCTTCTGGACGACCTTGCCCGTCGCCTTGTCCTTGAAGATGCTCTTCGTCCGGCCGTCGGGCATTTTCTCCTTTTTGATGAGGACGAGGCCCGGGCTTGCCGCTGCCGCCCCGTTCGCGATCATCCCCACGGGCTCGACCTCCTCCTTGCCCCGCCAGACCTCGAGTTCGACCGGCTCCCACCGCCCCGACTTCATCGACCGGTAGCAGGCGTCCATGACGGCGTTGACGACGTAGCCGTCGTAGAAGGTCTCGGCCGGGGCGCGCTTCTTGTCCAGCGCGTCGAGCATGTCGGCGAACATGTGGACGTAGCCGAGCGCGTGGACCTCGTCGCCGACCGGGAAGAGCCAGCCCTTCTGGGCGTCGGCTTTCTCCGCGACGTAGCCGCCCTCGCCCGCGGCCGTGAACATCTCGAAGCCGGTGCGGAGGAAG
>JBBISK010000239.1:0-2048 GCA_037441295.1 Candidatus Aminicenantota bacterium | reverse complement strand
CTAGCCAGATCGTGCCCTCGGTGCCCGAGACCTCGTCGCGGAGGTCCATGCCGCCGCGGAAGGTCCAACTGACCTCGAACTGGCCGATGGCGCCGTTGGCGTACTTGACGAGCCCGATGGCGTGGTCCTCGGCCTCGATCGGGTGGACCTGGGTTGCGCCCCAGCAGAAGGCCTCGACCGGGCGGATGTCCTTGCCGATGAAGTTCCGGCCAATCTCGATGCAATGGCAGCCCATGTCGACGACCGCGCCGCCCCCCGACTGCTCGGCGTCCCAGAACCAGGCGCTGTGCGGCCCGGGGTGGGTCTCGCGCGAGCGGGCCCAGAGGACGCGGCCCAGGGCGCCGTTGCGGACGGAGGAGAGGGCCTTGAGCGTCTTCGGCGTGAAGACGAGGTCCTCGAGGTAGCCGGCGAAGACGCCGGCCCTCTCCACGGCTCGGAGCATTTCGAGGGCCTCGGCGGCGGTCCGGCCGAGGGGCTTGGTGCAGAGGACGGCCTTGCCGGCCTTGGCGGCGAGGAGGACGGCTTCGCGGTGGACGTTGTTCGGCACGCCGACGACGACCACGTCCGAGTCGGAGTCGAGGACGGCGTCCTTGAGGTCGGGCGTCCAGCGCGGGATGCGGTGCTCCTTGGCGAAATCGCGGGCCCGCTCCGGAGAGCGCGAGAAGACGTTGACGACCTTGTCCCGTGCCCGCATCCCCTGGAGGGTCCGGGTATAGAAGGATCCGATGAGTCCCGTCCCGAGCATCGTGATCTTAGCCATGTCAACTCCTTGGCACGGGACTAACCCGCTTTTTTCTTAAGATGGGGTCAGGTCTACTTTTTATCAGTTTTACTAATAGAAAGTAGACCTGACCCCATCTTCAACTTCATTTTCTGACAAACTCGATGCCGGCGGCGCGGCCGACGCCGAGCTTGAAGCCCGTGACCTTGCCGCCCTTCACGCGGACGAACTCGATCGTGGCGCCGAACTCCGATTCCCTGAACTTATCGGGGGCCATGGCCTTGAGCGCCGCCTTCGGGACCGTCCTCGTCCTGAGGACGAGCGCCCCCTTCTCGACCGCGACCTCGTACCTGGCGTCGAGGAGCTCGGGGCTGACATACGTCCCCGCGTATTCGGCCAGGTGCGCCGCCGCGAGAGGGGAGAGGGGAGCGGCCTTGACATAGGTGTCGGCATCCTCGCGTCCCGGGTATACCACCCGCACTTTCCCCGGCTGCCCCGCCGCGGCCGCTTCGAACTCGAGCCTGAGCGTCGTCGCCGGCGCCCGGAGCTCGAACGTCATCGGCGCGACCGGCACGAGGAGGAAGGTCATCGTCCCCCGCCGGGCGGCGAGCTTCCCTTCCTTGAGCACGACCTCGAACCACTGGCCGAACCTCGGCTCCTGGTAGTTCCCGACGAGCAACGCCAGGTCCTTTTCCGGAACGGCGATGGCCTCCGCCTTCTTCGTCTCCTTCTTCTCGGGCTCCTTGAGCTTCCCGGCGAGGTAGATATCGGCGACCTTGAAGGCCAGCCCGGATGGGTCCATCGTCCCAATGTTGGCGAGACAGATGACCGAGAAGCGCTCCTCCGGGAAGCGGACGATGGCCGCCCGGAACCCGGCCCAGGAGCCGCCGTGCTCGACGACCTTAAGACCCTTGTAGTCCGTCACGACCAGGCCGAAGGCGTAGTCGATCTTCTTGCCGCTCGACAGGGTCCCCGTCGTGTGGAGCATGTCCATGACGTCCTTGCCGAGCGCGTTCGAGTAGAAGGCCTGGTCCCAGAGGTAAAGGTCCTCGACCGAGGTGTAAACGTTGCCGTCGCCCGTCTCGTCCCAGTTGCTCATGTCGAGCTTGTAGCCGACGCCGGTTTCCCCCGGTTCATAGCCGGTCGCGCGCTTGGGGATGACCTGGGTGTGGTCGTCCTGGAACAGCGTGTGGGTCATGCCCAGGGGCTTGAAGATGTGCTCGTCGAAATACCGATCGATGGATTCGCCGGAAACCACCTCCACGAGCCGCGCCAGCAGGTCGATGGAGTAGCTGTAGTCCCATATCGTTCCCGGCTGATGAACCAG
>JBBISK010000238.1:1722-3549 GCA_037441295.1 Candidatus Aminicenantota bacterium | reverse complement strand
TGCCCTCCGAGAGGAGCGAGACGTAGACGTCCTTGAGCTCCTTCATGAAGTCGAGCGGGAAAAGGTCCTCGGCGCTGATCTTGAGGTTGGCCAGCTCCTTGAGCTCTTTGGAGGCGTAGCGCAGCCCGACCGTGACGAACTTCTTGCCGCTCCGGTCCTGGAACTTGACGGCGCGCGCCACCGAGATCCTGGCCTCGCTGCCCATGAAATTGATGAGGGCCTGCTGATAGGCCACCCCCGCCTGGAGGTAGAGCGTCTCTGTCTTGGAGAAGTCCGCCTCGGAAACGAGCCCGTCCTTCTTGAGGCTCACGGCCCGTTCGTAGTCGGCCCTGTTCTGCAAGAGCTGGAGATGGGCGCTCTTGAGCTGCAGGAGCTTCATGCTCTGGGACTCCTGGGGCGCGGTCTGGGCCAGGAGCATCCGGGCCATGACGAGGACGGTGACGGTGATGGCGATTATTTTCAGGATCTTCATGGGCATTCCTCCACTGGTGTCAACCCCCGTTTCTGCAAGTCCGGTGCCAACCGCCGGCCGCCTGTAAATTTAGTTGACACGCATTAAAGGGGACAACTCCCTCCCGGGGGGACTGTCCCTCTTAACAAAACTCGGCCCGAATATTGCAGTATGGTCTTTCGAAGTCGTGCCGAGGGCGGGCATATGGCAAAAGACGGGGTCAGGCGTTACCCGGGTTACCCAAATATGGGCAATTCGTTACCCGAATTTCCCATCCCGCGCCTTTTACAAATCCCCTCGATTGCTGTATCCTGTTCCCCGAAGCATCCCCGTTTACAGAGGCCAGGCCCGAAACCATGAGCGCGCTCTTCCGTCCATCCAAGACTGCCGCGCCGCGCGGCAAGGTCGCCGAGGGTGAGACGCGCCTCATCTTCAGGGAGTTCGCCGAGAGCCTCAACCTCATCGAGGACTACGACCAGGTCGCCCTCAACTTCCTCGGTACGGTCAAGGAGTCCGTCCCCGTCGACCGGCTGGCCTTCTTCGTTTACGACGGCGACCTCGCCCAGTTCCGCCTCTCCGCCTCCATGGGCCTCGACGACGGCCTGCTCGGGCACGTCACCTTCTCGCCCCACGACCGCCTGGCCCGGTGGCTCAAGGTCAACAAGGCCTTCCTCGACGTCCGGGATCAGCCCGGAGTCTTCGACTATCTCGAGGAGCGGGAGAAGGACGTCTTCCGCGCCTTCGGCTTCGAGCTCTGCTACCCGCTCCTCTCCATGAATCGGCTCATCGGCATCCTCTGCGCCGGCCCGAAGAGGAGCGGGGAGAGGTTCACGAAGCACGAGCTCGGCTTCATCGAGTCCCTGACCCCCCAGGCCGGCATCGCCCTCGAGAACGCCCTCCTCTACAAGGAGCAGCGGGAGCGCCTGCGCCGGATGATGCGGGCCGACCGGCTGGCGACGATCGGCGAGCTCGCCGCCGGCGCCGCCCACGAGATCCGGAACCCGCTCACGGCCATTAAGTCCTCCCTCCAGTACCTGGCCGAGAAGTGCGGGCAGGAGAAGGAGAGGAAGCTCCTCGGCGTCGCCCTCCAGGAGACCGACCGCATCGACGAGATCCTGGCCGCGCTCCTCTCCTTCTCCCGGCCGTCGGAGATCAAGAAGGAGCAGTACGACCTCCTCGTGACGCTTGAGGAGAGCCTGTCGCTCCTCTCCTTCCAGGCCCGCTCGGCCGCAGTCGAGGTCGGGACCAAGCTCCCGCCCGGGCCCGTCGTCCTCAACGGCGACCGCTCGCAGGTCAAGCAGCTCTTCCTCAACATCCTGCTTAACGCCATCCAGGCCATGGAGGGCAGCGGCACCCTCACGGTGACCACGCGCCTG
>JBBISK010000238.1:0-1712 GCA_037441295.1 Candidatus Aminicenantota bacterium | reverse complement strand
GCGAATGACCGGCAGGACATGGTTCCAGGCCAGCCGCATGACGGGGTTGTAGTCGCGCGCCAGGCCGGTCCCCGGCATCATCCCCGGATTGAACGCGTTCACGGTCACCGGCTTCTGTTCGGTGCTCAGCCCTTGGCTCTCAAGCCGGCGCGCTAGCTCGTAGGTGAAGTAGACGTTACAGAGCTTCGATGTGGTGTAGCGCCGCCGGCCCAGGGTGTTGGCATCCTCGGAGGGCCGGGCGGGGGCAGGGTCCTTGTCCGCATCTCCGACACCGGCCTCGGCATCCCAGAAGAAAACATGGACAGGATCTTCGACCCGTTCTTCACGACCAAGAAGGGCGGGACCGGGCTCGGCCTCTCGATCTGCTACAGCATCGTCAAATCGCACGGCGGGGAGATCGAGGTCCGGAGCAAGCCCGGCGAGGGGACGACGGTCCTCGTCACTCTGCCGGCGGGATGAGGGACGGAGCGCGCCCATGGAACCCAGGATCCTCATCGTCGACGACGAGCGGAACATCCGCGACGTCTTCTCCCTCCTCCTCCGCGAGCACGGCTACGAAGTGGGGACGGCCGAGTCCGGGGCGGCCGGGGTCGAGGCAGCCCGCGCCTTCGGGCCCGACGTCGTCCTCCTCGACATGCGCCTGCCGGACATGACCGGGCTCGATGTCCTGGCCCGGCTCAAGGAGGCGCGGCCGGGGGCGGGCGTCATCATCATCACCGCCTACGGCACGATCCGCAGCGCGGTCGAGGCGACGAAGCTCGGAGCCTACGCCTACCTCGAGAAGCCCGTCGACAACGAGGAGATGCTCCTCATCGTCTCGCGGCTCCTCGAGGTCCAGCGGCTGCGCTCGGAGGTCGAGACGCTCCGCTCCGAGCTCCACTCCCGCTACCGCTTCTCGAACATCGTCGGCACCAGCGGCCGCATGAACTCCGTCTTCCAGCTCATGGAGAAGATGGCCCGGGTCGACGGGACGGTCCTCATCACCGGCGAGAGCGGCACGGGCAAGGAGCTCGTGGCCCGGGCCATCCACTTCGCCAGCCCGCGGCGGGAAGGCCCGTTCGTCGTCGTCAACTGCGGCGCCATCCCCCGGGACCTCATCGAGAGCGAGTTCTTCGGCCACGTCAAGGGCGCCTTCACCGACGCCCGGACGGAGAAGACGGGGACGTTCGAGCTGGCCCAGAACGGGACGCTCTTCCTCGACGAGGTCGGCGAGCTATCTCAGGACGCCCAGGTCAAGCTCCTCCGGGCCCTGGGCGAGCGGGAGATCACCAAGGTCGGCGGGACGAGGATCATCCCGGTCGACGTCCGGGTCGTCGCGGCCACGAACAAGGACCTCGAGGCCGAGGTCCGGCGGGGCGGCTTCCGGGAGGACCTCTACTTCCGGCTGGCCGTGCTGTCGATCGAGCTGCCGCCGCTCCGGGAGCGGCCGGAGGACGTGCCGCTCCTCGTCGAGCACTTCGTCAGGAAATTCGCCCCGGAGCTCGCAAAGGACGTCAAGGGGGTCGCCCCGGCCGCGCTGACGCGGCTCGCCGCCTACCCCTGGCCGGGCAACGTCCGCGAGCTCGAGAACGTCGTCTACGAGGCCATGGTCATGTCCGAGGGCGGCTGGCTCGACGAGCGGGACCTGCCCTTGCGGATGCGGGGGACGGCGCCGGCGGTCGGGACCGCGGCGGCGCCCGAGGCGGGCGGCGGCGCGGCCGCCGGGCCGGCCC
>JBBISK010000237.1:0-3570 GCA_037441295.1 Candidatus Aminicenantota bacterium | reverse complement strand
GTTCCGCCATTTCTCCGGTGCGCGGGCGATGGAGTATCCCGTCGGGACGGCCAGGAGGAGGCAGATGGCCGTCGTCAGGAGGCTGATCCAGACGGTGCGCCAGGCGATGGCGAGGTAGCCGGCGTCGAGGAGGCCGCGGACGGTCTCGAGCGTCCAGCCCGGGCCGATGCCGCCGTAGGGGTTGGCCGGCCGGAAGGCGATGGCGAAGACGAGGACGGTCGGGATGACGAGGAAGAGGGAGAGCCAGAAGAGCGTGGGAAGCGAGACCAGCCACTCCCGGAGCCGCCGGCGTTGATTTTGCCTCATTTTAGCTCAAGACGGGGTCGTTTTATGTCCCGTTGATGGGCTCGCCGACCTTCTGGGGCGGAACGGCCAGCAGCCCCTCGTCCGCTTTCCGGAAGTGGTCGAGCATGAAGCCGTCGTCGGCGTGCCACCAGATCCAGACGTCGTCCTTCCAGCGGAGGGGCGTCTCGTCGAGGAAATACCGCGAGTGCGGCCGGAGGACCTGGATCCGGTAGCCCTGCGCCCGGACCCAGTACTTGGTCGTCGAGCCGAGATAGATCATGTCCTCGACGACGGCCGGGACGTAGTTCCGCCGCGGCTTCTCTTCGGGCCGCTCGTGCGAGATATGGACCTTTTCCGGCCGGATGCTCAGGTAGATGGGCTGTCCCGCCCGGAGCCCCTTGTCGTTGAAGGAGAGGACCTCCGGCAGGCCGGCGATGGCCAGCCGGCAGTATTCCTGGTCCGGGCAGTCGAGGACCCGGCCCTCGAGGAAATTCGTGTCGCCGATGAAGGCCGCGACGAAGCTCGTCCGGGGCGACTCGTAGATCTCCGCCGGGGTCCCGACCTGCTCGATCCGTCCGCCGTCCATGACGGCGATGCGGTCGCTCAGGCTCATGGCCTCGGCCTGGTCGTGGGTGACGTAGAGGAAGGTGATGCCGACCTCGTCGTGGATGAGGTCGAGCTCGATGAGCATCTTCTGGCGGAGCTTGAGGTCCAGGGCGGCCAGGGGCTCGTCGAGGAGCAGGACGTCGGGCTTGTTGACGAGGGCCCGGGCGACGGCCACCCGCTGCTTCTGCCCGCCGGACAGAAGGTCGGGCTTCTTCGCGGCCTGGTCCGTCATCTGGATGAGGCGGAGCATCTTCTCGACCTCGGCTTCGATCTCCTTTCTTGGGCGCTTGGCGAGGGCCAGGCCGAAGGCGATGTTGTCCCGGACGCTCAGATGGGGGAAGAGGGCGTAGCTCTGGAAGATGGTGTTGACCTTGCGCTTGTTCGGCGCGAGGTCGGTGATGTCCCGGCCGTCGAGGAAGACGCGACCCGCGTCGGGCTCCTCGAAGCCGGCGGCGATGCGGAGCATGGTCGTCTTGCCGCAGCCGCTCGGCCCGAGCAGGGAGAAGAACTCTCCCTTCTTGATCTCGAGTGAAACGTCGGAGACCGCCTGGATGGTCCCGAAGCGCTTGGAGACGCCGCGGAACTCCAGGAACTCAGCCAACGAAGGGAGCTCCTTCGGCGGAGATCATAGGCAAGGCACGGACCGGCGACAGGGACATGGTTCGTCTCAAGGCCGTATTATGGGAAAAATAGTCCGGGATTTCAATAGCCGAGAGAGTCTCACCCGCTTGCGGGCCGCGTTTTCAATGTGGTAAATTAGCTTGCAACATGGCGCACTTCCGTGACCTGAACTCTTATCAGGCTTCATCCCCCCATTCCCCATTTAAGGAGCGATCGATGAAACGAAACAGCCAGAGAGCGCGATTCCTCACCTTCCTCTTCGTCGCGGCCTCCTGCGTTCCCTTCCTCCAGGCCGCGCTGGCCGACCTCGCCGGCCACTGGGACGGGGCCATCGCCCTGCCCACGGCCAAGCTCGAGATCGCCCTCGATTTCGCCAAGAAGCCCGACGGCGCCTGGACGGGGGACATCACCATCCCCCTCCAGAACATCAAGCACATGCCCCTGGCGAGCATCGCCTCCGACGGGATGAAGGTCTCCTTCGCCATCCCCGGCATCCCGGGGAACCCCGCTTTCGCCGGGGCCTTCAGTCCCGACGGGGCCAAGATCTCCGGCGACTTCAGCCAGGGCGGGCAGAAGTTCCCCTTCGAGCTCGCCCGCGGCGCCGACCCCGTGGCCAAGGCCAAGAAGGCCCTCGAGGGGTTCGACGATGTCGTGACCAAGGGCCTCGCCCAGATCAACGTCCCCGGGGCCGCCGTCGCCGTCGTCAAGGACACCGAGGTCATCTACGCCAAGGGCTTCGGTTTGCGGGACCTCGAGAAGAAGCTCCCCATGACCGCGGACACGTTGATGGCCATCGGCTCCTCGACCAAGGCCTTCACGACCTTCGCCCTTGGCACGCTCGTCGACCAGGGCAAGGTCGAGTGGGACAAACCCCTCCGGAACTACATCCCCTGGTTCCGGCTCTACGACGCCCAGGCCGGCGAGCGGCTGACGCCCCGCGACCTCGTCACCCACCGCTCGGGCCTGCCGCGCCACGACCTCGTCTGGTACAACAACTACACCGCGACCCGGGAGCAGCTCGTCCGCAGCCTGGCCTTCCTGCCGCCCTCGGCCGACCTCCGCGAGCGCTGGCAGTACAACAACCTCATGTTCCTCACCGCCGGCTATCTCGTCGAGGTCCTGACCGGGAAGCCCTGGGAGGACTCCGTCCGCTCGCTCGTCTTCAGTCCCCTCGAGATGACCCGGAGCAACTTCTCGGTTGCCGAATCCCAGAAGGACGCCGATTTCGCCCAGCCCTACGACGAGCGCGACGGCAAGGTCGTCAAGATCCCCTTCCGCAACATCACCAACATCGGGCCGGCCGGGGCCATCAACTCGAGCGTCAGCGAGATGGCCCACTGGGTCACGGTCCATATCAACAGCGGGAAATACAAGGACCGCCTGGTCATCAACGCCGCCACCCTCGACGACATGCACTCGGCATACATGCCGACGGGCGGGACCTCGACGCGGGCCGACATCTCGCCGTCCGATTACGGACTCGGCTGGTTCATCGACACCTACCGCGGGCACCGGCGCGTCGAGCACGGCGGCAACATCGACGGCTTCTCGGCCCTGGTCTGCCTCTTCCCGAACGACGGGCTCGGCTTCGTCGTCCTGACGAACAAGAACGGGACGCCGTTTCCGGACCTCGTCGCCGAAACGGCCGCCGACCGCATCCTCGGACTTGAGGCGGTGGACTGGATGGGCGACGCGGCCAAACGGCTGGCCGAAGGCCGCGCAGCGCAGAAGGCGGCCGAGCAGAAGAAGGGGACCCGCCGCCGGCCGGGCACGACGCCCGCCCACAAGCTCGCGGAATACGCCGGCGATTACTGGCATCCCGGGTATGGCGCCCTCAAGGTCGAGCTCAAGGGGACTCAGCTCGTCTTCACTTACAACGCCATCGCGACGCCGCTCGAGCACTGGCATTACGAGACCTTCAACGGCTTGAAATCCGACGACCCGACGTTCCAGGATGGAAAACTGACCTTCCGGACCGACGTCAACGGGAACGTCTCGGCCGTCACCGGCGCCTTCGAGCCGACCCTGGACGAGATCGTCTTTGCGCGGAAGCCCGAG
>JBBISK010000236.1:0-3594 GCA_037441295.1 Candidatus Aminicenantota bacterium | reverse complement strand
CCTCGCGGATCCGGAAGTAGTTGGCGATGACGACGACGTGGTCGTCCGGGACGCGGCGCGCGGCCCAGATGGCGCCGGGTTTGCCGCTCTCCGGCGTCCAATCCGGGCCCACGGCGCATATCTCCATTTCCCAGAGCTCTTTCGGGTCGGCGATGCAGAGCGCCTCGGACCCGCCGCACGACGGCAGGAAGCCGTACTTCTCGACGAGGCCGGCGATCAGCCGGACGGCCTCGCGGGCCGTTGAGCACCGCTCGAGGGCGAAGACCTGGGCCTGCTCGACGGTCATGATCTGGCGCGTCAGCCCTTCGATGTAAGGGACGTCGAGCTCGGCCCGCTCCGAGCACGTGCTCTCGCCGATGGCCAGCTGGCGCTCGTTCATCTGCGAGTAGCCCGTGTGTAAATACGTGAAGGTCCGCTCGACCTGCGGGATCTCGCCGATGACTTTGCCGAAGTCGCCGAGAGGCAGGGCCCGGCGGTCGTCGGCCGCGCCGAAATAGACCATGCCCCAGTGGACCGGGGCTTTCGCGCCCTTCGGGAACGTCCGGCCTGGGATGACTTGGATGCGGCACTCGCTGCAGCAGTCGGTATGCGAGGTCATGACCGAGCCGTCGGCCGAGGCCAGCCGGCCGACGCCGATAACCGTGCAGCCTTCCGAGGCGCCGGGCCGGTCCGCCGCGCGGAGCGGAACCAAGGCCGCCACCACGACGAGGGCGAGAGCGGCGGCCGGGATAGACAACATCCGATTCTTTTTCAACAAGTTGCGGCCAAAGTCGCTGACCATATGGCCGGGCGTGATGCTCATCGTCTTCCTCCTTTGATATGTCAGGGGGACACGTACCGAGTCGCGAGACTCGGCACATGTCCCCGTTATGCCTCCTGTTTTCCGTCCCGAGCGTCCCCCGGCCGCGGCCGGCCTCAGTCTTCGTAGATCCGGGTCAGCTCGAAGACGACCGGGTTGACGGCGTCGGGGCAGGGATGCGTCAGGACGTCCGGGTCCTTGGCCCAGGGAAAGCTAGCCTCGAACATCATGGCGAAGACCTTGGGCAGCATGCTGTACAGGGCGTGGATGCAGATGGCGCCGTCAACGCCTCTCTGGGTGAACACGACCGTGTCCCCCGGCTTGTGTCCGAGCTCGCAGACGCCCTTGACGCTGACGACCCTGGCCCGGACCTCTTTGACCTTCGCGGACATCGTGGCGCCCCCCCTTTCGGCCTACCTGCCGATCTCCTTCCGGATCGCCTCCAGCTTCTCCTTGAGGACGGGGGCGAAGGCGAAGAATTGCTGGAGCGTCGCGCAGCCGTAGTCCCCGCAGTGGGCGCAGCTCACGACGCCCCGGCCTGAGGCGCAGACCCTGATGGCGCACGTCTCGGCGTGGGCCGTGCTCATCCTCTTTCCCGTCGGGCAGCCGTCGCAGATGCAGGCGTCCGCGGCGACGGGTTTGCCGCCGAATTGCTGGGCCCACTTCTTCGCCGTCGCCTCGAGCCCGGCGCGGTCGTTCTTCTGGGTGGCGATGTAGGCCTCGCACTCTCCGCAATCGAGGCCGCAGTAGGCTTGGATCTTGGCCATGATTTCTCCCTCCCCTGTTTTCGGCACCGCGGTCATCTTATTACGGGACGGGAAATCCGGTCAAGGTGCTCCAGACGACCTCGGCCCTCCACGGCAAGATCGCCATCGCGGGGATGACCTCCGACATCGCATCCATCACTCTCGGCCTGCCGCCGAAGGTCAACCTGAGGTTCAAGAAGGCATGAGGCCGGCGCGGAAGCCCGCGGGCAGCGTTGCATGCATCTCCGGACGCCGATAATCGCCAAGGTCATGGCTCGGCCGGACCTCGCGTTCCTCGGCGCTCCCGGAGAGCTCCTGGTAGCAGGCCTGGTAGGCGGTTAGAGCCAGCCTGACCCGCTCCTTGACGCCGCACTTGGCGTGGATCTTCTTCAGGTGGCTCCGAACGGTCAGCGGGGAGATGAACAGGCTCTCCGCGATCTCCTCGTTCGTCAGGCCCAGCCCCAGCAGCCGGAAGACCTTGAACTCGCGGTGGGTGAGGGTGTGGACGCGGGTCATGGCCTCTTCCCGCTCGGACGCTTGCTCGACCTGCCGCCTCTTGATCTCCTCCAGGCCGTGCGCGTCGCGGTATTTCTGGCGCAGGAAATCGTTGACCTTGTTCCGGATGATGGCGTAGATGAACGACTTCGGCGGCCGCCAGCCGTCGCCCACCTTGCGCAGGGTCAGGAAGATGGCGAAGTGGACCTCGGACATGATGTCGTCGACGCATGGCATCCCGCCCATGGCCTTATGGACGGCGCCCCGGATGAGGGGGCCGTACTCCTTCATGATCTTCTCCATGAGCGAGTTCTGGTCCGTCAAGACTGCTGACATTCAGCTCCTCCAGAAAATATGAGTCCGTGAGCTCCCCGGCATAGAATGGTCCGAATGCCGCTCACGGGACCAACGTATCACCCGGAAATGAACCTGCGGTGAACGACAGATTAACGTGAGATTAATTTCCAGCTTGAAAAGGCGCTCCCACTGACATAAGATGTTCATTTCAGGAAGCCGGCCGGCAAAACGACAGCGCCTGTCGGCAGGAGAGGAGCATGCGGATCCTGGTCGTCGAAGACTCCCGTCGCCTGGCGAGCATCGTCAAGAGAGGGCTTCTCGAGGAGGGTTACACCGTCGACAATTCCTACGACGGGGAGGATGGGCAGTACATGGCGGAGACGACTCCGTTCGACGTCATCATCCTGGACATCATGCTCCCCAAGAAGGACGGCGTGACCGTCTGCCGCGAGCTCCGCGCGAAGCGCGTCAACACGCCGGTCCTCATGCTGACGGCCAAGGACAGCGTCGAGGACAAGGTCAACGGGCTTGACTCCGGCGCCGACGATTACCTGGTCAAGCCCTTTGCCTTCTCCGAGCTCCTGGCGAGGTTGCGCGCGCTCCTCCGACGCGAGGGCCTGCCCAGGAGCCAGAGGCTGGAGGTCGGGGACCTGTCGCTCGACACCCTGAGCCGCGAGGTCCGGCGGGGCGACCGCCCGGTCGAGCTAACGGCCAAGGAGTACGCCATCCTCGAGTTCTTCATGCGCCGGCCGAACGCCGTGGTCACCCGGACCATGCTCGCCGAGAACGTCTGGGACTACGAGTTCGACGGCCTGTCGAATATCATCGACGTCTACATCCGGCGCATCCGCCGGAAGATCGACACGGACGGGCAGGGCAGCCTGATCCAGACCTTGAGAGGAGCGGGTTACCGCCTGCGTGCGTCATGAGCCTATTCAAGAGCATCAAATTCCGCCTCACCGTCTGGTACCTGGTGGCGATCGCCGTCCTGCTTATCGTCTTCGGGGCCGTCGCCTACTACTTGCTTTCAAAGAACCTCTACCGGAACCTGGACGAGTCGCTCCGGGCCCGGGTGGTGGAGATCCAGGGGTCGCTCAAGATCGTGAACAACGTCATGCAGTTCGGGGAGAAGTTCAACGACCTGGTCATGATCTACGACGCCGACGGCGCCCTCAAGCAAAGACTCGGTCCGAACGTCCGGTTCTCCCATATCGAGGACATGGTCCAGCAGGCCCTGTTCGGCAAGGGCTCCTTCCA
>JBBISK010000235.1:2058-3602 GCA_037441295.1 Candidatus Aminicenantota bacterium | reverse complement strand
ACGCCAAACATGGTCACCTACAACCTCCCCCTGCTCAAGGACGTCCTGGCCCGGGCCTATTGGAAAAAAGGCGACCTCGGCAAGGCCGCCGGCGAGTACGAGCGGCTAACGACCATCACCCCCAAGAACCGGCTGCGCATGCTCATCCACCCGCTCTACCACTACCGCTTCGGCCGGGTCCTTGAGGAAAAGGGTGACAGGGCCGGCGCGCGCCTCGAGTACGAGAAGTTCCTCAAGTACTGGGCGGACGCCGACCCTCGCTTCGTCGAGCTCAAAGACGCCCGGGCGCGGCTGGCCGCGCTGAAGCGCGCCCCATAGAAATCAGGGGCAGCTGGCAGCAATGACCGGCCGTGGATGTTCTGAGAGCAATCCCGTGCGGTTCAAACCCGCAGGGCTTCTGAGGCTGAGCCGCTACTTCTGGAACTTGTATCCCGACCAGGGCACCGTGATCAGGTAGGCCGGGTTGGCCGGGTCGTCCTCGACCTTCTTCCTCAGGTTGTGGATGAAGGTGTCGATCGTCCGCGTCGTGGGGAAGCGGTCGTAGTCCCAGACCTGGTTGAGGATGGTCTCGCGCGTCACGACCTCGCCCTCCTTCGAGATGAGGAGCTCGAGCAGGCCGAACTCCTTGGCCGTCAGGTGGACGACCTTGCCCGCCCGCGACGCCGTCTTCTTCTTGAAATTGATGCGAACGCTGCCGAACGTATATTCCTCGAGGGCCGGCGGCTGGACCTGGCCCCGCCTCAGGACGGCGTGGACGCGGGCCACGAACTCCTTCGCCCCGAACGGCTTGACCAGGTAATCATCGGCGCCGAGCTCGAGGCCGAGGACCTTGTCGATCTCCTCTTTCTTCTCCCCGGTGATGATGATGATGGGGGTCTGAACGCCCTTTTCGCGCAGCTTCCGGCAGACCTCGAGCCCGCCGAGCTGGGGCATGACAAGGTCCATGGCGATGAGGTCGTAGCTGCCCTCGAGGGCCTTGGCCAGGCCCTCCCTGCCGTCGGCGGCCTGGGAGGCCTTATAGCCCTCGGTTTCGAGCATGGCCACCAGCGATTCGCGCATGACAGGATCGTCGTCGATGATCAGGATCTTTTTCATGACCGCCCCTTTCGAGGAAAGATGAGGCTGAAGGTCGTGCCCTCCCCGGGCTCGCTCCTCAACCCGACGCGCCCCCCGTGGGCGTCCATGATGTGCTTGACGATGCTCAGCCCGAGCCCGACCCCTTTGGGGTTCTGGCGCGCCCCGCGGGGGGAACGGAAGAAGGCCTCGAAGATCCGGTCGCGGTCGCCGGGCTCGATGCCGACACCGTGGTTCTCGACCTGGATCTCCACGTTCTCTTGGCCGGGGACGAGACGGACGATGACCTCCTTCCGCTCCTGGCTGTACTTGATCGCGTTGTCGATCAAGTTCAACAGGGCCTGGCGGAGGGCGTCCTGGTCGGCCTCGAGGACGACCGGCTCGTCCGGGAGCTCGGTCCGCAGGTCGAGGCCCTCAACCGGCGTCCCCGAACGAAAGAGGTCGACGACCTCGCGGATGACCGGCTGGAC
>JBBISK010000235.1:0-2048 GCA_037441295.1 Candidatus Aminicenantota bacterium | reverse complement strand
GCTCTTCTGGACGGCGGCCGCGGTTATTTCGTACTGCTTGGCGTCCTGCTCGATCTTCCCGAAATCGAGGACGTTGTGGACGAAGCGCGAGAGCCGGCCGGCCTCCCCGGCCATGAGCTGCAGCAGCCGCTCCCGGCGGGCCTCGTCGGTAACCCGGCCGGACCCGAGGAGCTCGGCCAGCCCCTGGAGGGAGCCCATGGGCGTCCGGAGCTCGTGGGAAACGGAGGAGATGAACTCGGTCTTCATGCGGTTGAGCTCGTCGGCCTTCTCACGAGAGGCCCGCTCGGCGAAGATCTCTTCCTGCAGCCGGATCCTCTGGAACCCCATGGCCAGCTCGCCGGCCAGCGTCTCGACGAGGTTGAGGTCCTCCCGGGAGAACTTCTGTCCGGACTTCTTCCGTCCGAGAGCGAGGCATCCGGCCAGAACCCCCGACTCGATCGGCAGGGGGACGACGACCTCCCAGCCCAGCGTGCGGAGCAGGGCCTGTTCAGAGAGGTCGAGACCCTCCGTCGCCCGGAGGGCCTCCGCTCGCGCCCAGGCCTCGCCCGCCCGTCTCCGCAGGGACAGGAAAGCCAGGGCCGACGCCGCGTCCAGCCCTTCACGCACGACAAAGCCCGGGCCCCCGTTGGCCGGCTCGCAGACCGCCAGCCCCAGCTTCTCGAGCGGCAGGGTCGCGTTGATGGTCTCCGCGAACTGGCCTGCCAGGTGCCGGGGAGCGAGGCTCTTCTGGGCCCGGGCGGAGAAGTTCAAGACGGCCTTTTGATAGTCGTAGCGCTGCCTGAAGAAGGTCTTGTCCACGGCCAGCTGGATGCTGCGGCGGGCCGGCTGGAAGGCGGCCGCGACGAGGACGGCGGCGCCGATCGGGATCCAGCTCTCGTGAAGCCGCGCTACCCGGACGAAGACCGTGCGCAGGACCTCGACCGCAAGGAGGTAACACCCGACCATGAAGACGGTCAGCAAGGAATAGACGAGGGAGCGGTGGATGACGACGTTGATGTCCATCAGCCGGTATCTCAGGATGCCGACGGCCAGCGTAATCGGCACCATGACCATGAAGCAGATGGAGAAGTCCTCCGACAGGATCTCCCGCCCGTTCCCGAGCAGGGCGATGGGGAGCTGGTAGAGGAAGACGAACGGCGCCAGGCCGGCGCACATGCCGAAGAACATCCACTTGATCTGGGTCCGGACGGCCTCGGAATCGGAGGCGCGGAAGGCGCGGACGAGCTCGACGACGGCGGCGATCGAGGCCGCTGCGATATAGAGCCGGAAGACGAAAAGCCAGTCCTGGGACGTCTGGTAGACGGCGAAGGACGGGCGAAGCTCGGAGACGAGGAAGGCCGCGTTGAGGGCCGCGCCGAAGGCGACGGGCACCGCCCAGAAGGCATAGGTCCAGGACTTCTCCCGGCGGCCGGAGAAGGTCCGGCAGAACCGCCACAGCAGGGCCGGGGCCAGCGGGTAGGCGAAATTGAACAGCAGCCCGGGGAAGAACGGCAGGACCGATCCCTGGAGGCCGTAGAGGTCGCCGCTGACCATGACCGCCGAGCCGAAGGCCAAGGTCGCGCAATAGAAGATGCGCGCCCGCCGGTCCTCCGGCCTCAGGAAAAGGACGGCGAACCCGATGAGGAAGCCGAATCCCCCGATGACGAGGAAGACCCACGGCAGTGGCTGGTAATAGCGCGTCAGGGTCGTCCGAACGACCTCGTTCGCGCCGGCCGCCCGGAGCTCGACCTCGGCCGGGTCGCCGATCCTCATCCGGCTGAAGATGTAGTCCAGGTCGCGGATGTCGTGGACCGGCGTGGCGTCGACCCTGACGACGGCGCGAGGCGAATACGGCTTGGGAAGGCCCGGACGGCCGGCCAGGTTGAAAAACCCGGCCAGGCTGAGGAAAACGATGAGGAGCCCGGCCAACGCCCAAAGCGAAAGAACTCCCCGTTTCATTCCCAGCCCGATGCCACCCGGTTGGCCCGAATATACACCAGTCCCGGGGGCGAAGTCCACCCTCCGCCAGCGCCGCCTCCAGGGGCGCCCACCCCAGGGAACCGCCCGCC
>JBBISK010000234.1:0-3638 GCA_037441295.1 Candidatus Aminicenantota bacterium | reverse complement strand
AGCTCCAGTACGAGGACCTGGTCAAGATCTACATCGACTACATGAAGTCCGAGCCCCTGACCCTGCAATAAGCGGATAGCGGGACACAATACTCCGTCCCTCTTCTGCCAGGAGCCGAACGCCATGTTGAAAACGATCATCAAAAAGGAAGTGCTGGAGACCGTCTTCAGCTACCGCTTCCCGCTCTTCGCCGTCATCTGCCTCCTCCTCATCCCCCTCGGGATGATGGTCAACCAGGCGAACTACGCCAAACGCGTCCGGGACTACAGCGAGCAGCTCCGGCTCGCCGACGAGGCGGCCGCGGCCATCAAGATCCAGGACGTCATGGCCGGGACGGTGGCCATCAAGGGCTTCCGCCGCCCCGCCCCCCTCTCGGTCTTCACCCAGGGCTTCGAGAGCACCCTCCCCCGCTACTACGAGTTCACCCAGGACGGCTTCAAGCCGGGCGAGTCGGCGAGCGACGACGAGTCCATCCTCTCGGTCCAGGGCAAGGTCGATTTCGTCTTCCTCGTCCAGATGGTCATCAGCCTCATCGCCCTCCTCTTCGCCTCGGACATGATCTCGGGCGAGAAGGAGTCGGGGACGCTGCGGGCGATGCTCGGGAACAGCCTGCCGCGCGACACGCTCCTGGCCGGGAAGATCGAGGGCGGCTACCTCGCCCTCTGGATCCCCTTCCTCGTCGCCTTCCTCCTCGGCGCCGTCGTCCTGATGATCGGCGCCTTCCCGCTCTTCGCCGGCGGGACGGCCGGCCGCGTCCTCGTCATCTTCCTGGTCACGTCCCTCTTCGTCCTGACCTATTTCACGATCGGCATCGCCGTCTCGACGAGCACGGCCAAGGCCAGGACGTCCCTCGTCGCGATCCTCATCATCTGGGCCGCCTTCCAGCTCATCATCCCCAAGCTCGGCGACATGGCGGCGCGTCTCATCCACCCGGTCCGGACCGAGACCGAGGTCTCGCTCCAGAAATCGCTCCTCGTCCGCTCGCTCGACATGGACCAGGCCAAGGAGCTCGGCCACCAGTGGGACCTCGTCTTCGCCTCGGCGTCCCAGGAGGCGAGGGACAAGGATGACTCGCCGGAGAACAAGAAGTGGGGACCGATCCGGGACGAGATCCAGCGCAAGACGCGCGAAACAAAGAGCCAGCAGCTGGCCGCGATCGACGAGACCTACGCCCAGGAAAAGGGCCGCCAGCTCAACCTGGCCGTCGACCTCTCGCTCATTTCGCCGAGCGCCGCCTTCGCCCGGCTCCTGGCCGACGTCTGCGGCACCGGCGAGCTCGAGCGGGCCAAGTACCTCGAAGCTGTCCGGGCGCACCAGAAGGCCCTCGACAACGAGCTCTTCAGCAAGGTCAAGCGGACGCTCATGATCCACGCGGGAGGCCAGATGTCGATGGGTTTCTCGGCCATGCCCGTCGACGCCTCAAAGCTGCCTAAGTTCACGATCACGCCGGCAACGATGGCGGAGGCGTTCCGGGCGAACGTGCGGAGCCTCCTCTCGCTCCTCTTCTGGCTCATCGCCCCCTTCGCCTTCGCCTACGCGAAATTCATCAGGTATGACGTGAGGTGATCTGTTTGCTAAAATTGAGGATGCGCGAGAGATGCTAAAAACAATAATCAAGCGCGAGATCCTCGAATACTTGAAGTCCGCCAGGTTCCTGATCGGCCTTGGCATCACCCTGGCCCTGGCGGCCGGCAGCACGGTCATCAACGTCCAGGATTACAAGGGGCGCCTGCAGGACTACCAGTCCGCCCTGCAGGAGCTGAAGAGCGACCGTTTCTACATCCGCCTTTACCGCCAGCCCCAGGTCCTCAGCACCCTCATCCAGGGCAAGGACCGGAAGCTCGGCAACAGCATCATGTTCACCTACCTCGGCATCCCGGCCACGACCTCGGGCTACATGGGGGAGGGACGGAGCCAGCCCCAGCGCCTCGTTTCCGGCTTCGCGGCCGTCGATTTCGCTTTCATCGTCCGCGTCGTGCTCAGCCTGCTCGTCGTCTTCATCGCCTACAACGCCGTGGCCGAGGAGCAGGCCTCGGGGACCCTGAAGCTGACCCTGGCGAACCGGGTGCCTCGGGACCAGCTCCTGCTCGGCAAGTTCCTGGGCGGCTGGTTCGTCATCATGGGTTCGCTCGCCGTCTCCGCCCTCGTCTCCCTGATCATCGTCCTCTCCCATTCCTTCATCGCCTTCGCCGCCGGAGAATGGACCCGCCTCCTCGCCTTCATCGGGCTCTCCGCCGTCTACCTCACGGTTTTCTACGCGATCAGCCTGCTCGTCTCGGTCCTGGTCGACAGGCCCTCCATCTCCCTGATGATCCTGCTCCAGGCCTGGGTCTTCCTGATCGTCATCTACCCCAACCTGGGCGTCATCGCCGCGGAGAACCTGACCAGGCTCCCATCCCAGGAGCAGCTCGCCCAGCAGAAGGACGCGGCCTTCCAGCCCTACGCGGCGGAGCGGAAGAGGGTCGAGGAGGCGTTCAGCCAGGCCGTCCGCACGGGAGGGGGGATTTCAAAGGAGCTCGGCGTGCGCAATGTCGAGATCTGGGCCAAGCGGGCCGAACTCGACCACCAAGTCGACGAGGAATACGGCCGGAAGCTCACCGCCCAGACGAACCTCGCCCGGTCCCTCTCGAGCCTCTCACCGGCCGTTCTGTTCGACCAGGCCGCCGTGCGATACGCCCGGACGGGCCTCGCCGAGTACGAGCGCTTCATGCGGGAGGTCTACCGCTGCTGGCAGCAGGACGTCGAGCGGTCGAAGCTCATGTATACGGACCGCGAAGCTTACAAGAAGGCGCCGCCCATCGATTTTCGCGTCCCGGTCGAATCGACGACCGAGGCCTTCGCCGCGACCTGGCTCGACTGGCTCCTCCTTGCTTTTTTCGGCCTGACCTTCTTCGCCCTGGCCCATACGGCCTTTCTGAAAAAGGACGTGAGGTGAGGCCATGAAAACGATCATCCGGAAGGAGCTTCTGGATCACCTGAGAAGCGTCCAGTTCGCCGTCCTCCTCGCGGCGAGCGTTCTCCTGTTCGCGGCGAACGGGCTCGTCTTCGTCCAGCAATACACCCGGCTCAACGCGGAGTACCGTCTCCATGTCGCGCAGGAGGAGCAGCACCCCAGCACGGTCGGGACTTCCCTCTATAGGTCCCCGAACTCCCTCCTGTTCATGGCCGAAGGGGGAGAGAAATCGGTCCCGCAGGGATACGGGCTGAGCCCCAAGCTGACCCTCTCGCCTTTCCCCGCCGGGACCACGAATTTCAAAATGCCGGACATCCCTGAGCTTGATTGGTCCTTCATCGTCAAGATCGTCTTCAGCCCGTACGTGATCCTCCTCGGGTTCGAGGCCGTATCGGGCGAGAAGGAGCGCGGCACGCTCCGGCTGGTCCTATCGAACCCGGTCGGCCGGCTGAAACTGCTGACGGGGAAGTACCTCGCCATCATGGCGAGCGCCGCCATCCCTCTCGCCGCCGGCCTCCTCATCAGCGTCATCGTCATCGGCGTCTTTCTCCCGGGCGTGATGGGCGCTCCGAACGTGGTGCGCATCGCCTTCTTCTTCATCCTCGCCCTGGCCTACCTGTCCCTGTTCGCGTTCATGAGCCTTCTCTTGTCCTCGCTCATCCCCCGTTCTTCGCTCGTCCTCCTC
>JBBISK010000233.1:0-3645 GCA_037441295.1 Candidatus Aminicenantota bacterium | reverse complement strand
CGGCGGCGAGTTGTCAAGGAGGGGTCAAGATTCCGTGAATTTGCCGCTAAGAAGGAGGGCTCGCCGCTATCGAGCGGACCGCGCGGCGAGGAGGGCCCGGTAGGCGCTCACCATCCCGCCGCAGCCGACCTTGTCTTGGAGGGCCATCAGGCGCGTCGCCGTGTCCATGAGGAGTTTCCTTAGGGCGATGGCGCTTAAGTCCGGATTAACGGAGAGCGCCAGGGCGGCGATTCCGGCAACAACCGGGCCGGCGCACGACGTGCCTCCGCCGAGGCGGTAGGTGCTCCGGCCGTTCGTGAGGTCGGTCGTGAAATTCTCGTCCAGGGCCGCGATGTCTGTGTTGCGCGGACCATAATTCGAGCCGAGCAACCGGTCGCCGGCCTTATAGCGGACGAGATCGCCTCGGAAATCGATCATGGCCACGGTCAGGATGTTGTCGAGTGGGAAACAGGCGGGATAAGTGAAGTTCTCCGGGCGGTCGATGTCGAGGCCGGAATTCCCCGCGCCCACGACGAGCAGGACGTTCTTCCGGCCGGCGTATTCGATGGCCGCCTTGAGTTCGGCGAGCGCCTCGGGGGTCGGGTCGCTGACGAATCCGCTCCAGTTGATGACCCGGGCGCCGTTGTCGGCGGCGTAGCGGATGGCCTTGGCCGCCCGGCCGGGCCTCGCCGTGTCCTTCTCGTTCCGGCCGATGCCCTGGGCGCCGATCTTGAGGAGCATCATCGAGACGTCCCAGTTGACGCCGGCGACGCCGATGCCGTTGTTGCCGCGCGCGCCGATGATCCCTAGGGCGGCGATGCTGTGCCAGTAGGGCTGGATGCGGTCTTTGAGCATGCCGTCGAAGACGTAGCAATCGGGGTCGGGGTCGTCGAACGCAAAGTCATAACCCATGACGTCGTCGACATAGCCATTGCCGTCGTCGTCGATGCCGTTGGTCTCCTTGGCGTGGCCGGAAGCGTCAGGTCCGGATTCGCCGGGATTCAGCCAGATGTTGCCAGCGAGGTCCTCGTGGTTGTAGAAAAAGCCGTCGTCGAGGAGGGCGACGATGACTTTCCGGCTGCCGGTCGAGATCGTCCAGGCCCGGGTGATGTCTGGGTCGATACCGGCCGCGGCGTCGAGAGTGAGCGGCGAGGGCTTGGTCGAGGTCCGCTCGATGGCGATCTTCCCGCCGGGGTTCAGGAAGCTGACTTGATACTTGAAAAACGGGTCGTTGGGGATCACCCGCGTCTGCGGGGACTGGCCGGAAAAAAGGACGACGCCGGCAATGATCAGCGCAAAGGCGGTTCTTTTCATCGGACTGAGCTCCTCGTCTTTTCTCTGTCTATTCTACCCCTCGGAGCCGGAATAAGTTACTAAGCCGGGCAGAAAATAGTTGTCTTCAGATTTCTCTATCGCCCGGCTAGTACTCGGGGAGCAGTCAGGATTATGTAATATATTTACTGCTCCCCGTAGTAAGACAGGGCGAACCTGGGTCTTGACCGGACAGCCCGGCTCCGTTAAATTGAGTCCGCTCGCGGAGCGTCGAGCATGACATGGCCAATAGACATCAGGACAGGCGCGCCTTTCTCAGGGGCCTGGCGGCCGGCGCCGCGGCCTGTTGTTCTCCGCTGAGGCGGCTGCTCGGTCGTTCCGCCGCGACCGCGCTCGGAGCGGTCCCCTCATCGTCAGGCGAGTCGGCCGGAATGCGCTACCGGCGTCTGGGCCGGACAGGCCTTCAAGTTTCGGAGATCTCGCTCGGCAGCAGTCCCTTGCCCGACCCGTCCCTCCTTCGGACCCTCATCGACCGCGGCGTCAACTACATCGACACGTCCCACAACTACGAAAACGGCAACTGTGAACGCCGGATCGGCCGGCTCATCAAGGACGTGGGGCACGACAAGCTCTTCGTCGGGACGAAATTCCACGTCACGCCGAAAGACACCAAGGCTTCGATCATCGCTTCGGTCCACGGCAGCCTGCGCCGGCTGGCGACCGACACGATCGACGTGCTCCTCATCCACGGCGCGGAGAGCGCCGCGGTCCTCGTCGACGAGCGGGTTCTCGGCGCGTTCGGAGAGCTCAAGAAAGAAGGGGCCTATCGCTTCCGCGGCCTGTCGTGCCACGCCAATCATGACGAGATCGTCCGCCGCGCGGTCGCGTGCGGGCATTACGACATGGTCCAGGTCGGCTACAACGTCTTCGATATCCAGGAAGGGGCGGCTCCCGCCCGCGCCGAGACCTACCCGGATTACCTCGGGGCGCGCGGCCTGCGGGGCCTCATCGAACTCGCCCATTCGCGCGACGTCGGCGTCATCGCCATGAAGACCCTGAAGGTCGGCGGCCGCCGGCAGGACCTGGCGCGTTATCGGACCGGCTCGACGACGCTTTACCAGGCCATGCTGAAGTGGGTCCTCGCCGATGCCAACGTCACTGCCGCTCTAATCGAGATCCTGAACCGTGACGAGATGGAGGAGGACCTGGGCGCCGTCGCGGCGCCTCTCACCGCGGCCGAGAGGGCGACCCTCGAGCGCTACGTGGCGGAAAACGGATCGGACTATTGTCACGCCTGCGGCGCCTGCCGGCGGGCCTGTCCTTCGGGAGTCGCGACCACGGACATTCTGCGCGCCCTCGCCTACCATGAAAGCTACGGGAAGACGGACCGGGCCCGCGCGGTTTATGCCGCTTTGGATGCGCCGGAGAGTATCTCAGGCTGCGGCGATTGCGGTGCGTGCGACGCCGCCTGCCCTTACGGCGTCAGCGTTCGGGAGCGGCTCCGGCAGGCCGAACGCCTCCTGTCCTGAGTCGGGGGGCAACTCAACTCTCAAGCCCCCATTTTCCCACACCTTCTCTATTTCCGAGGCGCGGCCCCGTTTCTCTTGATGAAGGCGGTTAGAAGGAATGAACCGCCGATGACGAGCATGAGAATCCCCCAGGCCAGGTTGAGGTTGAGGCCGAGGGACTTCTCGTAGAACTCCTTTTTCGTCAGCAGGCCGTAGACCCCGAGGAGCAGCCCGTAGGCGCTGAGGAGCCAACCGATGGGGAGCTTCAGGTCGAGGACGTGCCCCTGGCCCATTCCCCTCTCCGGCTCCTTCGCCGCCCCCGCCTCCGGTCCCTTTATCTCGATCTTTTCGTTCATCGTTCGCTCCTTCACGCCGTCGTCATTCCCGCCCCGCCGCCCCTCGTCACCAGAAGAGGATGTTGAGGAGGATGGCGAGCGCGATGGCCAGGGTCCCCCAGACCGCGGGCCGCGCGAACCAGCGGGCGGACGCCTTGATCCTCGGCGTCAGGCTGTAGACCAGGCCCTTGAGCTCTTCCGGGTTGCGCTTCTTGGTGAAGAGGCTGACCCCGACCGTAACGACGAAGTCGGCCAGCCAGGCCCACCAGGCCTGGTAGAAATTGGCCGCCATTTGGCTGTGGTAGCTGATGACGCCGGTCTTGTAGAGGATGTAGTGGCCGGCTGCGGTGAGGATGCCGACGAGCAGGCCGACGAACCCGCCCCAGCCCGTGGCCCCCCTCCAGAACATGCCGAGTAGGAACGTGGCGAAGAGCGGGGCATTGAAGAACGAGAAGATGAGCTGCATGTAATCCATCAGGTTCTTGAAGCCGAGGGCGATGTAAGCCGTACCGATCGAGGCGAGGATCCCGATGACCGTGGCCCACTTGCCG
>JBBISK010000232.1:0-3676 GCA_037441295.1 Candidatus Aminicenantota bacterium | reverse complement strand
CGGGCACTTGTTGGCCAAGCGTGGTTCCCTTCTCTAACTTGGGCTCAGATTAACAGAGAGATGGGCGCGAAGTCAAACATGCTGGGCAGAGGCAAATTTGAGGTTTTTTTCGGAGGGCCTTTAGGAAAAAATATGGCGGGTATTTCTGGAGATCACGATAGCCCCGTCAGCGCTCGGGCGCGGTGTCGGTCCCATACCCCCCGGCACCCTACCATGTTCGTTGGCAGCGTCACACCGGATCAAGGTCGGACTGAGCACCTTTCGTGTCACCCTTCGTGTTGGGGGCTGAAAATGGCTGTTTTTGGCTCCCTTGCTCAGTCCGAAACTCAGGCTCGCAGCCTGGGCCTAAGTTGCTGATGTTAAAAGTGCCGGTGGAGGGAATCGAACCCACACCCGAGTTGCCCCGGACGGGATTTTGAGTCCCGCGCGTCTGCCAGTTCCGCCACACCGGCGCGTCAGGGCAAATATATGCGATTTCCAGGCCCGATTCAACACACGTCCCCCTTGCTCGCCCCATGTCCCCATCGCTCCACTCATCGTTTCACCCATCACTCCCCATCCGTCCTCAGTCCCGTCCGTTGTCCCCGCCCCCGGACTCTGCTATAGTTTGCCCGTGCCGACACCCGAGAGAGTCGCCAGGGTCGACCGGGTCCTTTCCCTCCGCCAGCCCGACCTCCGCGTCGTGCTCGAGGGCGTGACCATCGCCCACAACGCGAGCGCCGTCATGCGGACCTGCGACGCGGCCGGGGTCCTCCACCTCGACCTCATCTCACCCAACCCGGAGCTCCTCCGTTTCAACAAGGCCATCACGACCCGGGCCGACAAGTGGCTCGAGATCGACGTCCACGCTACGGCCGCCGACTGCTTCGGCCCTCTCAGGCAGGCCGGCTTCGCCATCGTCGCCACTCACCTCCAGGAGGAGTCCGTCCCCTACACGGAGGTCGATTACACGCGGCCCGTGGCCCTCGTCTTCGGCAGCGAGGCCGAGGGCATCTCGAGCGCCTCCCTCGCCTTCGCCGACCGGGTCGTGCGCATCCCGATGCTGGGCATGGTCCAGAGCCTGAACTTGTCGGTGTCCGTGGCCGTCATCCTCTACGAGGCCCTCCGGCAAAGGGCGGCCAAGGGGTTCCTGGACAACGCCCGCCTTCCGTCCGACGAACTCGAGCGGCTGAAGAGGAAGTGGCTGCGGATCGAAGAGGAATAGAAGAGGGACCGTCCCCCCGAAGGGGGACAGTCCCCAGAAAGACAGGAGCAGGTCCTTAGACCCTTTTTAAAAGCTGTTTGAGCTGGCTCTTGACCTCGCCCAGCGACTGCTTCGACCTCCGAGCGAAATCCTCGTCGATCTTCTTCAGGTTGCTCTTCAGCTCCGGGCCGAACTCGTTCTGCCAGCGCAGGATCTCGTTCTGGAAGGCGTCCGTGTAGCCCTGCCAGGACTGGAGGAGACTGCGGAGGTCGCCGGACTCCAGCGCCCCGCCCTCGGAATCCTCCTCCTCGACCCCGACCTCCCGGCTCAGGAGCTTCTTCTGCCTCAGGAACTCGACCTTGATCTTCTCGCCGGCCTTCTTGTCCTGGATGAGGTCGATGAGGGCATTGACGGATGCGACCGGGTTGCCGTCCGCACGGACGATGACGTCGCCGACCTGGAGGCCGGCTTTCTGGGCCGGGCTCTTGTCCGTGACCCTGGCGACTAGGAGCCCCATCCCGTCCTTGACCCCGAAAAAGGCGGCCAGCTCGGGGTTGAGTGGATTGCAGGTGACGCCGATGACCTTCCGCATCTCCATGAAGGGAACGCCCTGCCGCGGCCTGGAGGAGAACGGTTCGCCCAGGCCCGGCGGCCGCTGGGCGGGGGGCCTGCCGGGCGCACCCTCGGGACCCATGGGCGGGAAGATCCCCGGGAAGCGGAGCTCCATCTCCCGCCGGGCCTCGCCTTCCGGGAATTCGCCGAGCTTCACCTTGACGTCCATGGGCTTGCCGTCCCGCTCGATCTTGAGCGTGACGGTCTCCCCGGGCTTGCGCTTCCGGACCTCGGCGCCGAGCTGCTCGCGGCTGGAGATCTCCTCGTCGTTGAGCTTGAGGATGACGTCGCCCGCTTGGAGCTTGGCCAGTTCGGCTGGGCTGTCGGCGTCGACGTCGCCGATCTGGACACGGCCGTCCTCGTTCACGCCGACCGAGGCCCCCATCCAGCCCCGCTCGACCTTGCCCTTCTCGCGGATCTGGGAGGCGACCGCCAGGACGACGTCCATGGGAACGGCCATGGCCATGCCGGACGAGGGCGCTTCGGCCCGGCTCATGACGAACCCGGAGCCGGACTGCTCCCTGTCCCGGAACTGGAAGACGACGGGTTTCTCCTCCGTGTAGACGCCGCGGAGGAGGCCGACCATTTGGCCCTTTTCATTGATGACTGGACCCCCGCTCGAGCCGGGCGTCACCCAGATGTTCAGGCGGAGCCGGTCGTCCGCGACCGAGCTCACGATGCCCTGCGTGACGGAGGCGGCCCGCTCGGGCGAGACGCCGACGACGCAGACCCAGGCGCCGGGGGTAAGGTCGTTCGGGTTGCCCGCCGGGAGCGGCTGCAGGCCCTTGTCCTTGACCCGCAGCACCGCCAGCTGGGTTTCGATGTCGAACCCCAGGAACTCGGCATCGTACGTCTTGCCGTCCGCCGTGGTGATGGTGATCTTCTCCTTGCGCGGCGACATCAGGGCCGTCGTGACCACGGAGCCGTCCTTGTCGATGACGACGCCGGTGGCCACCCGCCGCAGGCCGTCGTTGGCCTCGACCCGGACGAGGGAAAGACGCGCTTGGCGATGTCCGCGATGTCCCTGTCCGGGGGCGCCTCGCCAGGCGGGGCCGCCCTGAGCGCCAGAGTCGAGAGCGAAAGGACTGCCATGACCATGAGAGCCGGTTTAAAGATCCTGTTCATGGCCTGAAAAACCTCCTAGTACTTGATCTGCGTCGGTCTGTCTTCAGAGACCTGCTCCAGTATGTAGACGGTCCGTGGCTGGTAGGACGCGTTCCGCATCTCGGAGGAATAGTCCACCGTCTCGAGGACGGGGAGATAGGCCGTCCGCGGGCCGGAAACGACGGAGAGGGGCGCCTCGGCCCCGCGCCGGACGGACACGACCGCGGCTCGGCCATTGCCGACGGGCGCGGGCGCGGAGCGGCGGCCGATGGCGAGGGGATTCAAGAGGAGGATGCCGACGACGAGCACGGCCGCCGACCCGGCGAAGGCATAGCGGGTGACCGACTGCCGCCGGATTCGGGCCCGCTTCTCCTCGCCCAGCCTGGACATGACCCGCCCCTCGAAACTGGGCGGCGCCACGACCTTGTTCACCTTTCCCAGCAGTTCATGCCCTTCCATTCTCGTTCACCTCTTGCTTGGCCGGATAGGCCTTCCCTTCCAGTGCCTTCTCGAGCTCCTTCTTGAGCTGTTCGCGTCCCCGGCTGATGCGGGCCTTGACCGTGCCCACGGGCCGGTTGATGATCCTGGCGATCTCCTCCTGCGAAAAACCCTCCATGTCCTTGAGCATGACCGGCACGCGGTAGCGGGGATGGAGCGCCTCCAGCGCCTCGCGGAGGTTGCGGATGAGCCCGGGGTCGGGGGGGTCCTCGTAATAGGTCCCGGCCGAGTAGTGATTGGGGACGTCCTCGATCGAGACGGTGGCCATGCGGCGCGCCC
>JBBISK010000231.1:0-3757 GCA_037441295.1 Candidatus Aminicenantota bacterium | reverse complement strand
GCCAGGACGAGCCCGTTCATCCCGGCGACCATGACCAGGAGCAGGGCGTAATAGTTGGCCTTGGCCCCGTAGTGCTCCATGTAGTCGATGGAGAAGAGGCTCACGCACAGGCCGACGACCGAGACGGCCAGGAGCATGAACAGGCTGAACCCGTCCAGGGCCAGGCGGATGTTCACGGACTCCCCGAGCCAGGCGATCTGCTGGAGGACCGGGCCGTTCGCGATGAGCGGGCGGCCGCCGACGACGGCGGTGACGGCGAGAAAAAGAAGGGCCGCGTTGGCCAGGATGTCCGGCACGACCCTGCGGGAGACCTTGCCGACGAGCGGCAGGACGCCCGCCACGATAAGCGGCAGCGCAACGAAGAGACTGATCAACGCTCCTCCTCGATCTTCAAAGACTCTCCCGAGCGATCTATCCGATCAGGCGTTCATTTCACGAGCAGCGAGATGGCGCCGGCGACAAGGATCAGGCCGGCCAGGCACCAGGCCAGGTAAGTCGCGTAATGGCCGTTGTGGGCCTTCCTCAGGATCCCGGTGAAGCGCTCCCCCGTCACCGGGATGACCTTCTCGAAGACGAAGTCAATGGGCCGGTCGACGCCTTTGAACAGGACGAGCGAAAGCCCGCGCAGGAACTTCACGCCCTGCTCGTAGAGGTCGAACACCCGGGCCTCGGACATGTCATAGATCTTGCGGACCACGGGCAGGTTATGGACGGGCTCGGAGGCGAGGTAGGGCTTGCGCCCGGACTTCCGGAAGCCGTAGGCGTGGAGCAGGAAGGCCAGGACGAGGCAGCCCAGGGAGATCAGGGCGATGGGATTCGCCAACGAGAGGGCGTGGGCGGTGAAATCGCCCGCTTCCCCGGCCCCGACGTGCCCGGCCAGGATGGGCTGGATGAAGAGGGTCAGGGGCAGCTTGTTGTAGACGCCGAAGGTGATGCAGAGCAGGGCCAGGACGAGGATCGGCAGGACGATCGGCGCCGGGCTCTCCTTGACGGCCGGGACTTCCTTCGTCCGCTCGCCGAAAAAGACGGAGTGGCCGGCCTTGAGGAACGAGGCGAAGGTGAAAATGGCCCCGACCCAGGCCGCGACGGCGAAGACGATGTATCCCGTCTCGACGGCGCCGTGGAAGACCATCTCCTTGGAGACGAAGCCGTTGAGCGGCCAGACGCCGGAGATGGCCAGGGCGCAGACGGTGAAGCCGGCCGCGGTCAGAGGCATCTCCCGGCGCAGCCCGCCCAGCCGCCGCAGCTCGGTCGTCCCGGTCCGGTGCTCGACCGACCCGGCGCTCAGGAAGAGCCCGCACTTGTACATGGCGTGGTTGATCATGTGGAAGAGGCCCCCGGCGATGCCGATGGGGTTGCCCGTGCCGATGCCGAGGACCATGTAGCCGACCTGGCTGATGGCGTGGAAGGACAGGAGCTTCTTGAAATCCTTCTGGACGAGCGCGGCCAGGACGGCCAGGACGATGGTCACGGCCCCGATCGCCATCATCAAGATCGACAGCCCGCTCCCCGCCCGGACCTTGAAGAAGTCGAGCGAGATGCGGGCCAGCAGGTAGATGCCGAGGAGCTTCTCGAAGGCGGCCGGCAGGAAGGCCATGAAGGTCACGGGCGCGTCCAGGGCCGCGTCGGGGATCCAGGTGTGGAACGGCATGGCCCCGGCCTTGCCGACGGCGCCGACCATCATCAAGACGAAGGCCGCCGCCGCTAGGCCGGTCGGCTCGAGCGAGACCTTGGAGAGGGTCAGCGTCCCCGAGAGCGACCAGACGAGGCCGATGCCCATGATCATCGAGAAGTCGCAGAAGCCGCTGATGAGGAAGGCCTTGACAGCCGTCCGGCCGGAGGTCGGCTTGGCGCCGATGGTGATGAGGCCGTAGAGGGTCACGAGCAGCCCCTCCCAGAAGAAGACGAGGGGCACGAAGTTGTCGGCCAGGACGGCGCCGTTGGCGAAGGCGGCCGTCAGGAAGACGTAGGCGTAGAACTCCCTGGCCCGGGGCGCGTCCTTCATCTTGGAGGTCATATAGAGGGCGATGAGGACGAGGAAGCCGGCCAGGGCCAGGAGGATGAAGGCCGAGAACTGGTAGAGACGGAGCTCGAAATCGATGCCCATGCCGAGCCAGGGGACGCGGAGCTCGAGCGTCTTCACGGCGAAGAGGGCGAAGGCAAGGTAGGCGAGGACGGCGGCCCCGGCCAGGGCCAGGACCTCGCGCAGGAGGCGGACGGCGCGGGGGATGAGGAGGAGGACGACGGCGAGCGCCGCCGGCAGGAGGATCGGCAGGAGGAGCATCTTGGGCGTCATCGGAGCCACCAACTCATCTGTGCCGTCGCGACGTTGATGAGCTTCATCGGGTAGGCGACGAGCAGGCCCGCCGCGAGGCTAAGGACGGCCAGGGTCGCGACGACATAGACCATGGATTTCGTTCGTTCCGGGGCCGGGCACTTGGCCTCGCCCAGGAAAACCATGCTGAAGACCTTGAACAGGTAGTACATCGTCAGGACGGCCGTGAAAAGGGCCGCCCCGGCGAGCCAGACCTGCCCCGCCTGGAGCGTGCCCATGATCACGAGGAACTTCGAGAAGAAGCCGCCGAAGGGCGGGATGCCGATGACGGAGAAGGCGCAGAAGAGGAAGGCCACGGCCGTGACGGGCATCGTCCGGATGAGCCCGCCCATCTCGCGGATGTCCCGCTGATGGGTGGAGTGGATGACGATTCCGGCGCAGAGGAAGAGGCCGGCCTTGGCCAGGCCGTGCATGAGGATGAAGAGGAGCGAGCCGGAGATGCCGGCGGCGTTGGCCATGCTGAGGCCAAGGAAGATATAGCCGATCTGGCTGACCGTCGAGTAGGCCAGGATCCTCTTGAAGTCGTTCTCGACGGCCGCCGCGCCCGCGGCGACGAGGCTCGAGAAGACGACGATGACCGGGATGGCCTGCTGCCAGCCGGCCGGGAGCTTGAAGCCGTAGACGAAGAGGCGGGCGAAGGCGTAGACGCCGATCTTGACCAGGACGGCGGCGTGGAGCAGCGCCGTGACCGTCGTCGGCGCGACGCCGGCGTCGGGTAGCCACGTGTGGAGAGGCACCGTGGCCGACTTCGAGAACATGCCGAAGAGGATGAGGAGCACGGCCGTGCCGGGGATGGCCGCGCCGCGCATGGCCGTGATGTCGAAGGTGTTCGTGACGCCGTAGACCTGGATGAAGCCGAGGAGCATGATCACGGCGCCGAAGAAGGTCACCAGGAAGGCCTTGTCGGCCTTGATGACGAAATCCGGCCGTCGGTAGAAGCCGATGAGCCGCCAGCAGCAGATGGCGATGATCTCCCAGAAGACGTAGAGGAAGATGAGGTTGCCGGAGAAGACGAGGCCCATCATCGAGCCGATGAAGAGCAGAACCATCAGGTAATACTCGTTCTGGTTCTCATCGTGGTGGATGTAGCCGAGGGAGTAGACGATGATGAGGAAGCCGACGAACGAGGAGACGCAGGCCATGAAGATGGACAGGGGGTCGAGGATGAGGATGAAGTCGAGGCCCGGGGCGAGCGGCCAGCGGACGACCCGGTCCCCGCCGCCCATGGCGAAGGGGATGAGCGTCAGGGGCAGGACCGCCGTCGCGGCGCCGACCGCGAGGGCCCAGGCCGATCGCGCCGGCCTGGCGACGAGGTTCGCCAGGGGGACCGCGAACGAGCCGAGGATGGGGACGAAGATCGTGAGGAGGACGGTGGTTTCGACGTTCATGGTCAGGGTTGTATTCCTTATAAATAGAGGGGGT
>JBBISK010000230.1:2653-3785 GCA_037441295.1 Candidatus Aminicenantota bacterium | reverse complement strand
GCGGTGAAGAAATCGGGCAGGGCCGGGGCCCCGTCGGCATAGTCGGGCCGCATCTTGACGGACGAGTCGGGGTAGGCCGAGCGGTAATCGCCGTAGCCCATGAGCACGGCCTTGGCCCGCGCGGCGTATTCTGGTTTCCTCTCCTTTTCATAAAGGTGCGAGTAGATGACGGCCATCTCCAGGAGCCCTCCGGGCGGCCGGTAGCCGAAGACGTTCAGGGGGTCGAACGACTTCCTCCACTGGCCGACGAGGTCTTCCCGGTGGGCGTACGCCCAATCGGCGGAAGACCGCGCGAACTCCACGTACTTGGCACGGGGGACAGCGTAAGCAGTCCCGCGGGCCAAAGCCCGCGGGGCAGCGTAAGCAGTCCCGCCGGCTTTGGACGGCGGGACTGCCTCGGCCGCCCGGGCGGAGGGCGCCAGGGCGGCGAGGAGGACGGCGGCAAGGAGGATTGGAGCCGCGGGGAAACGACGGTCGTTCATGACGGTCTCCTCTCGGTCAGGCCGTCTTGCGGAGGCCCCGGCGCGCCGGACCTTCCGGCGCGGCCGCCCGGGGCTCAGAGCAGGACCTGCTTGACGATCTCGACGAGCCCGAGGGCGTAGTCGACCTCGGCGAGCGGGATGCCCTTGGCCTTGGCCAGCTTCGTGAAGCGGCCGTCCTTGTTGCTGTCCTTGGTCACGGCGATGAAGTCGGCGTACGGGGCCACGGCGTCGATCATCCGCTCGTTGTCGCTGCCGGCCGCGCCGCGCTTGGACTCTCCGCCGACGTGGACGGCCACGACCAGGATCTTCTTCTGTTTGCAGTAATCGATGAGCTTCTTCAGCCGGGCCTCCTCGCTATCGAGGGTCAGCCCCGAGGCGCCCATGCCCTTTAGGCTGGCCCCGATGGCGAAGATGACGGCCTTGTAGGGGGTCCCGGCCGGGAACTTGGCCGTATCGGTGCCCACCTCGACGTGGAAGCCGGAGGCCGAGGTCCGGCCAGCCAGGCCGACTCCCGCCGCGAGCATCTCGACCGTCGGCACGTCGCAGTAGTCGTACTTGATTCCGGCCTCGTCCAGCACGGCGTTGAGCGTCTCCACGTCGGCGCTCTGGCCGGCCGAGGTCGTCAGGACGGGCAGGCCGGCCTTGGGGAC
>JBBISK010000230.1:0-2642 GCA_037441295.1 Candidatus Aminicenantota bacterium | reverse complement strand
TGGCCGAAGGCCGCGGCCCTCGCCGCGGGAACCGCGGCGAGGACAGCGCAGGCGGCCAGGATGGCGATCCTTGCGGTTTGTCTCATGGCGTTCCTCCTGCGGTCACTTCTTGTCGGGTTCCATCAGGATGTCGAAGACGCGGGCGGCCTTTTTCCACCAGTCGGGTGTGGCCGGTTCGCCCCGGTGAAAGGCCCGCTTTCCGGTATCGTAGAGGTAGAGCCGGTTGTACTTGACGAGGAGGTCGTCGCCGAGCTTCCACCAGGCGTCGACGACGGTCTTGGCGTTGTTGAGACCGAAGGCCGTCACGAACTTCGCCCCCTCTGCCGGCTTCTTCTTGTAGAGGGCCAGGGCCTGGGCGTCGATCTCGGGGATGCGGGCGATGACACCGGCCTCGTATTTGTCCTGGGCGGCCTGGACGTCCTTGATGGCCCGGTCGTAGGCGACCTGGACGTGGAAGTCGACGTAGTCGAAGGCCCAGCGGGCGGCGTCGCGGTTGAAGGCCCAGTGGTCGCCGGTGGCGAAGGACTTCGGCAGCTCCGTGGCGCCGGCGTAGAACGGCATGTAGCAGTCCGTGTCTTGGGACCCGAAGGAGATCCAGACGATGCCGCCGACCGCGTTGGGCAGGGACGCCCGGCATTGGGTGACCGTCGTATATTCGGCCAGGCCGTGGTCGATGACCCGAGTCAGGCGGTGGTAGTTCGGGTTCTTGAAGGGTCCGCCGCGGATGCCGAGGACCGGGTCGAAGGGCGTGCCGTAGCTCCGGTCGCGGGTCAGGTTCATGACGTCCTGGAGCGAGATCTTCTTGTCGGGCTTGACCGAGAAGGGGAGGTCCATGTTCGGCGTCTCCGGCCGGAATTTCCGGGACGGGGCGACGAGGTCGAAGAAGCGCCAGAGCCGCTGGAAACGGCCGTTGCTGCTGGTGGCGCTGCCCTCGAGCGGGGAGTAGGCCCGCTTCCAGCTGAAGGGCTTGGCGCTCTTCGGGTCGTAGAAGCCCGCCTCGACGGCGTAGGAGACGACGTTCGGCGAGGCCATGAAAAGGTCCTTGTTGGCCAGGTCGATCTCGCCGATGCGGGACTCGTTCGGGCAGACGCTGACCTCGTCGTCGGGGACGCGCTCGGCGCACCAGACGGCCCCGGGCTTGCCGCTCTTCGGCGTCCACAGAGAGCCGACGGGCATGATCTCGAAGATCCAGGCCTCGTTCGGGTCGGAGACGGCCAGCATCTCGCCGTCGTCGTAAAAGCCGTAGCCGTACTTCTCGGCGAGCGAGCCCATGACCTGGATGGCCTCGCGGGCCGTCCGCGACCGTTCCATGGCGATCAGGGTCAGCATGCTCAGGTCGAACCCGGCCGAGGGGGTCGTGTTCGACATCTTGCGCTGGTTGCCGATGGACGACTCGCCGATCGCGACCTGGTTCTCGTTCATGTAGCCGAACATGCCGTGATGATAGGCGTAGGTGTGGGGGACCTCCGGGATGTCGAACCCGGCGTAGTTCTTCTTGACCAGGTCCCACTTGAGCCCCTCCGACGGGGGCCAGGTAATGTACTGAGAGATGTGGTAGATCCGGCGGGTCGCCCCGGGCTTGTGGTCGGCCGCGGGGACGTGCCGCCAGGTCCAGTCGCAGGTGCCGCAGTCGCAGGTGTGGGTCGTCATGACCGAGCCGTCGACCGAGGCGCTCTTGCCGACGAGGATGGACGTGCAGGCGTCGCGGGGCGGGACGAGGTCGGACGCGACGGGCGCCGTCTTAAGCGCAGCGGGGACGCCCGCCATCAGAATGGCCAGGACCACGAGCCCGGCCAGAGACAAGAAATGTCTGCGTGTCATGCCTTTCTCCTCTATTTCTTGACGTCGGTTTCCGTGAGGACGTCGAAGGCCCGCACGGCCTTGTTCCAGAGCTCGGGGTTCGCCATCGGCAGGCGTCCGGCCTGCCGCTTCTTGGCGTCGTAGGTCTGGAGGTGGTTGTACTTGACGAGGAGGTCGTCGCCGAGCTTCCACCAGGCGTCGATGACGCTCTTGGCGTTATTGAGGCAATAACCTGTGAGAAAGCGGGCCGCCTCGGCCGGGCTCTTCTTGAAGAGCGTCGCGGCCTTTTGGTCGATCTCCGGGACTCGGGCCAGGGCCCCGTCCTCCCACGTCTTCTGCGCTTCCCGGACGTCGGCGATGGCCGCGCCGTAGGCCGGCTGGACATGATAGTCGACGTAGTCGAAGGCCCAGCGCGCGGCGTCCCGGTTGAGGACCCAGTGGTCGCCGGACGAGAAGGACTTGGGGATGTCCGTGACCCCCGCGTAGAGCGGAATGTAGCAGGACGTGTCCTGGGCGCCCAGGGCCACCCAGACGATGCCGCCGATGATGTCGGGCAGGCCGGCCCGGCATTGGGTCAGGGTCGTGTATTCGACGTTCGGGACGCTGATGAGCCGCGTCCCCTTATAATAGTTCGGGTTGTGGAACGGTCCGCCGCGCAGGCCGCGGACCGGGTCGAAGACGCTCCCCTGCGACTTGTCCCGCGTCAGGGCCATGACGTCGCGGGCGGAGAGCTTCTGGTCGGGCTTGACCGAGAACGGGAAGTCCATGTCCGGCGTCTCGGCGCTGAAGTGGCGCGACGGGGCGACGAGGTCGAAGAAGCGCCAGGTGCGCGAGCGGCGGCC
>JBBISK010000229.1:0-3788 GCA_037441295.1 Candidatus Aminicenantota bacterium | reverse complement strand
TTGGGAATTGAGTATTGTGTCCCCGTTTTGTTACCATGAGGGCGGAAAGGCAGGCTGGCAAATGGCGACGTTCGGCGTGAGTCCGGAGAAGGAGCAGGCCCTGGCGGAGCGGATGGAGAGGCTCGGCCTGCGCGAATCCGACATCGTCGAGAAATTCATCCGCTCGGGCGGCCACGGCGGCCAGAACGTCAACAAGGTCGCGACTTGCGTCTACCTCAAGCACCTCCCGACCGGGACCGAGGTCAAGTGCCAGGAGGAGCGCTCCCAGGCCCTCAACCGCTACCTCGCCCGCCGCATCCTGGCCGACAAGATCGAGGCCGCGGTCCTCGGCCGCGAGAGCGCGGAAGCGCAGCGGATCGCCAAGATCCGTCGCCAGAAGCGCAAGCGCTCCAAGCGGGCCAAGGACAAGATGCTGGCCGAGAAAAGGCAGGTCGGCGAGAAGAAGAGAGGCCGGACCTTCAAGCCGGACCTCTCCGGCGACTGAGCGCGTCTTTTCACGGGCGACAAAAAACGGTCCGCCGGCCTCAACTCTTCCGATGATGCCCGCAGTCCGAGGCATCGCCCTTCAGGACCTCGATGCCGTGCGGCAGGGCGCCCATGATCGCCTCGAGGCTCTCGCGCACGCCCCGCTCGCTGCCGGGAAGATTTACGATGAGGGTCGTGCCGCGGATGCCGGCCACGGCCCGGCTGAGCATGGCCGTCGGCGTCTTCTGCATGCCGGCGTGCCGCATGGCCTCGCCGAGGCCCGGCGCCTCGCGCTCGATGACGGCCCTGGTCGCCTCGGGCGTCCTATCGCGCGGGCTGAAGCCGGTGCCGCCCGTCGTCAGGATGAGGTCGAGCCCCGCCCCAGACCATTCGACGAGCGCCCCCTTGATCAGCTCCGGCTCGTCCGGGACGATCCGAGTCCGGACGACCTCGGCCCCGGCGGCCTCCATCATCTCCCGGATGGCCGGGCCGCTCCGGTCCTCGCGCTCGCCCCGCGCCCCTTTGTCGCTGACGGTCAGGATCCCGATCTTCATCGTCACCCCCCGGTCTTGAACATCTCGCTCGACAGGGCGGAAAGGGCGCCCCGTTCCCAGTTCTCCTTCTCCCGCAGGGCCGTCCGAAGGAGAGCGGCGACCTCGTCCGGGCCGGCGCGCCTCTCGCGCAGGGCCTTCCTCACGTCGATCCCTTCGCGGTCGAAGAGGCAGATCTTGAGCCGTCCGTCCGGGCCGAGCCGCAGCCGCTCGCAGCCCCGGCAGAAGGGCTCGGAAATGGGCGTGATGAAGCCGATCCGGGCGCCCGAGGGAAGCCGGAAGACCCGGGCGACGCCGTCCGCGTCCGCGACCGGCTCGAGCGGGCCGAAGGCCTCCGTGACCCTGGCCCGGACCTCCTCCCCCTTGACGAAGAGCGACGGCCGCCAGCGGCCGAGCTCCTTGCACTCGGGCCCGAGCCCCGTCGTCGGCATGAGCTCGATGAAGCGGACCTCGATTCTCTCCCGCTCAGCGAAGCGGACGAAATCGGCGACCTCGTCGTCGTTGACGCCGCGGATGACGACGGTGTTGACCTTAATCGGCTCGAGGCCCTCCCCCCGGGCCGCCTCCAGGCCGGCGAAGATCCGCTCGAAGCCCGTCCGCCGGGTGATCGTCTCGAACCTCTCCCGGCGCAGCGTATCGAGACTGACCGTGACTCGCCCAAGGCCGGCCGCCTTGAGCGCCGCCGCGGCCTCTGCCAGGTGAAGTCCGTTCGTCGTCAAGGCCAGGTCGTCCGGCCCGAGCCGGGCCAGCTTCTCGACGAGGGCCGCGAGGCCCCGCCGCACCAGCGGCTCGCCGCCCGTCAGCCGGAAGCGCCGGAAGCCGGCTTTCATGGCCGCCCGGGCCACGGCCTCGATCTCCTCGTAGGTCAGGAGCTCGCCGGGCCGGACGAGGGCGACGCCCGTCTCCGGCATGCAGTAAATGCACCTCAGGTCGCAGCGGTCGGTGACCGAGATACGGAGGACCCTAGCGTTTCTCAATCGCGTCCCCGGCCGCGACCAGGCCGCCCTCGACGACCTCGCAGAAGACGCCGAGCTCGGGCATGATGCAGTCCCCGGCGATCTTGAAGATGGCGCACCGCGTGTGGCACTCCTTGCCGATCTGGCTGATCCTGAGCCGGACGGACCCGTCCCGGCCGCGGATGAGGAGCTCATCGCCGACCTTGACGCTCTTGAGGTCGATCCCCCGTGTCGTGAGGTTCTCGGCGTAGGCGCCCGGCCCGATATCGACCCCGGGTGTCTCGCCCAGCCGCCGCTTCTGCTCCTCGATCGACTCCAGCATGAGCAGCGAGACCTGCCGGTGGCCGAAGCCGCAGTGAGCGTCCTCGCGGAGCCCCTCGCCGGCGACGGCCAGCGCCCCGGCCACGGGCGTCTTGGCCTGGCCCTTCTTCCGGCTGATATTGACGGAGACGACCCTCCCGGCCGCGCCGCGCGCCGCGGCCCGCCCCGGCCCGGCGGCGGTCACCGCTTTCTCCGGAAGACGCCGCTCTTGCCGCCGCTCTTGAAGTCGAGCCGCAGACGGACGACCTCGGCGCCGCGCTCGACGGCCTTGACCATATCGTAGATGGTCAGGGCGGCGACGGCCGCGCCGGTCAGGGCCTCCATCTCCGCGCCCGTGCGGGCCTCGGCCGTGACCCGGCAGCAAACCCTGATGCCCGTCTTCAGGAGCTCCGTCTCGACCTCGACCCGGTCGATGGGGATGGGATGGGCGAGGGGGATGAGCTCCGGCGTCCGCTTGGCGGCCTGGATGCCGGCCAGCCGGGCGGCGTTGAGGACCTCGCCTTTGGCGATGCGGTTCGCCCGGACGAGGCGGAGCGTCGGCGGGCTGAGCCTGACGAGGCATGAGGCCGACGCCTCCCGGCGCGTCACCGGCTTGCCGCCGATGTCGACCATCCGGGCCTTGCCCTCGGGGTCGATGTGACTGAGCTTGGCCATGGTCAGTCGATGAACAGGACGTCGACGGCCTGTCCCTCCTCGAGCCGCGAGACTTCGGCGCCGGCGACGATGAGGACGCGGCTCCGGACCATGGACCGGAGGATGCCGCTCTGCTGGTCGGGATACGGGAGGACGCGGAGCTCGGGCCCGTCCCCGGTCGCGACCGCCCGCAGGAACTGGGTCCGGCCGGGCTTCAGCGTCATGGCCTGCCCCAGGACCGCCTTGCCTGTCCTCGGCCCGAGGGCCTTGCGGCCGAGCATGCGGTCGAGGGCAGGCCGGACAAAAAGATGGAAGGTGACCATGGCGCTCGTCGGATTCCCGGGCAGGCCGAAGATGAGCTGACGGCCGCGGACCCCGAAGAAGACGGGCTTTCCCGGCTTGATCCGGACCTGCCAGAACACGGGCCGGACGCCGGAGGCGCGGAGCTCGTCCCTGACGAGGTCGTAGTCGCCGACCGAGACGCCGCCCGAGAGGAGGAGGAGGTCGGCCGCGGCGGCCTTCCCGATCCTCCGCCCGAGCGAAGCGTTGCGGTCGCGGGCTATGCCGAGATAGGACGCGGCGGCGCCGGCCTCGAGCGCGGCGGCGGTGAGAGCCGGGCCGTTCGCGTTCCGGATCTGGCCGGGACGGGCCTTCTCGCCGGGCTCGACGATCGCGACTCGCTGCTGCCGATTGACGCTGATGATCCGCTTCATCCCGCTCAAGTCGAGGATGACCGCCTCCGGCACCGTGGGCACCGTGTCGCCGCGCTGCCGCCGGCCCGTCGAGCTCACCGGCACGAGCGGAGTCTTCGTCTCGTTCGCGAGCTTTACGATCCGCTGGACTTCATCGGCGGTCTTCGCCT
>JBBISK010000228.1:0-3834 GCA_037441295.1 Candidatus Aminicenantota bacterium | reverse complement strand
GGAGGATGAAGTCCACGTCCCCGAGGACCTCCCGGAGAGAGCCGAGCGGGGTGCCGGGGTTGAGGGCCACGCCGGCCTTGCGGCCAAGCTCGCGGATCATCGTCACGTCCTTGTGGAGGTGGGCCGTGGCCTCGGCGTGGAGGGAGATCCAGTCCGCGCCGGCCTCCGCGAAGGCCGGGACGAAGGCCCGGGGGGTCTCGACCATGAGATGGACGTCGATCGGCAGCCGCGTCCTCTTGCGGACGGCGGCCACGAGCTGCGGCCCGAGGGTCAGGTTGGGGACGAAGTGCCCGTCCATGATGTCGACATGGACGAGGTCCGCCCCGGCCCGCTCGGCGACCGCGACGGCCTCGCCGATGGCCGAGAAGTCGGCCGAGAGGAGCGACGCGGCGATGAGCTTCGTCACCGGCTGACCTCCAGGGTGATGAGATTCCGCTTCTGGACCTTGGACCCCGCGAGCGGGTACTGCCCGACGACGTAGCCCGAGGACCGCCCGGGGTAGTACCGGTACTGGATATCGGCGACCTTGAAGTCCAGGCCCTTCAGCCAGGAGATGATCCGGTCCGCCCGCCTCTCGATGAGGTCGGGCATGACGTAGCGCTCCTCGCGCGCGCCCTGGCTGAGGAGGAGCCCGACGGTCGAGTTGCGCTCGGCAACCTCCTCCGGGGCCGGCTTCTGGGCGATGACCCGGCCGGCCGGGTACCGGGAGGTGTGGACCTGGCTCAGCTTCCCCTTGAGGAGGCCGGCGGACTGAAGCAGGGTCAGGACACTCTCCAGGCTCTTGCCCTCGAGCCCGGGGACGGTGACGCTCCGGCTGCCCGCGCTCGTCACGACCTGAACGACCTTGGTCACGCGGACGCGCGAGTCCGGGGCCGGGTCCTGCCGGATGATGAGCCCGCGCTCCCAGCGGTCGTTGAACTCCAAGCCGCGCTGGGCGACCGAGAGGTCCTTCTTCGCCAGTTCCGTGCGGGCCTGGGCGACGCTCAGGCCGGAAAGGTCGGGAACGCTCACCGACTCGCCCTTGAGGATGACCTGGGAGAAGAGGATCGCGGCGAGGAAAAAGACGATGAAGAACAGCGTCGCGTAGAGGGCGATCCTATAGAAGACGCTGTTCGGCATGGTCGCTGGTCACGGCCCGGTCACGTTCACGGTCCCGGAACGGGAGATATTATTATCATAGAAACCCAACCAAGTAAACCCGCCGGGCGTTGCGCCGGCCCGGGGCGCGGCGGCCGGGAAGAGCCGGGGTGCAGAGCCGGCCCCATTGGGCTATAATGGGGCTTCTCGAGGAAGGAGCGACGCCATGATGATGCCTTCGGATTTCCGCAGCGACACGGTGACCCGGCCGACGGAGAAGATGCGCCGGGCCATGGCCGAGGCCGTCGTCGGCGACGACGTGCTCGGTGACGACCCGACCGTCCAGGAGCTCGAGCGGCTGGCCGCCGGGACCATGGGCAAGGAGACGGCCCTCTTCTGCCCGTCCGGGACCATGGCCAACTCGATCGCGGTCAAGATGTGGACGAACGCCCTCGAGGAGGTCATCGTCGAGGAGCGCTCCCACATCTACAACATGGAGTCCACCCACATGACCTTCATCTCGGGCGTCACGCCCCGGCCGGTGAGGTCGGAGCGCGGGGCCATGGACCCGAAGGATGTGCTGGCCAATATCCGCAAGCCCAACGTCCACACGCCCCAGACGACGCTCATCTGCCTGGAGAACACCCACAACAACTGGGGCGGGGCGGTCCTGCCGCTCGAGAACTTCAAGGCTATCCGCAAGATCGCCGACGAGAACGGCCTCAAAGTCCATCTGGACGGGGCCCGCATCTTCAACGCCAGCCACGCCTCGGGCGTCCCGGTCAAGGAGTACGCCGCCCAGGTCGACTCGCTGATGTTCTGCCTGTCGAAGGGGCTCTCGGCGCCGGCGGGGTCGATGCTCGTGGCGAGCCGGGAGAGGATCGGCTTCGCCCGGCGGCTGCGGAAGGCCTTGGGCGGGGGCATGCGCCAGGTCGGCGTCCTGGCCGCGCCGGGGATCATCGCCCTGACGGAGATGGTCGACCGGCTCAAGGACGACCACGCCCGGGCGAAGGCTCTGGCCCGCGGCATTAGCGGGCTCCCCGGCGTGACGATCGACGCGGCCACGGTCGAGACCGACATCGTCATCTTCGGCTTCGAGCATCCGGCGCTCACCGTGGACGCGATGCTGGCGCGGCTCAAAGACAAGGGCGTCCTGGCCCTGGCCGTGAGCGGCGGCATCCGCATGGTCACGCACAAGGACGTCGGCGACGAGGACGTCGACCGGGCCGTCAAGGCCTTCAAACAGATCCTCGCCGGCTAGCATCCGTACGGCTATCTGACCTTATCTAACGGCCGGCCACACAGGCCGTCCGAGAGCCCCCGTTTGGAGGGGGTCCCGGCGGCCCTTTCCGACGGGGGAACCGGGACAGGTTCCCGGGGCCGGGGGATAAGGGCGGCCTGTGTCGCCGGCCCTAGAGGTCAGCGTATAATAATCGCATGCCCGCGCCGGTCGTCCGCGAGATCGAGGCCAAGTCGATCCTCAATCCGTCGAAGATCTATGATTATTGCGTCAACCCCTATACGGGTTGCCAAGTGGGCTGCGTCTATTGTTACGCCGCGCTGTTCATGCGCCGTTATAGCGGCCACAGCGAGCCGTGGGGCGATTTCGTCGATGTCAAGATCAACGCCCCCGCCCTTCTCGCAAAACAGGTCGTCAAGGCCAAGCGCGGCACCATCTGGTTCGCCTCGGTCTGCGATCCCTACCAGCCGCTCGAGGAACATTACGGCCTGACCCGCCGGTCGCTCGAGGTCCTCGTCGGCCGCGCATTCCCGGTCGTCGTCCAGACGAAGTCGGCCCGGGTGCGCCGCGACCTCGACGTCATCAGGCGGATCCCGGACGTCGAGGTCGGCTTCAGCATCGCCAGCGACGACGAGAGGGTCGTCCGGCTGTTCGAACGGATGTCGTCGCCGGTCGGGGAGAGGGTCGAGGTCCTGCGGGAGTTCAAGGCCGCGGGCGTCCCGACGTTCGCCTTCGCCGGGCCGCTCCTGCCGGGGAACCCCGAAAGGCTGGCCGCGCTCCTCGCCGGAGCCGTCGACCGCGTTCTCATCGACCGGATGAATTACGTTCCGGCCGTCCGGGAGTTCTACGCCCGCCACGGCCTTCTCGATGCCCTGACGGATTCCTTTTTTAGCACACAATCGACGCGTTTGGCCAGGGCCCTTCGCGTCCGCGGCATCCGCGTCGAAACCGTGTTTTAAGCTCCCTATCCTTTCGGGAAACGATCTAAGGCGCCTGTAAACGATAGTTGTCGAAAACTCTTAAGACCAAGAGTCTCGATCTTTTCTCGTCTCCCTGGCCATGGCGGGTATTTTCAGGACTCTCATCCTGGCGCTTTTCTTGAATCCTATTGCCGCCGTGCCGGGAATCTATCGTCCTCGCCATCCGCAGCGGACCGTCCTCTACCGGGTGCTATTCCACCACTTCGACCGTTTCATCGCCGAGTACGAGGCGCGGTTCGAGAGGGAATACGGCTATTTCCGGCCGGTCGTCCGGGAGGTTGTGGAGCGCTATCTCGGCGCGGATTGTCGAGGAAGAGCTGACGCGGCTTGCCTCAAAGGGCTGGGCCGGGATGATCCGCAAGGTCTGGGAGGTGGATCCGCTCGTTTGTCCCCGCTGCGGCGGACGGATGAAGGTCGTCGCCTTCTTGACCGAGCCTGTGGTCGTCGACCGGATCATCCGTCACCTCGAGTTGACATTTGTCGCGGAGAAGCCGCCTCCCGCCTATGCCTTCGAGCAGGTCTCCCTGATGACGGCCG
>JBBISK010000227.1:0-3835 GCA_037441295.1 Candidatus Aminicenantota bacterium | reverse complement strand
CGGCGACGTCGGCGGCGTTGTCCCAGCGGCTGCGGATGTCCGCGAGGAGGCGCGCCGCGAACGGCCGGAGCGCGGCCTCGACCGCCGGGAGCCGGGCCAGCGACTTCTTCAGGGCGACGAGGTCCCGGGGGCCGGCGGCGCCGAGGGCGACCTTGCCGCAGAGCCGCTCGAGGTCGTGGACGCCCGCGACGAGGTCGCGGAGCCCGCCCCGCTCGATCGTCCGGCCGAGGGCCTCGCCGACGGCGTCGAGCCGGTCGCGGATCCCCGCGACGTCGGCAAGGGGCTGGAGGAGCCAGGCCCGGAGGAGACGGCCGCCGGCCGCGGTCACCGTGAAATCGATGACGTCGACGAGGGAGTCCTTGACCCTGCCGTCGCGGAGGTTGCGGACGAGCTCCAGGTTGCGGATGGTCACGGCGTCGAGGCTGAGCCGGTCACCGGGATGGAGGTAGGAGATGCGGTCGATGAGGGCCAGGGAATCCCGGCGGACCTTCTTCATATAGTAAAGGAGGGCGCCCGAGGCCGAGACGGCCCGCGGCTTGTCGGCCAGGCCGAAGCCGGCGAGCGAGCGGGCCCCGAAATGCTCGAGCAGGACATGGCTGGCCTGGGGGAAGTCGAAAAGCCAGGCCTCGGCCGGGCTTTTCGCGACCGAAGCCAGGCCGTTCGCGGAGAGGACGCGGCCGAGGGCCTCCTCGCTCCCCTCGGCGTAGAGGACCTCCTTGGGGCCGGCCTTGAACATCTCGTCGGAGAGGGACTTTCCCTCGGTCCAGGCACCCTCGGCCGTCCGCATCTCCCCGGAGACGAGGTCGGCCAGGGCCAGTCCCCAGCCGTCCGGGCCGAGGTCGAGGGCGGCGATGGTCAGGGGCTCCTTGGCGTCCTCGGCCTCGACCTCGACGGCCGTGCCCGGCGTCAGGACCTTGATGACCTCCCTCTTGACGACGCCCTTGGCCGTCCGCGGGTCCTCGACCTGCTCGCAGATGGCGACCTTGTGGCCGAGGCGGAGGAGCTTAGAGAGGTAGGTGTTGACGGCGTGGAAGGGGACGCCGCACATCGGGACCTTCTGCCGGGAGGTCAGGGCCAGGCCGAGGAGCGGGGCGGCGGTCTTGGCGTCCTCATAGAACATCTCGTAGAAGTCGCCCAGCCGGAAGAAGAGGAAGGCGTCCTTGTGCTCCGCCTTGACGCGGAAGTACTGCTCCATCATCGGGGTCAGGGAGGAGTCGTTGGCCATCGTCGCGCCCCCTCACTATACTGAGCCCCGGATTGATTTTCAAGGAGACCGACTCTTTCCTGCCCGAGGGGTCCTGTCCGATTGACAAGGTCCGGAGGCTATAGTAATCTCGGACGCGTGAACGTGCCGAACTACCTGACGCTGGCCCGGATCATCGCCATCCCCGCCCTCGTCGCCGTCATGCTCACGAACTTCCCCGGCCGCGACCTCGTCGCCACGGCCATTTTCGTCTTCGCCTCCCTGACCGACTGGCTGGACGGCTACCTCGCGCGCAAGAAGGGCCTGGTCACGGTCATCGGCCAGGTGCTCGACCCGACGGCCGACAAGCTCCTCATCACCTCGGCCATCATCTGCCTCGTCCACCTCGGGCGCGTCCCCGCCTGGGCCGCCGTCGTCATCATCGGCCGGGAGCTGGCCGTCTCGGGCTTCCGGTCCATCGCCTCCTCGCGGGGCGTGAATATCCCGGCCTCGAGGCTCGGAAAGACGAAGATGGGAATGGAGTCCTGGGCCGTCGGCGCGCTCATCCTCGGCCCTGACTACCTCGGCAAGCTCTACATTCTCGCCAACCCGGTCGGCCTGTGGTTGGTCATTATCATAGCCCTGGCCTCGGCGGCCGAGTATTACATCCGCTTCGGTCCGCAGATCCTCTCAAAGCAGCCCTGAGAGCGCGGCCCGTGTCCTCTCCAGCCCGGCCCAGTCCTCCACGTTGTGGCAGGCCGGCGGCTTGTCCCAGCCCCGGCCGGCCCGCTTGACGAGCCCGGTCAGGACCTTGCCCGGACCGAGCTCGACGCAGGCCTCGACCCCAAGCTCCCTCAGCGCGTCCATCGTCTTCGTCCAGAGGACGGCCCGGCTGACCTGGCGCTTGAGGGCCTCGCGCGCCTCCGCCCCGGTCCGGACGGGCCGGGCGTCGACGTTGGTGATGACGGGGAACTTAAGGTCGCGGAAGGCGACGGCGTCGAGGTCGGCGGCCAGCCGGGCCGCGGCCGGCGCCATCAGCCGGGAGTGGAATGGGCCGCTCACGGGCAGCATGACCGACCGAGGCGGCTTGATCAGGGTCAGGGCCTCCTCGACGGCCGCCTTCTCGCCGGAGATGACGGTCTGCTCCTCGCTGTTCCAGTTGGCGATGTCGACGACGCCCGAGCGCACCGCCTCGAGGGCCTTGCGGATCTCCTCGCCGGGCACGCCGAGGATCGCGGCCATCGCCCCCCGCCCGGCCGGGACGGCCTCCTGCATATAGCCGCCCCTCTTGTGGACGAGGACGACGGCGTCCTCGAGACCGAGGGCTCCGGCCTCGACCATGGCGCAGTACTCGCCAAGGCTGTGGCCGGCGGCCACGTCCGGCTCCAGGCCGAGGAGGCGCGCCGCGACGACGCCGGCGACGAGGAGGGCGGGCTGGGTGTTCGCCGTCAGCCGGAGCTCGGGCTCGGGGCCCTCGAACGAGATCCGGGAAATGGGATAGCCGAGGGCCTCGTCCGCCTTCGCATAGAGTTCCCGGGCGAGCGGCGATCGCTCATGGAAATCCCGTCCCATGCCGACGGCCTGCGACCCCTGTCCGGGGAAAAGAAAGGCGATCCGGCCCATGCGGCGGCCTCCTTGGCGCTATTTCAGGCAGTCCCGGTTCACCCGGACGTCGGACTGCGCCCGGATCGTCCGGATCCAGTCGGCGATCCTGGCCGCCCTGCGCTCGGCCCGGAGCCGGGTCTCGAGGGCGGCCTGGACGTTTTCGAGGGGGCCCGGCTCGAGGCCCTTGGCCCTCTCCTCCGGGGCGTAGACGTCCCGGTAATACTTCTCGACGTCGCCGCGCGAAACCGGAACGGGGGCGGCGAACCGCGCCGAGACGACCCGTTCGAAGCGCAGCCGCTCCTCGAGGTAGGGACCGAGGTCGCTCTCCCGGAGCCCGAGCTTGCGGAGCTTGGCGTCGAAGGCCTCCGGGCCGAGCTTCGCCCGGAGGTCCGCCACGGCCCGGCCGGCGACGCCCGCCCCGCCCGGCCCGGGTTCGCGGGCCATGGCCAGGACGAGCTTCTGGCCGATGAGCGAGTCGAGCACGACGAGCGTCTCGTCCCCGGCCGCGGCCGGGACGACCCGGTCGAAAAGCCCGAACTCCCGGGCGATGCGGAGGTCGGTGAGGGTGATGGGCTGGCCGCCGACGACCGCGACCAGGCAGTTCACGGTCTGGGCGCGGCCGGCGCCGGCGGCGGCGAGCCCGGCGAAAACGAGGAGGGCGAGTGTTTTTTTCATGGTATTAGAACATGTTCCCGATGGTGACGAAGACATAGGCCGTCTTCCGCCGCGTCTGCGGCGGGACGAGGTTCGCCGCGGGCGTCCGGACGTTCCAGGCGAGCTCAAGGCGGACCGGTCCGAGCGGGGTCCGGTAGCGAAGGCCGAATCCGGCCGCCCCCTCGAGGTCGGCGAGGCGAAAATCCCGGATATAGCGGAAGACGTTGCCCAGGTCGAAGAAGACGCCCCCCGAGAGCTCCTTGAAAGCGGGGATGACCGGGAACCGCATCTCGGCGTTGAGGAGGAAGAGGGCCCGCCCGCCCTCGGGATATCCCGTCGTCGGGTCCTTCGGGCCGAGATAATCGAACGACTCGCCGCAGATCGGAAGAGCAC
>JBBISK010000226.1:3344-3841 GCA_037441295.1 Candidatus Aminicenantota bacterium | reverse complement strand
ACCCAGGAGATCTACCACGTCAAGAGCCACATCAAGCTCAACTTGCTCCTCGGGCTCCTGCAGCACAACGCCCCCCGCAACGCCCTCATCTTCTCCAACATGCGGCACGTCGCGTTCCGCCTGGCCAAGGAGCTCGAGGCCAACGGCTACCGCGCGTTCTACCTGAGCGGCGACCTGGCGCAGAAGGACCGGCTGCGGGTCATCAACGATTTCATGGCCGGCAAGTTCCCCATCCTCGTCGCCACCGACGTCGCCGCCCGGGGCCTCCACATCGAGGACCTGGAGATGGTCATCAACTACGACGTGCCGCAGGACTTCGAGAACTACGTCCACCGCATCGGACGGACGGCGCGGGCCGGTAAGGGCGGCAGGGCCATCACCCTGGCCAGCGAGGGCACCTCGGCCCACCTCGAGGCCATCGAGCGCTTCATCGGCATGAAGATCCCCGAGAAGCGCGTGACCGACGACCTCTTCGCCCGTGACTTGAGCCTGGAGAA
>JBBISK010000226.1:0-3323 GCA_037441295.1 Candidatus Aminicenantota bacterium | reverse complement strand
GGGGCAGGGGGCCGCGCCCGGCCGGGGGCCGGTCCGGCCGCAAGCGGAGCCCGGGGCGCGGCGGGGGCGGTTACGGCGGCGGCCGGGGACGCTCCGGACCCAGGCGCTGAGCCGCCCGGGAACCCTGGCCATCCTCAGGACTCGTAACCCCTCAGGGGGGAACCTCGACTCAGTCCGTTCGTCCCCTCGTCCTCAGCTGCCGGCCGCTCGCGACCTCGAAGAGGTCGGCCATCCGGCCGAACGCGGCCTCGAGCCGGTCGCGGAATGGACGAAGCGACGCGTCGATTTCGGCGGGCACGCCGTCCTGCCAGGGCAGGCGATAGCGGTCGGCCTCCATGGCCTTGACCTCGGCGGCGAGCCCATCCCGCCACTTCTCGCCCGTTCCCGCCTTCCCGGCCGGTCCGAGCTTCGCCAGCTGGCATTGGAGCATGGGCAGGACGAGCCGGTGGATGTGCATGAGGCGCATGTCCTTGCTCACGGCCAGGGCGTCCTGGTCGTCCGGGTCGGTCGCGTCGCGGCCGGGTCCGCGGAATTGGAACCCGGCTCCGTCCATCGGCGTCTTCTTGAGCCAGGAATAATAGGCGATGACGTAGAGATAATCATATTCCCCGGCGCCCATCCCCTTGTCCAATAACGCCTGGGCGCGGGCCTTGAAGTAGTCCGAGATCTGGGGGACCATGCCGATGCCGGTCTTCATGGCTTGGAAGACCGTGCCCGGCGACCTGTCGCGGGCACCGGCCTCGTCCCGGGTCTTCATCAGGGCCTCGAGCGATTCCTCGACCTTGGCCCGGGCGGGCGCCGCAGCCTCGCGCACGGCCACGAACGTCTCCAGCCGGCCGGCCGGGACCGCTCCGGCCGGGTCCGGGCAATAATCCTCGGCGCGGCCGTACTTGGCCGTGACGGACTTCATCAGCTCGTCCGACTCCCGGAAGCCCTGGGTGGCGTTCCGGACGAAGAGATAGCCGCCGATGACGAGGACGATGATGATGACGACAACACCGCCGCAGCCGATGCCCAGGCCGACGAGCCACTTGTTGGCGGACTTTTTCTGGGGCGTGTCCATGAGTTCCCTCCTAGTGCGGCAGGCCGAAGACGAAATAGACCAGGCACAGCAGTCCCAGGACGGCCGCGCCGGGCTTGATCTCCCGGACCCGCCCCGTGACGAGCTTGAAGAGCGGCCACAGGACGAGGCCGGCCGTCAGGCCGTTGGCCACGTTGTAGGTGAAGACCATGACGGCGATCGTGGCGAAGGCCGGGACGAGCTCCGTCATGTCGTCGAAGTCGATGTTCCGGATGGAGCCGACCATGAGCACGCCCACGGCGATGAGGGCCGGGCCGTACGCGTAGCGGAGATGCTGGAGGGGCGCGACGAGCGGGATGAAGAAGAGGGAGAGGCCGAAGAGCGCGGCGGTCGTGACCGAGGCCAGGCCGGTCCGCGCCCCCTCGCGGATGCCGGTCGCCGACTCGATGTAGGCGCCGCTCGTCGACGTGCCGACGAGGGCGCTCACGACGCAGGTCGCGGCGTCGACCATCATCGGCCGCTCGATCCGGGGGAAGTTCCCCTTCTCGTCGAGCATCTTGCCGGCCGCGCCGACGCCGACGAGAGTGCCCAGGGTGTCGAGAAAGCCCATGAGGAAGAGCGTCAGCAGGACGGGCAGGAAGCTCAACCGGAGGACGCCGGCGATGTCGAGCTTGAGTGCGATCGGGGCCAGGCTGTAGGCGCCGGTGAAGGGCAGCGCGGCCACGGCCCGCGGCGCTTCGCCCAGGCCGAGGGCGTAGCCAAGCGCCGCGGTCGCGGCGATGCCGATGAGGATGCCGCCCCGGACCCGGAAGTGAAGGAGGACGGAGATGAGGACGAAGCCGAGGACGGCGAGAAGGACCTGGGGGCTCCGGAGGTTGCCGATCTTGACCGGGACGTCGGGCGCCGAGAGGACGGAAGCGCCGCCCCGGAGGAGCGCCTGAGGGGCCATGCCGGCGACCGAGCTGGTCACGATCCCCGTCTCGTAAAGGCCGATGAAGGCGAGGAAGAGGCCGATGCCGACTGCGAAGCTGTGCTTGAGGCTCGTCGAGATGGAGTTCGCGAGCCACGACCGGACCCGGAGGAGGGTGATGAGCGCGAAGGCCAGGCCGCTGACGAAGACGGCCCCGAGCCGGAGCTGCCAGCCGATGCCCATGGCCGTCAGCCCGAAGGCGATGAAGGCGTTCTCGCCCATGTAAGGCGCGACGGCGATGGGCCTGTTGGCGTAGAGCCCCATGAGGAGCGTGCCGAAGGCCGCGGCCAGGATGGTCGCCACGGTGCTCGGGCCCTGGGGGATCCCGGCGAAGCTGAGGATGGCCGGGTTGACGACGATGATGTAGGCCATGGTGATGAAGGTCGTCGCCCCGCCCAGGACCTCGGTCCGGACAGTCGTCCCCTTCTCGCTCAATTTGAAGAACCGCGCGACAGAGGAATCCGCCACGCTCAGAATGTAGCCGAGCCGGGGAGCGGTGTCAACAAAGCGGGACGGAGGGCCCGCCCGCGTCCCCCTCAGGAGCCGGCCGGCCAGTCCCCGAACTTCTGCCGCAGCCAGTCGTCGTTGTAGATCGTGCTCAGGTAGCGGTTGGCGGAATCTGACAGGATCGTGACGATCCGGGCCTTCGGCCCGGCCTTCTTGGCGAGCTCGAGCGAGGCCCAGACGGCGGCGCCGCTCGACCCCCCCGCGAAAATGGCCTCGACGTTGGCCAGCCGGCGGGTTATCTCGAAAGCCCTCCGGTCGTCGACCCGGACCATGTCGTCGAGGACGTCGAACTCGACGCAGTTGATCAGGAACTCGTCGCCCAGCCCCTCCATCAGGTAAGGGCCGGGCTTGACGAGCGTTCTCGAATGGAAATAGTCGAAGAAGACCGAGCCCGACGGGTCGACGCCGACGACCTTGATGCGGGGATCCCGCTCCTTGAGAAAGCGGCCGGCGCCGCTGATCGTTCCGCCCGTCCCGACGCCGGCTACGAAATAATCGATCCGGCCCGCCATCTGCTCCCAGATCTCGGGGCCGGTCGTGCGGTAGTGCGTCTCGTTGTTCTCCCGGTTGTTGTGCTGGTCGAGGTAAAAGCCGTTCGGTGTTTCGCGCGCGACGCGCGGCGTGACGTTGTTGTAACTCGAGGGCGAGTCCGGCGGGAGCGTCGCGTCGACCATGACCAGATCGACGTTCAGGGCCCGGAGGAACTTGATCTTCTCGAAGCTCGTGCTGTCCCGGATGACCATCTTGAGCTTGTAGCCCTTGAGCCGGCAGACCATGGCCAGGCCCAGGGCCGTGTTGCCCGAGGAGTTCTCCAGGATGAGGTCC
>JBBISK010000225.1:0-3875 GCA_037441295.1 Candidatus Aminicenantota bacterium | reverse complement strand
CTTTGGCCGATATGGGGAGAAAAAGGAAGCGCGCCCGGGGTGACTCGAACACCCGACCTGCTGATTCGTAGTCAGACGCTCTATCCAACTGAGCTACGGGCGCGCAGGGGCTTTTTAAGCGGGCATAATATAGCGCAATGGACGCGATATTTCAATTAGAGGGGACGCGCCGATTTCGGGGACACGAGCCGATTAGGAAAATCAGGACATGTCCCCTGGCTCTGTCGCCTACGCAATCCTGAGCACCGCCGCGCCGGTGACCTTCCCGGCCCGCAGCCGCCGCAGGGCTTCGTTGGCCTCTTCGAGCCGGAAGACCTGCACCGTCGGCCGGATGGGGATCTCGGCCGCAATCTTGAGCAGCTCCTCCCCGTCCTGCCGGGTGGCATTGGCGACGCTGGTCATGACCCGCTCGTGATAAAGATAGCGGTTGTATTCCATCTCCGGGATGGGCGACATGTAGATGCCGGCCGAGACGACCGTCCCTCCCCTCTCCAGGACCCGGAGCGCGTCGAGATACAGGTTCCCGGCCGGGGCGAAGATGATGGCGCTGTCGAGCCTCGTCCGCGGGTCCTCCTGGGCCAGGCCCGTCCAGGACGCGCCCAGCTTCTTGGCCAGCCGCCGATGCTCTTCGCTCCTCGTAAAGACATATACCCGGCAGCCCCAATGCCTGGCGACCTGGATGGCGACGTGGGCCGACGCCCCGAAACCGTACAACCCGAGCGTCCCGCCCGGCTTGATGCCGCTCAGCTTGAGCGACCTGTAGCCGACGATGCCCGCGCACATGAGGGTCGTCGCTTCCTCGTCGCTGAAGATACGCGGGACAGCGTAGGCGAATTTTTCCGGCACGACCATGCGCTCGGCGTAGCCGCCGTTGTGGTGGTACCCGTTGAAACGGGCGTTCTCGCAGAGGTTCTCGCGGCCGCTCCGGCAGAACCGGCAGGTCCCGCAAGCCGAGTGGAGCCAGGCCGCGCCCACCCGATCGCCAAGTTTGAACCGCCGGGACTTCGCCCCGCGCGCCTCGACCGTCCCGATGACTTCGTGGCCCGGGATGCGGGGAAGCTTGATGTCGGGGAGGTCGCCTTCGGCGATGTGAAGGTCCGTATGGCAGACCCCGCAGCACGCGACCTTGATCAGGATCTCCCCCGGCCCCGGCTCTGGCGCGGGGACGTCCCGGCAGACCAGGGGCCTTTCCGACGCCGATTTGAACCCGGTCAGGACCATCGCTCTCATTTGGGTACGCTCCCTTCCCGTTTTCGGATCTTTCCCCGCAGCCGTTCGATCCGCTTCTCGAAATCCTTCCGCTCGCCGGCCGACCGCCCCATCGACACGGCCAGGCCTGCCTCGGCCGCGCGCATGGCTTCCGCGAAGTTCTTGGCCTTGTGCTCGTAATACATCGAGAGCTCGCGGAACGAAAAGGCCTCGTCGCCGGCGCTCAGCTCCCGCCAGAGCGAGACGGCCTTGTCCCAGTCCCGGCTCTTCTTGAAATGATGGGAGAGCTTCATCTTCGCCGTCTGCGAGGCGTGGGCCGAGAGCTGCCCTTCGAGGGCCTGCTCGAGGAGCGCCGCCGCCTGGGCCGCGTCGCCCGCACTCTCGAAGAGCCGGGCCACCCCATAGAGGTCCATGGCGTCGGTCGCGCCCCGCTCCGCGGGTGTCCGGTTCCGGTCGACGAGGACGGCGCCGGCCACGACGACGCCGAGGAGCGACAGGATGTCCTCCTGGTTGTGGTAGAGGATGGGCTCGATGAGCGAGAAGTCGCCGCTCCGAATGTATTGGAAATAGCGCAGGGGGATCTCCGCGCCGGGGATGTCCTCGGCCCGCTCGGCCTGGACGACCTCCTGGGCCAGGTTGAACAGCCGGCAGTTCTCATACTTGTGCTTCCAGAGCTGGCGCGCCGAGAAGAGGAAGTCCAGGTGCGGCAGCTCCCGGATGGGGAACGGCGTCCGGTGGAGGGCGAACCGCGTCTCGAGCAGCGGCACGTCGAACGCCTTGCCGTTGTAGGTGACGACGGACCTGAACTCCATGTCCTTGAAGAACTGGGCGACCTCGCGGACGAGCCGCCCCTCCTCTGCCATCTCGCTCAGGAAGAACTGGCTGACCTTGAACCGGTCGTCGCGGTAATAGCCGAGCCCGACAAGGAACGGCACCGTACCCGTCCCTCCGGCCAGGCCCGTCGTCTCGAGGTCGAGGAAGACGGCCGAGCCGAGGTCTAGCCCGTCGAAGGCCGCCTCGCGGCTGAGGAAGGACAGGATGCTGCCCGGGACCTGGAGCCCCATGCCGATGGGGATCTGGCCGTAGCGGACCCCGAGCGCGTAGGGATTCTCGTGGAGTTGAACGGGCTCACGGCGCTTCGCCGCGATCGCCGCCGGGGTCTGCGGGCGGGCGGGACCGTGCCCCGGGCGGCCCCCCTGGCCCGTGAGCGAAATGAGCCGCTCGAGCTTCTCCTTGACCGTCAGGCCCTCGCCCTCGGCGTCGATCTTCTCCCAAGTTGTCCGGACCTTCTGGCCGCGCTGGCGGGCGTCCCGCTCCCGGCGCAGGTGTTTCAGCTTATCGTCGATGTCCATGGTTATGACTCTCGGAGAGGGGGCACACCCAATTCTAACACATCCGGCCAAGCGCGCCCATCGAAATTGCGGCTTGAAAAGCCGCCGGGGAAGGATATATTAGGAATGACCATGGCTCCCGCACAGATCCTGGCCTTCGACCTCGGCGCGGAAAGCGGCCGAGCCGTCCTCGGACGGCTCGAGGGCGGCCGGCTCCTCGGCGTGTCAGGCGACTGGGCGGGTGCCATTGCGTCCACCGCTTCCCGAACGTCCCGCTCGAGCTCTTCGGCCACATCCATTGGAATATTTACGCCCTCCTCGACGAGATGAAGAGAGCCATGAAGGCCTCGGCCGCCGAGCGCCCGGCGAGCCTCGGCGTCGACACCTGGGGCGTCGACTTCGGCCTCGTCGCCCGCGACGGGACCGTCCTCGGCCTCCCCTACTGTTACCGGGATTCGCGGAACGAGGGGGCCATGGAAGCCTACCTCAAGCTCGTCCCGCGCGAGGCGCTCTACGAGGCCACGGGCATCCAGTTCATGCCCTTCAACACGCTCTTCCAGGTCTACGCTATGGTCCGCGAGCGCTCGCCTCTTCTCGACGCGGCCTCGGACCTGCTCTTCATGCCGGACCTCTTCAACTACCTGCTGACGGGGAAAAAGGCCTCCGAATTCACCATGGCCACAACCTCGCAGATGCTCGATCCGAGGACGCGGAGCTGGCAGCCGGGCCTCTTCCAGGCCATGGGCTTCTCGCGCCGCATCCTCCAACAGGTCCTCGAGCCGGGCACGGTCCTCGGACCGCTCCTGCCGGCGGTCGCGGCGGAGACGGGGCTCGGCGAGGTCCCGGTCGTAGCCACGGCTAGCCACGACACGGGCGCGGCCGTCGCCGCCGTGCCGGCCGCCGGCGGGGACTGGGCCTATATCAGCTCCGGGACTTGGTCGCTCGTCGGCGTCGAGGAGAAAGCGCCGGTCATCACCAGGGATGCCCTCGAACGGAACTTCACCAACGAGGGCGGCGTCGCCGGCACGACCCGGCTCTTGAAGAACGTGACCGGCCTCTGGCTCATCCAGCAGTGCCGGAAGGCGTGGCCCGCGGCGCGGGAGGCGGGCTACGAAGAGCTCGTCCGCTTGGCCGGCGAGGCTCCGCCATTCCAGGCTCTCGTCAACCCGGACGACCCGAGCTTCCTCAACCCGCCCGACATGCCCGAGGCCATCCGGGCCTACTGCCGGAGGACGGGCCAGGCGCCGCCCGCGACCGAGGCCTCTTTCGTCCGCTCCATCCTCGAAAGTCTGGCCCTCAGGTACAGGGTCGTCATCGACCAGATGGAAGGGGTCG
>JBBISK010000224.1:2666-3935 GCA_037441295.1 Candidatus Aminicenantota bacterium | reverse complement strand
ATGCCGTGGACGGTGCCCTCCTCATAGGTCCCGTCGTCACCGATCCGTCCGGCCTCGACGCCGGTCAGGATCTCGATGCCGTCGTCGATCGACTTGACCGGGTAGATATGGAACTTCCCCTGCTTGACCGCTTCGACGATGTCGCTCCGGAGCATCAGGTTCTGGACGTTCTGGTGGGGGATGATAACCCCCTGGGTCCCGCTCACCCCCTTGGCCCGGCAGACGTCGAAGAACCCCTCGATCTTTTCGTTGACGCCCCCGATGGCCTGGATCTCGCCCTTCTGGTTGAGCGACCCGGTCACGGCGATGTCCTGGCGGAGGGGAAGGCCCGAGAGGCTCGAGAGCAGGGCGTAGACCTCGGTCGACGAGGCGCTGTCGCCGTCGACGCCGCCGTAGGACTGCTCGAACGCGAGCGACGCCGACAGGGTGAACGGCCGTCGCGTCGCGTATTTCCCCCGGAGGTAGCCGCCGAGGATGAGGACGCCCTTGTTGTGGGTCGGGCCGCTCAGGTCGGCCTCCCGCTCGATGTTGATGACGCCGGCCCGGCCCATGGCCGTCCGAGCCGTGATCCGCGCCGGCTTGCCGAACATGAACTGGCCCATGTCGTAGACCGAGAGCCCGTTGACCTGCCCGACGACGGCGCCCTCGGTGTCGATCATGATCGTCCCGTCCTCGATCATCTCCTGGATCTTGTCCTCGATCAGGCTGACCCGCTCGAAGCGCTCCTCGACCGCCCTCTCCACGTCGGCGTGCCCGACGGACGCCCGGCCCTCCTTGCCCGCCCAGTAGCTCGACTCGCGGATGACGTCCGCGATGACGTGGAACCGCGTCGAGAGCTTCTTCTGCCGCCCGGCGATGCGGGTCGCGTACTCGACGAGGGCGGCGATGCCGGCCTTGTCGAAGGGGAGGAGTCCGTCCTCGACCGAGATCTTCTTGATGAAGCGGACGTAGTCGCCGATGGCCTCCCCGTCCTTGGACATCTCCGAGTCGAACTCGGCCTTGATCTTAAAGATCTTCTTGAAATCTTCGTCCTGGAAGTAGAGAAGGTTGAAGATGTAGGCGTCGCCGATCATGACGACCTTGACGTCGCACTTGACGGGTTCGGGCTTGATCCGCGGGCCGGAGAAGAAGTACATCGAGAGGTAATTCTGGATCTCGAAGATCTGGTTGCGGAGGGTCCGCTTGAGGGTCGTCCAGACGCCGCCCTCGACCAGGGCGTCGAGGGCGTGCTGCTCGTCGCGCCGCTGGCGTACCTGTGGTGGCGTGAAG
>JBBISK010000224.1:0-2656 GCA_037441295.1 Candidatus Aminicenantota bacterium | reverse complement strand
GCATTGACCACCAGGTAGCCGCCGTTGGCCTTGAGGAAGGAGCCGGCCTTGATCATGGTGAAATCGGTCTGGCCCATGCCCATCCGGGTGTAGGCGAATTCGATCGAGCCGAAGAGGTTCGGGTAGATCGGGTTGGTCTCGATGACGACCGGCGCGCCTTTCTGCTCGGAGTTGTCGACGAGGAGGTTGACGCGGTAATCATGGAACTCGTCCCCCTGGTCCCGGTCCCGCTCCTTCTCCTCCTTCTTCTGGTTCTTGAAGAGGTCGAGCGTCCGGACGAGGTTCCGCTCGACCTCGCTCAGATGGGCGTCGACCCGGGGCCCGGGGAACCGGCTCCGGACCTCGTCGATGCCGCCCTTGATGATGGGCGCGATGGCCTCCTCATCCCACTTCCGGAGCAGGTTGCGGGTCTCCTCGTCGATCTCCTTGAGCTTCTCGAAGAGGGCCTCGAGCTGCGTCGTCAGCTCCTCGTATTTCGCCTTGAGCTTGTCCAGGGTCTCCTTCGGGATCTTCTTCTCTTTGACCAGGGCCTCGATCTTGGGGAACGGGATGGCCTGGCCCTCGATGACCGGGATGAGGTCCGGCCGGGTGAAGAGCCCCATCTGGACCTGGATGACCGAAAAGCCCTCCTCCGCCACCTCTTCCTCGAACTTCTGGAGCAGGTCCCGCTGCTTCTTCTGCTGGGCCTCGACGATGGCGTCGCGCTTCTCCGTGTAATACTGGCTCTTGAGGAGGTTCGGGATGCTCGTCCGGAGCATCTCGATGAGACGGTCCATGGCCGTGCCGAAGAGCTTGCCTTGTCCCGCGGGGAGGGTAATGAGGACCGGCTCGTCGGCGTTCTTGAAGTTGTTGACGTAAAGGATGTCGTCCGGCGTTTTCTCCGACTTCTTGAGCTGGTCCAGGAGCTGCTTGATCGTCGTCGTGCGGCCCGTGCCGACCATGCCTGTGATGAAGATGTTGTAGCCGGAGCTCTTGATGTCGAGGCCCGTCTGGATGGCCTTGAGGGCCCGCTCCTGGCCGATGATGTCGCCGCAGACGGGGGCCTCGTCGCTCGAGGCGAAGGGGATGTCCTCCGGGCAGCACGTCCAGCGGAGGCGGTCGGGAGAGAGTTCTTCGAAACGGCTCTTGGTTCTCATGGTCCTCACCTTTCCGGGGCTGCGGGCGGATGGCACCCCGGGCACGCCCAAATTACCACAAAGTCCCCGGTTCCTCAAGCCGCCGCGCCCCCCCCGGCGGCGCCTTTTATTGAGTGCAAAACGGCCCGGGTTCTGTTAGAATAGGGCCCATCGTGCGCAGGGAAGGAGAGGGCATGGACTCGATCGAGATCCGCAGGGTCCGGACGAAGCGTGACCTCAAGGATTTTATCCGCTTCCCCTGGCGAGTCTACCGGGGCGACCCGAACTGGGTTCCGCCCCTGCTCCTTGACATGAAGGACCGGCTCGATCCCCGCAAGCACCCCTTCTTCGAGCACGCCGAGGCCGTCTATTTTCTGGCCCTCCGCGGGGGCGAGATCGTCGGCCGCATCGCCGCGATCCTCGACCGGAACCACAACCAGGCCCACGGCGAGAAGACGTCCTTCTTCGGCCTCTACGAGAGCTTGGACGACGCCGAGGTCGCCCGCGCCCTCGTCGGCGCGGCTGAGGCCTGGGGGGCCGAGCGGGGGATGGACACGCTGCGGGGCCCCGTCAACCTCTCGATGAACGACGAATGCGCCTTCCTCATCGAGGGCTTCGACGCCCCGCCGGTCGTCATGATGCCCTACAACCCGCGCTACTACCTCGGGCTCATGGAGGGCTGCGGCCTGGCCAAAGCCAAGGACCTCTATGCCTTCCTCATGGGGCGGGACCGGGTGCTCTCGCCCAAGGCCGAGGAGTTCCTGGCGCGGCTCAGGGACTCGAAGCAGTTCACCTTCCGGAAGGTCGAGAAGAAGCACCTCCAGCAGGACGCCCTCGACATCGCCCGGATCTACAACGCCGGCTGGCAGAAGAACTGGGGCTTCGTCCCGTGGACCGAGGACGAGATGAAGCACATGGCCAAGAACCTGGCCCAGTTCGCCGACCTCGATCTCGTCCTCTTCGCCGAGCACGCCGGGCGGACGGTCGGCTTCGCCTTCGCCCTGCCCGACTTCAACCAGGTCTTCATCCGGATGAACGGCCGGCTCCTGCCGTTCGGCATCTTCAAGTTCCTGGCCGGCCGGAGGAAGATCACCGGCGTCCGGGCCCTCGTCTTCGGCGTCGTCCCCGATTTCATGCATACGGGCCTGGCCTACCTCCTCTACGACGAGTTCGAGAAGGCCATCATCGCCAAGGGCTACAATTGGTGCGAGCTCTCCTGGCAGCTCGAGGACAACGATGCCATCAACCGCTTCGCCGCCTCGATCGGCGCGAAGCTCTACCGCAAGTACAGAATCTACGAAAAACGGATCGCCTCCGGAGGAGCGTGACGGCCATGAAAACGTATCAAGGCAAGCTGCAGGCCAAGGGGTTCAAGATCGCCATCGTCGTCAGCCGGTTCAACAGTTTCATCTCGGAGCGGCTGCTCGAAGGCGCCCTGGAGGCCCTCCAGAAGACGGGCGCCCAGGACGCCGACCTCGCCGTCTACAAGGTCCCCGGCTCGTTCGAGGTGCCGCTCGTGGCCAAGAAGATCGCCAAGGCCA
>JBBISK010000223.1:0-4068 GCA_037441295.1 Candidatus Aminicenantota bacterium | reverse complement strand
CCTTCTTCATGCCGTCGGCCTCGCGGACCGACGAATACTTCAGGGGCAGATAGGTGTTCCTGAGGGCCGTATAGCGGGGCAGGAGGTTGAAGTTCTGGAAAACGAAGCCGAGATGGTTGTTGCGAGTATAGGATAGCTCGTCGTCATTCAGGCCGCTGACCTCGCGGCCGTCGAGGAGGTAGGAGCCCTCGGTCGGCCTGTCGAGGCACCCCAGGATGTTCATCAGGGTCGATTTTCCCGACCCGGACGGCCCCATCACGGCCACGAACTCGTTGCGCCGGACGTGGAGGTCGATGCCGTCGAGGGCGCGGACCTTCGTCTCGCCCATCTGATAATGCTTCTTGAGAGCCGTCAGCTTGAGCATGGCCCGGTCGGCATGGCAGACGAACGCCTAAGACGCGCCATGTAAACCCCTTTCTAAGTGAAACTTGAGCATAATTCGTGCCAGAAATCAAATCCCTTGTTGCCTTAGCGCGAGACGAAACACCGCTTCTGGCCCGTAAATGGGTTAAGGATCTTTACAATACTTAATACGCCGCTCCCGCCCAAATTGTTACGTGCCGGGCCGGGTAGGCAATATCTATCCAACGCCGCGGCGGGGGGACGTCAACTGACCTTTGCGGGAGCCGCCGGGCCGGCCAGACGCTCGGCCGGGCGGACGTCAACTGCGGTTGACCGGCCTGACCGGCGCGTCCTGGCAAGCCGCGGCGGCGCGGTCCCCTGCCCTATTTCTTATGGTAGTTCGGGTACGGCGGATGGTCGGGGATGACGACGGGGTTTTTCTTGAGCGCCTCCATCGTCACCTCCACGGCCTTCTCCAACTGCCGGTCGTGCCCGGCCGCGACCGAGGCCGGGTCGTTCTCGACCTCAATGTCGGGGGGGATGCCGTGGTTCTCGACCTCCCACTCGCCCTTCAGCCCGTAGATGGCCCCGCGCGGCGCCGTGACCGAGCCGCCGTCCATGAACGGCGGATAGTTCCAGATGCCGACCAGCCCGCCCCAGGTGCGCGTGCCGACGAGGGGGCCGACCTTGTCCATCCGGAACATCCAGGGCAGGGCGTCGCCGCCCGACCCGGACATCTCGTTGATGAGCATCGTCTTGGGCCCGTAGACCTGGGCCGAGGGCGAGGCGAACTTCTCCCCCTCGCGGGAGATGGCGGCCATGCGGAGCGGGCGCTTGAGCATGTCGATGATGTAGTCGGCGATCTGTCCGCCGTGGTTATAGCGCTCGTCGATGATCGCGCCCTGCTTATCGGTCTGGGCGAAATAGTATCGGTTGAAATTCACGTAGCCGCTGACGTTCGTATCCGGGACGTGGACGTAGGCGAGCTTGCCGCCGCTGAGCTCGTCGACCTTGCGGCGGTTGTCCTCCTCCCAGGCCCGGTTGCGGAGGGCGAACTCGTTCCCGACCGGAACGACGACGAGCTCGCGCGCCCCCTTGCCGTCCGCCGCCGGCCCGACCTTGATCTTGACCTGCTTGCCCGCCGTGTTCTCGAACCAGCTCGAGAGGTCGGCGGGCGGCCGCACGTCGCGGCCTTCGACCTCGATCAGGTATTCGCCCGCCTTGACGTCGACGCCCGGCTGGGTCAAGGGCGCCCGGAGGTCGGGGTTCCAATTCTCGCCGTTGTAGACCCTGGCGAAACGGTACCGGCCGTTCTCAACCTTGTAGTCCGCGCCGAGCAGCCCGCCGCTGACCCGCTTCGGCTCCGGAAAGTCGCCGCCGCCGATGAACATGTGCCCGACGGTGATCTCCCCGAGCATCTCGTCGAGGAGATAGTTCAGGTCGCCGCGGCCGCCGAGGCCGCGGAGATAGGGCGCGTACTTGGCCTCCGCCGCCTTCAAGTCGAGGCCGTGGTGGTTGGGGTCATAGAGGAAGTCCCGCTCGATCCGCCAGGCCTCGTGGTAGATCTGGTTCCATTCGGCGCGCGGGTCGACGTAGACCTCGAGCTGGTCCAGCCGCAGGGCGCCCTCGCCCGGCTTGGCCGGCCCGGCCGTGGCCGCGATGGCCCAGGACCGTCCCTGACGGTAGAGGGCCTTCTCCCCGTTCGCGGAGACGACGAAGGCGCTGACGCCGCCCGCGAAGGGCTCGGTCTTGCGCGTGGCCAGGTCGAATTTCGAGACCGAGATAAAGGTCGGCCCGTCGAAGCGCGGCACGTCCGGGATCTCGGAGAGGAAGAGGACGCCGGGCTTGCCGCGCTCGAGGCCGATGTAGTTGGCCGCCTGGATGGGCAGGGCGACGATCCTCTGGCCGATGCCGTCGAAGTCGATGACGACCTTGTCCTCGGCCTTGGCCGCCTCGTCCTTGGGCTTTTCCGGCGCTCCCTTGTCCTGGCCGGCGCCCTTGGGCTTGTCCTGCGGCTTCTCTTCCTTTTTCGCCTCGACTTTTTCCTCGTCGCTTTCCGGCGGCACGGGGGAGGCGTCCCCCTTCTTCAGGACGGCCGCGTAGACGCTGCGCAGCACGGGGTGCTGGTAGCTCGACAGGTCGAGCCAGCCGGAAGAGAGGCCGAGGTCCGTGCTGACGGCGAAGAAGAGGGACTTCCCGCCCTTGTCGAAGACGGGATAGCGGGCGTCGCTGATGCCGTCCGTGATCCTCGATTCCTTGCCGGTCTCGAGCGAATAGACGAACACGGCGTGGAGGTGGTTCTCGAGCTCCTTCGTGTAGGTCAACCACCGGCTGTCATGGGACCAGCCCGGGTTCATGGCCGAGGACGGGTCGTCGAAGCGGTCCGTGGCGGCCTTGACCGGCGTCCCCTTCTCGACGTCCACGTACCAGAGGTTGAGCCGCTTGTCCGTGTAGGCGATTTTCTTGCTGTCCGGCGACCAGAGCGGGCCGTAGAAGAAGGACGGCGGCTCGCCCAGCCCGATCTTCTTCACCGGGCCGAGCCCGGACTGGTCGGCGACGTGGAGGGCGTACTCCCCGGATTCGTCCGAAAAGTAGGCGATCGATTTACCGTCGGGCGACCAGGCCGGGTCGCGCTCGCAGACGGTCGTCGTCCGGGTCAGGCCGCGGACGTCCCCCTTTTCGGCCGGGACGGTGAGGATCTCGCCGCGCGCCTCGAACACGGCCCGCGCGCCCGTCGGCGAGAGGCTGGCGTTCTGGATCATGCCCGCGGCCTTCTCGAAATGGGCTCGGGTCGCCGGCAGGTCGCCGCCGACCTCGACCCTCACCTGCCGGGACTTGCCGGAGGCCGGGTCGAAGATGTAGATGCCGCCGAACTGCTCGTAGACGAGCGCGTCGGGCCCGGCGGCGACCCACTTGAGGTCGAGGCCCGTGTTGTCGAGGACCTGTTTGACGGCCTTGGTCTTCGTGTCGTAGGCGAAGAGAGTGACCGGACCCTTGCGGTCCGAGAGGAAGTAGACCGTGTCGCCGAACCAGGCCGGGCTCGAGTCGTTCGAGTTCTCGCGCGGCAGCTTCTCGAGGGCGAGGTCGCTCAGCCGGATGACGTAGACGGGTGTGGTCTGGCCGCCGCGGTAGCGCTTCCATGAGGTCTGCCATTTCATGTTCGGGACGTAGGCCAGGCGCGTCCCGTCAGGCGAGAACGAGGCACGCTCGCTGCGCCACATGGGCAGCGGCTCGGCGAGACCGCCCTCGACCGGCACGGTGTAGAGCCGCGCGAAGTCCGCGTATGCCTCGCGCGACGAAAGGAAGAGGACTTTTTTTCCATCGGGTGTCCACCCGGCCGCGACGTCGAGCGAGGGATGCCAGGTCAGCCGGCGCGGCGTGCCGCCCTCGGCGGGCATGACAAAGACGTCCATGTTGCCGTCGTACATCCCCGAGAAAGAGAGCCACTTCCCGTCGGGGGAAAAAAACGGCGACGACTCATTGCCGCCGGTCGTCAACTGCCGCGCCGCACCCCCGTCGCGGGGGACGCTCCAGAGATAGCCGCCGTATTCGAAGACGACGGCGGTTCGGCTGAGCGTCGGCTCCTTGGCCAGGACCGGGGCCTCCCCAGTCGCTAAGCTTACGCCCGCCGCCAGAAAGACCATCGCCAGAAGGACTATCATTCTCCGCCGCATGTGACCTCCCTTGATCGCGAATAGAAGATGAATACCAAGGCCGAATTCGTGA
>JBBISK010000222.1:2997-4078 GCA_037441295.1 Candidatus Aminicenantota bacterium | reverse complement strand
ATCGTCCCGCTCGTGTCGCTCTTGAGGACATAAAACACGTCGAGGCGGAAGGGCAGCTCCTTGAGATGGGTGTAGACGACGAAGGTCCGGAAGCGCCTGAGGTCGCGGTCCGGCCAGATATCGGACTTGTAGGTTAAATAATCACCGACCCAGGCGTCCGTCCAGAACCGTCGCGTGTCGATCTTGAGCATCGCCGCGTCCCAGGCGTAGCGCCCGGTGTTCCCCCAGCTGCCCGGCCCGAAGACCCGCTGGTCGCCGTACGAGATCTGCTGCCGCCCGATGCGGAAACCGATCGCCGTTCCGCCGATGTGCTCCCATTCGACATGGAGCTGGCGGATGTCGAGGGTATCCCGGATCGGGCTGCTCACCGGGAAGTCGCTGTCCTCGAGCCGGGTCAGCCAGGCGTGGGCGTCCTGGAGCTGGAGGGAAAGGCGCGGCCCCTTCTTGAACCGGGCGGCGAGGTCCAGCCGGACCCGCTCAAGGAGGAGCTGGTCATGGCCTCCCGGTTCGTAGCCCAGGAGCGTGAATCCGCCGTCGTATTCGTAGCGCGCCCGGACCTGGCCGCCGAAGTCGAGCGTCAAGGGGCCGGCCTTGACGTTCTTCAGCCGCGACCAGAACTCGTCCTGCTTGTTGGCGGCGGCCTTCGGCTCTCCTTCCTGGGCGGACGCGGCCGCCGGCGCGAGGAGGAAGACCAGCCCGGCCAGCCACGCCGCCAACCCGGCGGCCGGCCATCGACGACCTGGCGGGCGGGTCCATGGCTCCATGGGCCTATATCACTTTCAGCAAATTGAGCGCGATCTCGACCGAGAAGAACCACATGATGCAGGCGAAGGCGATCTTCACGAAGGACGGGCTGGCCTTCACCGTCACGTGAGAGCCGACCGCGGAGCCGATGATCGCCGCGACCGTGGTGAAGCCGATCAGGACGTAGTCGACCGGGCCGAGCGCGAAATGGCCGGCGGTCCCGACGATGGAACTGATCGTGACGATGAAGGAGTTCGCTCCGGCCGCCTTCTGGGCGGAGTATCTCATGTAGAGGACGAGGAAGGGAAAGATGATCAGGGGGGGGGGGGGGGGGGGG
>JBBISK010000222.1:0-2987 GCA_037441295.1 Candidatus Aminicenantota bacterium | reverse complement strand
AAGGCCGGGGCGCTGCAGACCCGGGTCACGACGCTCGAGCGGCTCGTCGGCGAGATGAGGCGCCAGCTCGAGGAGAAGGAAGCGATGCTGGCCGAGCTGGAGCAGAAGGTCCTCCAGCTCCAGCGGACGACCGAGGAGCTGAAGACGACCGTCGCGGCGAAGGAAAAGACGACGACCACCGCGGCCAGGCCCGCCGAGAGGCGCCGGAGCGGCCTGTCGGCCGCCTTCTTCGTGGACGCGATCATGAGGAAGCCGACGCCGAAGAGGAAGGCGGAGAAGATGCCGAGCAGGAGGTCCTTGGGGGCCCGGCTGCTGAGCACGGCCCCGAGAAGCGAGCCCGCGATCGTGCCGGGGAGGAAGATCGAGGAGAACTTGAAGTCGACGAGCTTGTTTCGGGCGAAGACGATGGTCGCGACGAGGGCGGTCACGAGGTTCAGGAAAAGCGAGACGGGGATGGCCGCGGCCACCCCGTAGCCGAGCATGACCAGGACCGGCGTGTAGAGGGAGCCGCCTCCCTTGCCGAACATGGAGAACACGACCGACACGGCCAGGACGGCGAAGAACGCGATGAGGTGAGCGGTGTTCATGGCGCCGCGGCCTTCAGCTCTTGGCCCCTGTCAGCCTCTCCTGGCAGGGAATACAGACCCGCTTGTCGCCGACGAGGCGGGCGTAACCCTCGACGACCATCTCGCCGCACTCGTCGCAAACGAGACTGGAGAAGGAGTGCGGCCGATGGGGGATGTCGTAATGGAAGACCGGGCCCACGGCGAGGAGCTGCTCGTCCGGCGCGGCCATGACCCGCTCGACAAGGGGCTCGACGACTTCGGCCGGGACCTTCGAGGCCGCAACGCCCTTTTCCCGGTATTCCTTGAAGAAGGCGGTCTGCTTGTTGGCCAGCATGGCCGCGGCCTTCGGGGTCACCCGGACCGCCCGGCCGGTCCCCGTCTCAACCAGCGTCACGCCCCATTTGCCGTAGTGCAGCTTCTTGATATTGCCTTTGCCGAGCGTGCACCCGGTGATCGTCTGGATCCCGTCGGCGAAGCACGTCGCGCAGTGGTCCTCGCCGAGCTCGACGAGGGCGAGGAGCTGGCCGTCCTTGGCGCGCTCGACGCCCAAGGCGTTCATGGCGGTCGCGCCCACGCGCAAGCCCATGGGCATGGCCGGGCACTTGTGGCCGTGAAGCGCCAGCCCGCGTTCATAAAAATCTTTCGGATCTATCATTGTCTGTCTCCTTGTCTTTTTGTCTTTGCGGACGGGCCGCTACCGCGGGGGCGGCCGGCCGGCTCTGTCCGCGGGCCCCAATTCTCCTTGCCGGAGCGGGGGCTCCGGCGCCTCATCGCCGATAGTCCGAGCAGGGAATGCAGTAGGGCTTGCCGTCCCGGTAGCGGACGTAGCGCTCGAAGACGTACTCCCCGCACTTCGAGCAGAGAGATTTGTTGAACGATCCTTTGGGAGGCTGATAGACGAAGTCCGGGCGCGGCTCGACCGAGAAGATCGTCTTGTCGGCCAGGGACAGCGTCCAGTCGATGGCCTCCTGCGTCACGGGGGCCGGGATGCCCGTCGGCTCGATCCCGCGCTTCCGGTAGGCGAAGAATTCGTGCTTCCCGAAATCGTCGATGAACCCTGGCTTCAGCGCGTACCTGACGGGGGCCTTGCCGGGATACCAGAAAGTCGCCGCGAGCTTGCCCCAAAAGGTCTTTTCGATGAGCGTCTTGCCGAACGTGGCCCCGGTGGCGGCCTGGATGCCGTCCATCAGGCACGTCTGGGGATGCCCCTCCCCGAGCTCGCAGATCACATGAAGAGTGTGATCGGCCTCGCGCGCGACGCCCAGCTCCTTGATGGCCAGGAGCCCCATCCGCCAGCCGAGCGGCATGAAGGGGCAGCGGTGCCCGTGGAAAGTGAAGGCCCAATCGGGCGGCATAAAAAGCTCGTTGGTTTCCGAGGACATGGCCGTGCCTCCTTATTGCCCCGCCCTCTCCCTTATGACCTGCATGGCGCAGGAGAAGAAGTTCATGACGCAGGGCGTGAGCAGCTCATAATAAACGATGTTCCCCTCTCGCCGGTCGCGGACGATGCCGTGGGCCTTGAGCAGCGACAGGTGCTTGGAAACGGTCGACTGGTCCAAGCCGACGAACTGCGTGAGCTCTCCCACTGAGCTCTCCCCCCGGGCGAGGCGGTTAACAATCTTCAAACGTGCTTCGTTCGCCAGTGCCTTCAGGATCTGCGCCTGCCGGCGGAAGACGTCATCTTCGATCATCTCGTTCTCCGATATTGGGTAGTATATTACTATATGGCCATAATGTCAAGTTATCGGTTGATTGGCGAGCCGAGGATCGGCAGACGCGCGAGTGAAGGTGATTAAATCCCGGGAGACATGAGAGCGTCGGCGGCCGGCCGAAGAACCGCGCCGGCCCTCCCGCGTCAGGCTGCAGGGGAAACCGCGCCCGCGCCCCGGCTGTCACGTCCTCGGTTTCGTCGCTGTGACGCTCAGGCTGAGGACCGACGAAACGTGCGCCTCGAGCTCCTGCCGGGGGATCTTCAGCGCTTGGACGACCTCGGGCGCGAGCGAGTCCTCGAGCACGAGCTCGGCCGGGAAGCCCTTCTCCTGGACGACCGCGACCTCCTTGAACCCGGCCTCGCGGATGGCGCCGAGGTAGTCGTCCTTGACCAGGGCGCCGGCGATACAGGACACGTAGGCCTCGATCGATTCCCGGATGGCCCGGGGGAGGGGCTTCTGCAGCACGAGGTCGGAGACCATCAGCCGGCCGCCCGGCCGGAGGACCCGGAAGGCCTCCCGGAAGACCCGCGGCTTGTCGGTCGAGAGGTTGATGACGCAGTTGGAAATGATGACGTCGACGCTGTTGTCGGCCACGGGCAGGTTCTCGATCTCGCCCAGCCGGAAATCGACGTTCGCGGCGCCGTTCTTACGGGCGTTCTCGCGGGCCTTGTCGACCATCTCGGGGGTCATGTCGACGCCGATGACCCGG
>JBBISK010000221.1:0-4086 GCA_037441295.1 Candidatus Aminicenantota bacterium | reverse complement strand
CCCGAGCGAGTACGCGATGGCCAAGCTCCTCGGACCGCCCATGCAGAAAGAGGTCTTTAGCCGGATCGACAAGGTCGTGGAGAGGATCCAGAAAGGCGAGCTGAAAACCGAAAAGGATGCTCTGGAGGAGTCCGACCGCGCCTTCGAAGAGGGCCAGGACAGCGTCCGCAAGCTTTATGATGACTATGACAACGCCATGCGGGAGCGCGCCGATCTAGCACAGCGCATCTCGCGCGCCTCGCCGGCCGCCCTGTTCCAGTACGCCGCCGAGGCCGTCTCCGGGACCGGGCCGAACGCGGAGTCCCGGTTCCTCAGGGACGTCAGGAACTATTCCAGGACCTACGATGACTATATTCTCAAGAAGGTGGGGAAGGTCGTCGGCACGTCACCCTGGAGCTTCTCGACCGGGGTGACGCTCAACGGCAAGTACATCCACCTTCAGTCGCCATTCCCCCAGGAATACTCGGGAGACAAATCGGATTTCCCGAGATTCTCGGAGAGCCGGCCGTCGTTCGTCGACGGCCTTCACGACGGCCTGTGGGACATCGCCGGCCTGCTCGTCTGGAACATTCTGCTCGCCGGGCTGGCCTTCTCGGCCTTCCTGAGGACCGACGTGAGGTAATAATTTGGGGACACAATACTCATTTCCGAATTTCGGTCGCTTTGGTGACCTATTATGGGCACACCCAGTCTCGCTGACCGGTTCAGGAAATTGGGAAATGAGCATTGAGTCCCCGATTTAGGAGAAGGCCCATGACCTGGACCATCGCCCGCAAGGAGATCGCCTCGAACCTCCTGAGCTACAAGTTCTTCGTCGTCCTCCTCCTCATCGTCCTGCTCGTCGCCACGAGCCTGTTCATCATGCACCGCGACTTCAAGCAGAGGATGGCCGACTACCAGATCACGCGACCCAAGCCCGGCGACGCGATCGCCCTCGTCGCCCCCACCCCCCTGTCGATCTTCGCCAAGGGCCTCGACGACGCCATGACCCGCTCCTTCGAGGTCGGCGTCACCGGCATCACGGTCCGGGCCGGACAGGCCTCGGGCAACATCATCTATTCCTTCTTTCCCGCGCCCGACTTCCTCTACGTCGTCCGGGTCGTCCTCTCGCTCGTCGCCCTCCTCTTCGGCTTCGACCAGGTCAGCCGGGAGCGCGAGCAGGGGACGCTCAAGCTCCTCCTCGGGAGCTCGGTCTCCCGGGCCAAGGTCCTGGCCGGAAAATGGATCGGGAACTTCCTGAGCCTGGCCGTCCCCTTCCTGCTGGTGACGCTCATCGCTTCCGCCCTTCTCGCCCTCGACCCTGACATCCACTTCGCGGCCAGCCAGCTCGGGCGCCTGGCCCTCATCCTCGGCCTGTCCCTCCTCTACCTGGGCTTTTTCCTCAGCCTGGGCATGCTCATCTCGACGCTGACGAAGAGGGCCGCGACGTCCGTCGTCGTCCTCCTTTTCCTCTGGTCGCTCCTCGTCTTCGTCATCCCGAACCTCGGGACGCTCGTGGCCCGGCAGTTCGTCGGCGTGCCCTCGGTCCGGGCCCTGGCCGAGAGGCACGAGCAGGCGTGGACGCGGGAAGTCCTCCTCGGCATCGGCAAGGGCGGGAACTGGGCCGAGCACATGCGGACTCTGAGCGCCGAGGACGACCGGATGGAGCAGGACTACCGTCTGAAGTTCGAGCGGCTGGTCCGGCTCTCCCGGGACATCAACCGGGTCTCGCCGGCGGCGAGCTTCCTCGACGCGGCGAGCGAGGTCGCCGGCACGGGAATCGGCGAGGAGAGCCGCCTTAAAGCGGAGGTCGTCCGCTACAAGGACTCGATCATCGACCGGATGATCGCCGACGCCGCCGCCAGGACGCGGGACGCGCAATACCCCGCCTTCACCTATACCCCGAGGCCCCTGGCCGAGATCTTCGCCTCGGGAGCCCTCTTCGATACGGCCTGGCTCGCCTTCTTCAACATTCTGGCTTTTGCCCTGGCCTATGTCGCGTTCATCCGCTACGACGTGAGGTGACGCCATGCTGAAGACGCTCATCACCAAGGAAGTCCGGGCGAACCTCCTCTCTTTCCGGTTCCTGGCCAGCTTCGTCATCCTCTTCGTCGTCGTGGCCGTCACGGCCCTCGTCCTTGCGGGCGACTACACGCGGAAGCTCGACGAGTACTCCCAACGCCAGGCGGAGATCGAGCGGTACCTCCGGAGCTACGCCCACTTCAACCGGATCCAGAACGTCCTCCAGCAGACGCAGCCGCCCATCCCTTTCCAGGCCCTCGTCCGGGGAGTGACGGCCGACGTCAATATGGAGGGCTTCGACAACGACCCCCTGCCGGTCATGTTCCCGCTCATCGACCTGACGTTTATCGTGACCATCCTGGTCAGCCTCATCGCCCTCATCCTATCCTACGACGCGGTCTGCGGCGAGAGAGAGGACGGGACTCTGAAGCTGATGCTCTCGAACGGCCTGCCGCGCTCGAAGATCGTCCTGGCCAAGCTCGCCGGCGGGGTGCTGACCCTGGCCGGCCCGTTCCTCGTCTCGCTCGCGACGGGGATGCTCATCATCCTCCTCCACCCCCGCGTCGACTGGACGGGCGCGGACTGGGGGGCGCTCGGGCTCATCGTCGCGGGAGCGCTGCTCTATATCGCCGTCTTCGACCTTATCGGCATCCTCATCTCGTCCGCGCACCGGGCGAGCGCCTCGTCGGTCATGACCTCGCTCTTCGTCTGGGTCCTCCTCGTCCTGGTCGTGCCCAACCTCAGCCCTTACGTTGCTTCTTTCCTCTCGCCGGCGCCGTCGCGGATCAAGGTCGCCCGGGAGGTCCAGCGGTTGACGGACGTCGACCGGGACGCGCTCGGGGTGAAGCTCATGAACCAGTACCGGGGCGAGGTCGTCAAGCAATACCCGGTTCTCGCCGAGCGGCTGACGGAGAACGAGGTCAAGGCCAGGGTCGCCTCCGACCCGGAATACAGGAAGGCCTACGACGCCATGCGTGCCGCGGTCGAAAGGGCGTGGAAAGAGGCCAACGAGATCCAGGGCGCCAAGGCCAAGGTCCTCGAGGACGACATGGCGCAGAAGGAGGCGGCGCAGACGGGCCTGGCCCGCTCGATCTCGATGGCCTCGCTGCTCGCCGACTTCAGCTATCTTGCGACGGACCTGTCCTCGACTGGGACGGAGAACATGGCCCATTTCGAGAGACTCCGGCAGGCTTGGGAGACTGCCTTTTACGGCGACAACCTTGTCAATGTCACGGGCGCCGATTACCGGTCGAAGAAGGTGGCAGAGCTGAAGGCCAAGGACCCGACAGCGGACGTTTGGAACACCGCAATCGACATGAGTGACTCGCCCCGCTTCCGCTATATCCAGGAGGGGCTCGGGGGACGGGTCAAGGCGGCCCTCCCGCCGTTTGCGGTCCTACTGGGTTATTGCGTCGTGCTCTTCGCCGCCGCCTACGTCGCCTTCATCCGCTACGACGCCCGCTAGAGCGCGTTCGTCTCGAGCGCCTTTTCCCGCTCCTCGACGATCCTCTCGTACTCCAGCGGGTGGAGGGTCCGGAGCTCGTGTCCCGTGATCCTGCCGTTGAGCCAGATCTTGCTCATGGGGAAGACCTCGGGGTTGAGGTGGACGTTGTACATGTGCCAGATGATGATGGCCAGGAAGGCCAGCAGGGCCTCGTAGCTGTGGACGATGATGAAGATATTATGGACCCAGAGCGGGAAAAGCCGGAGAGAGAGCTCGACCTGCCACATGAAGAAGCCGCTGAAGATCATGACCGCCGACCCCCAGCCGACGGCCCAGTACTCGAACTTCTCGATGAAGTTGTAACGGTCGTAGCGGGGCGCCGCCTCGAACAGCCAATAGGGATGGCGGGCGAAGAACTTCTTGCCGAGGCCGAGCCGGTGGAGGAGCCGCGTGACCCCGAGGTTATGGAAGAATTGCTCGAAGGCGTCGCGGAAGTCCCGGACGCGAGGGATCATGGCCTTGAAATTCGCCCGGCCCCGCCGCGTGGAAACGGTATAGACGACGTTCCAGCCGAGGTTCAGGACGAGGACGACGGCCGCGACCCGGTGGAGGACGCCCCGGACGGCGAAGGCCCGCCCGCT
>JBBISK010000220.1:3429-4121 GCA_037441295.1 Candidatus Aminicenantota bacterium | reverse complement strand
ATTCAGATAGATTTCCGCCACCGACAACATGCCGCCGGTTCCGCAGGCCGGATCGTAGATGGTCTTGACGACGTGGCTTTTGCGGAGGTCGGTCTCTGGGGAAAGCAGCAGGTTGACCATGAGCTTGATGACTTCGCGGGGGGTGAAATGCTCGCCAGGATTCTCGTTTAGCGCTTCGTTGAACTTGCGGATGAGTTCCTCGAAGATCGTGCCCATAATGGGGTTGTCGACTTTGTCGGGGTGGAGGTCGACATTCTTGAAGCGCTCGAGGACTTGGAAGAGAAGGCCGGCTTCGTCGAGCTTGGCGATCGTGTTGTCGAAGTCGAACTTCTCCAGGACTTCGCGCATGTTCGGGCTGAAGCCGGCGATATAATTGCGGAGGTTGGCGGCTAGGTGGGGCGCATCAGACATCAGCATTTCGAAATCGTAACGAGATGTATTGTAGAATGCGAAGCCCGCGGCCTTGCGAAGCTGGGGGTCGAGGTTCTCGAGCTTCTTGTCCTTGAGCTTGGCCTGGGTCTCGAGGACACGGGGCTTGGTAGGGGCGAGGACACAATCGAGGCGGCGGAGGACGGTGAGCGGCAGGATGACGTCCTGGTACTTGCCGCGCTTGAAGGTATCGCGGATGAGGTCCGCGACGCCCCAGATGAAGCTGACGATCTCGCTGTGGTTCACGAAACAACCTCGCTATG
>JBBISK010000220.1:0-3419 GCA_037441295.1 Candidatus Aminicenantota bacterium | reverse complement strand
TGTCCGGAAATCGCCGCTTGGATTCCCCGGGCGGCGGGAAGAAGGGTTTCGAGGCCGCGTCCGAGGGCTTTTCGTTTGTCGTGGGTTGGGTTCACTGCTTTACCTCGCTATGCGGCTGGTTGGGAAAATGGCCCTATCATCAGATGTGGAGTATATCGCCGCGAATTGAGGCCCGTCAACCGTCGCTCGGCTTGACACCCCCCTGGGGCTGGAGAATAATTGGCCTCCCAGCCCATGACCGCCACGACCTCCCGGCGCCGCTTCCAGATGCGGGAGCTGACCATCCTGGCTTCGGTCGTCCTGGCCGTGGCCGTCTTCGGCTCGCTCAACCCCCGCTTCCTCGGCCTCGAGTCGGCCCTGGCCGTTCTCGAGGGCGCCTCGTCCGACGGCTTCATGGTCATCGGCATGACCGTCGTCATCGTCTGCGGCGCCTTCGACATGTCGGTCGGCTCGACGATGGCCTTCTGCGGCTTGGTCGCCGCGCTCGTCCTCCAGTCCCACCTTCCCATCTGGCTCGCCGTCGTCGCCGCGCTCGCCGCCGGCACGCTCGTCGGCTGGGTCAACGGGGCGATCGTCACTCGCCTCAGGATCAACCCCTTCATCACGACCTTGGGCATGATGAGCATCCTGCGGGGCGTCGTCCAGGTCGTGACCCGGAGCGCGCCGCCGACCGGCTTCCCGCCGGGCTTCCTCAAGATCGCCTGGGGCACGGTCTTCACCATCCACCTCCCCTGGGGGCCGCTCGAGGTGCGCTTCCCGGTCGTCCTTCTCGTCCTGGCCATGATCGCCGGCGATTTCCTCCTTCGCCGCCTGGCCTTCCTGCGCCAGGTCTACTTCGTCGGCAGCAACGAGGAGGCGGCGCGCCTGACGGGCATCCCGACGGCCTGGGTCAAGACTTTCGCCTTCATGCTGACGGGCTTCCTGGCCGGGCTGACCGGGGTCATCGTCACCAGCCGCGTCAACGCCATCGACGCCAACGCCGGCGTCGGCGCCGAGCTCCGCGTCATCGCCGCGGTCATCGTCGGCGGGGCCAGCCTGTCGGGCGGCCGCGGCTCGATCCTCGGCTCGTTCCTCGGCCTGCTCCTGATGCAGATCATCACCACGGGCCTCGTCTTCATCGACGTCGCCGCCGAGGCCCAGCAGATCGCGGTCGGGCTCGTCCTCATCCTCGCCGCGGTCATCGCCCTGACCGGCTCCGGCTTCGGCCGGCGGCTCCGGTCCCGCCTATTCCGGACAAGGAACAAGACCATGGAAAGGATCATCATCGCCATCCTCGTCGTCGCCCTCGTCGTCGTCCTCGTCGTCAAGGTCGGGCCCCGCGGACCCGAGGCGCCCGGCGCGGCGGGCGGCGCGGGCCGGGCCAGGCAGCATTACGTCATGATCACCGCCGTCACGGGCGGGCCGTATTGGATCGATTCCAAGCTCGGCCTCTACGACAAGGCCAGGGAGCTCGGGATCGACGCCGTCTTCACCGGGCCGCCGACCGTCGACGCCAACGCCGAGATCGAGGCCATCAACCGGGCCGTGGCCCAGAAGGTCGACGGCATCGTCGTCTGCGCCGTGGCCGACTCCGTGGCCCCGGCCATCGACAAGGCCGTCGAGGCCGGCATCCCGGTCGTCTGCGCCGACGCCGACTCGCCGTCGAGCCGGCGCTTCTCGTTCATCGGCACGGGAAACTACAACGCCGGCTACCGCGGCGGCGAGGAACTGGCCCGGCTCCTCGGCGGCCGCGGCGAGGTCGCCCTGATGTACATCCCGGGCTGGGACAACCTCATCCAGAGGGTCGAGGGCTACAAGGCCGCCCTGGCCAAGTATCCCGACATCAAAGTCGTCAAGGTCGGCAACGACAAGGGCTCGCAGACCGAGGCCGAGAAGGAATGCCGGGCCATCCTCCAGGCCTTCCCGGACCTGGCCGGGTTCGGATGTGTCGCCGCGGTCGGCGGGCAGGGCGCCGCCGTGGCCGTGAAGCAGGCGGGCAAGGCGGGCCGGGTCAGGATCGTGGCCATGGACCGCGACGAGGCCACGCTCCAGTTCATCCAGGAGGGCGTCATCGACGCCTCGATCGCCCAGCGGACATACATGATGACCTACCTCGCCCTGCAGATGCTCTACGACGTCCGGAACGACCGCATCAAGTTCACCGGCGACTGGCGGAAGGTCGGCGTCAACCCTCTCCCCCCCGCCGTCGACACGGGGACGTTCGTCATCGACAGATTGAACGTGGATTCGTTTAGGCGGAATAAATAGCGTGCCGGACAGGAAGCAGAAAAGAACGAAGACGGGGTCTGACCTACAGAATTGCGCACATCGGGCGGCGCCGCAGGACGGCGACGTTCGTGCGCAATTCTGTACGTCAGACCCCCATCTGCCGCCATCAGCTCACCGGCCGTTGCTCGAAATGCGGGGGGTCCGCAAGAGCTTCGGCGAGGTCGAGGTCCTCCACGCCGTCGACCTCGACGTCCGGGCCGGGGAGGTCCACGCCGTCGTCGGCGAGAACGGCGCCGGCAAGAGCACGCTCATGCGCATCGCCGCCGGCATCGTCCCGCCCGACGGCGGCCGGATGACGTTCGCCGGGCGCCCGTTCGCCCCGGCCTCGCCCGGGGCCGCGCTCCGCTCGGGGATCGCCATGGTCCACCAGGAGCTGAGCCTCGCTCCCGACCTGACCGTGGCCGAGAACATCCTGGCCGGCCGCGAGCCGCGCCGCGGCCCGTTCGTCGAGCGCCGCCGGGTCTTCGAGCGGGCCGGGGCGATGCTGGCCGAGTTCTGCCCGGCCGTCGACCCGCGGTCCCCGGCCGCCGCGCTCGGCATGGGCTACGGCCAGGTCGTCGAGGTCCTCAAGGCCCTGGCCTGGGAGCCGAAGGTCATCGTCTTCGACGAGCCGACCTCGGCCCTCGAGGCCCATGAAGCCGATCTCGTCCTGGGCACGATCGCCAAGCTCCGGGAACGCGGCGTCGGCGTCGTCTACATCTCCCACCGCATGGACGAGGTCTTCCGCGTGAGCGACCGGATCACGGTCCTGCGGGACGGCGCGCTCGCCGCGAGCTGGCCGACGGCGGACGCGACGCGCCGCGACGTCCTCGGGGCCATGGTCGGCCGCGAGCTCTCGGAGCTGTTCCCGGAACGGGCCCGAGAGAGGGGGGACGTCCTGTTCGAGGCGGCGGGCCTCCGGCTACGCAGCGGCGCTCACGACGTCAGCTTCTCGCTCCACCGGGGCGAGATCCTCGGCTTCTCGGGGCTCCTCGGCGCCGGCCGGACCGAGCTCGTCCGGGCCATCTTCGCCGCCGACCCGCTCGAATCCGGCACGATGACCCTCGACGGGCGGCCGTGCCGCTTCCGCTCGATCCACGACGCCGTCGAAGCCGGGGTCGCCTACGTCCCCGAGGACCGGAAAACGCAGGGGTTGTTCCCCGACCTGAGCG
>JBBISK010000219.1:0-4190 GCA_037441295.1 Candidatus Aminicenantota bacterium | reverse complement strand
GCCCCTGCTTGAGAACTGTCTGGGGGGCATCAACGAGCTTCTAGACGAGCTGGGCCGGGGGACGACGACTCTCCGAGGGGCCCTCAGCCGGATCGTCGCTTTGGAATATTTTTGCGAGGAAGCCCATCTCTCCACCCTCGTCCACGTCGAGGAGCCTTCTCTCAAGACCCTCTTCGAAAGCCTGGCCCGGGACGATGCCGCGCACGGGGAGCGCGTCTCCCAGCTTCTCGAAAAATATCGATCCCCTGCTTGAACGGATCGGAGGGCGGGTCACCCGATGATCTCCCAGCCGTGCTCTAGGGCGTGGCGCCGGAGCCCGCGCGTCGGGTGGACGGCGATGGGGTGGCCGACGAGCTCGAGCACCGGGAGGTCGGACAACCGGTCGGCCATGGCCCAAGAGCCGGCCCAGTCGACCTCCTCGGGCCTGACCCGCTCGAAAAGGGCCTCGACCTTCTGGCGGGCGTAGGGATAGATGCCCCGGCGGTGCCCGGTGAGCGTCCCCCCGGCCACTTCGAGCTCGCGCCCGATGACGATGTCGACGGCGAGCTTTTCCCTGAGCTCCTCGGCCAGCACCTGGAGCGACCCGGAGAGAAGGACGATGCGGCAGCCGTCAGCCTTGAAGCGGCGGATCCTCTCCCGCAATCCGGCGGGCACCGCCTCCCGGAGATGGGCCGCCCCGTACTCCCCGGCCCAGGCCTGGACCCGTTCCGGTGTTTCCCCGCGCAGGTAGGTCGCGTTCCAGCCGATGGCGCCGCGCAGCCCGAGCCTGAGGGCGTCCACGGCGAACTTGCCGAGGAAGGCGGCCAGCCGCACCAGGCCGACCCGGCCGCGGAGGAGGAGGAAGCGGAAGAAGGAGTGTTCGGAGCTTGTCCGCCGGAGCAGGGTGCCGTCGAGGTCGATGATGGCGAGCTTCTGGAGGTTCAACGTCCGGCCGTCCTTGTTCGCGACGTGGCGGGAGGGCTCCAGATATAGCACAGATGCGGCGGGCCGTCAAAGGCGGGAGGACGGACGGCCGCCCGCTGGCGTCGTCCGGCGCGGGCGATGGCGCCCGCAAGGTCTGAACGGCCCGGCGGGCCGTTCAGACCTTGCGAGTGACGTCCCGGGCGATGAGGAGGGTCTTCGGGTCGAGCTTCAGGCGCATGTCCTTGGGCGCCAGCCGGTCGTGGTCCTTGACCAGGTTGAAGTGGACGTGGTCGCCGTGGTGCTGCAGGGAGATGAGGACGTCGATGGCCGCGAGATGGCCCTTGAGCTCGAAGGGGATGCCCCGGTCGTCGAAGAGGGGGTCCTCGCCGCGGAGAGAGGCGCTGAACCAGACCTCGAGGCCCAGGCGGCCGGCGAACTCCTTGAATTTCCGCAATTCCTCCGGCCCGGCCTGGCCGAAGTCGAGGCCGTCGACGATGACCGTCTCGGCGCCGAACTGGCCGTGGACGATCATCGCCTCGAGGCTCCTCAGGACCTGTTCCGTCCGGGTCCCTTCCTGCTTGAAATTCATGATGACCCGGTTCCGGCCGAGCTCCTCTGACATCTCGAGAGCGGACTTCATGCCGGGTTTCTTGGCGATCTCCTTGAAGATGTCCTCGTACCAGGTGATGATGTGGTCGACACGGCTGGCGTAGGAGACGTGGATGACGCGCTTCGCCTGGAGGAGCTGGTCGGCGGCGATATGGACGAGGCAGGCCGTCTTGCCGACGCCCTTGCGCGAGGCGAGGACGCCGAGGTTCCCTTTCCCCAGCCCGCCCGAGATCGACTTCTCGAGGATGCGCAGGGGGCTGCGCTTGATGAGTTCTTGCTTGACCGTGAGCGTCATGTCCTCTCCTCCCGTTATTTCGGAGCGCCCGTCTTCTGCTTTTCCCGGTACTGTTCCATGAGCGTCTCGGCGACGTGGGGCGGCACCCGGCCGTACTTCAGGAACTCCATGGTGAACTCGGCCTTGCCCTGGGTCAGCGAGCGCAGGACCGACGAGTAGCCGAACATCTCGCTCAGCGGGACCTCGGCGTCGACCCGGGCGAACGTCCCGTCCTCGACCGAGCTGACGATGATGCCGCGCCGCTGGCTGATCGTGGCGAAGACATTGCCGGCGAACTCCGACGGCCCCTCGACCGAGACCTTCATGATCGGCTCGAGGATCTGCGGCTTGGCCTTCGGGTAGACCTGCCGGAAGGCGCCCTGGGCGGCCATCTGGAAGGCGATGTCGGACGAGTCGACGGGGTGGAACTGGCCGTCCTCGAGGACGACCCGGACGCCGATGACCGGGAAGCCGATGACCTGGCCCTTGCGGAGGACGGCCCGGAAGCCCTTGTCGCAGGCGGGGATGAACTCGCGCGGGATGCGGCCGCCCTTGACGTCGTTGACGAATTCGTAATTCCCCTTGGCCAGGGGCTCGAGGTGGCCGATGACGCGGGCGTACTGGCCGGCGCCGCCGGTCTGCTTCTTATGGGTGTAGTCGAACTCGACGCGCTGGCTGATGGCCTCGCGGTAGGCGACCTGGGGTTTGCCCGTCCTGACCTCAGCCCGGTACTCCCGCTTCATCCTCTCGACGTAGATGTCGAGGTGGAGCTCGCCCATGCCCTGGATGATGGTCTGGTTGGACTCGGGGTCGACGTGCGTCCGGAAGGTCGGGTCCTCCTTCGTGAAGCGGTTGAGGGCCTTGGCGACGCGGTCGGCGGAGGCGTTGTCGACGGGCGCGATGGCCAGGGAGATGACCGGGTCGGGGACGTGGATCGGGGTCATGGCCAGGTTCAGGCCGGGGGCGCAGAAGGTGTCGCCCGAGGCGCAGTCGACGCCGAACAGGGCGACGATGTCCCCGCAGACGGCGCCGCTGATGTCCTCCATGGCGTCGGCGTGCATGCGGACGAGGCGGCCGACCTTGACCTTCTGGCCGGAGCGGGTGTTGACGAGCTCGTCGCCCTTGCCCAGGCTCCCCTGGTAGATGCGGATGTAGGTCAGCTGCCCGTAGGGGCCCTCCTCGAGCTTGAAGGCCAGGGCCACGGTCTTGGCCTCGGGGTCGGGGGCGAGGACGCGCTCGACGCCCTCTTCGTCGAGGTCGATGGCCCGGTTCTCGACCTCGGCCGGGTTGGGCAGGTAGCGGACGACGGCGTCGAGCAGGGGCTGAATGCCCTTGTTCCGGTAGGCCGAGCCGATGAAGACCGGGACAAGGCCGCGGGCGATCGTGCCCTTGCGGACGGCGGCCCGGACGAGGTCCTCCGTCGCCCGGCCCTCGAGGGCGGCCTCCATCAGCTCGTCCGAGAACATCGAGGCCGCGTCGACGAGGCGCTCGCGCGCCTCGCGGGCCTCGGCCTCGAGCTCGGCCGGGATGGGCTCCTCGCGGACGGTCTCGCCGTCGGCGCCGTCGAACGAGAGGGCTCTCATGGACACGAGGTCGACGATGCCGCGGAAGCGGTCCTCGAGGCCGATGGGGAGCTGCATCAGGACGGCGTTGTGGCCGAGCTTGTCGACGATCTGGTCCCGGACCTTGAGCGGATTGGCGCCGGTGCGGTCGAGCTTGTTGATGAAGGCGATGAAGGGGACGTCGTAACGGCGGAGCTGGCGGTCGACGGTGATCGTCTGGGACTGAACACCGCCGACCGAGCAGAGGACGAGGATGGCCGAGTCGAGGACGCGCAGGGAACGCTCGACCTCGATGGTGAAGTCGACGTGGCCGGGCGTGTCGATGATGTTGATCGAATGGTCGTCCCAGGTCACGTTCGTGGTGGCCGAGGCGATGGTGATGCCTCGCTCGCGCTCGAGGTCCATGGAGTCCATGGTCGCGCCCACCCCGTCCTTGCCCTTGACCTCATGGATCTTATGGATCTTCTTGCAGTAAAAGAGGATCCGCTCCGTCAAGGTCGTCTTGCCGGAGTCGATGTGGGCGCTGATGCCGATGTTGCGCATTCTCACGATGTCAGTATTCATGACCGTCTGCCTTGAAGATAACACGCCTGTCCGGGGGGTCGGGGTTGAGCCGCTTCGATGCCGTCGGAAGGACCGGGTCGTGCGATCGAGCCGCTATTATAGCGGAAAACCGGCCCGCGCTCAATAGGCCGGAGCGGCCGACGGTCGTTCGCTCCGGCTCGGTTAAGAAGGGGTCAAACCTACAGATTACAGGTTTTTTCTGTAATCTGCAGGTTTGACCCCTTCTTGGCTTGACAGGCTTTCGAGCCATGATTTATGCTCCCGGGCGGCAGTCGCGA
>JBBISK010000218.1:0-4200 GCA_037441295.1 Candidatus Aminicenantota bacterium | reverse complement strand
ACACGAGGGCTGCGCGCGGACCGCCGTACGGCAGCATCACCAGGCCGGCCGTCTGGATCAACCCCTACGCCGACACCCGCGTCCCCCAAGTCTTCTTCGGCACGGGCGGCGACGACAACGCGCCGGCCAACCGCGATTACTCCTTCATCGCCCTCTCGGACCTCGGCGCGTCGGGCGTCACCGTCGACTGGTACATGGGCAACCCCACGGCCCTCAACCTGTCCTCCGACAAGAAGGAAGGCGAGCTCGGCACGGGCTACAAGGTCTGGGCCGACCCGGTCGTGGCCGATTTCACGGTTTATTTCACGACCCTGCCGGGCAGCATCGAGAACGTCAATCCCTGCCTGAACCTGGACGCCGCCGGCCGGCTCTACGCCCGCCAGCTCCGGTTCGCCTCGGGCATCCCCATCGGCGGCTCGGCCCTGCGGTCGTCGAGCACCGTGCCGCCGGAGTACATGCAGATGGTCAGCAAGGCCCGCCGGGCCGTGACCCTGGGCGAGATCCAGAGGACGCCGGCGCCGGAGAGCATCAGCAAGAGAGAGGTCTTCATGCAGGAGTACAACTCGACCATCGAAATGCTGGCCAACCCGGTCGGGGCGCTGCTCCAGATCAAGTCCTGGCGTGAGGTCTACCAGGTCATCCATTGACGCACGTCAAGAGGGACCGGCCCCCCTTCGGGGGGGCCAGTCCCCTCTTCTTACCCCGCTTCCGGGGCCGCCTTGACGGTGGCCGCCCGGCGTGGGACAATGGCGAAGGTGGTCCGAAGATGAAAAGAACGATCGTCATCGCGGTTTTCGCGGCCCTCATGGGGTCGCTGTACGGCCAGAGCGTCTCCGACCTGGCCAAGCAGGAAAAGGCCCGCCGGGCCGCCCTGGGCGCGAACCGGGCCAAGGTCGTGACCAACGCCGACCTGGCCGCTGTCCGCAAGACCCCCGCCGTCGTCGTCGGCAACCCGGACGAAGCCCAGGACCAGAACCAGCCCACGGTCCTGCCGAGCGGCGAGCCGTCCGGCGCCGACGCGGGCGGGGTCGTCATGAACCCGACGGTCATCAAGAACGGCCCCGAGCTCTTCAATAAGGCCGAGTCCGGCCCGGGCGCGGACACGGCCGCCCGGCTGAAGGCGGCCGAGGAGCTCGTCGACCTGCTGACGACCAAGCTGAACGCCCTGATGCAGCAGTCGAACAGCCTCGACACGATGACGCCCAAGGACGCCATTCTCCAGCAGATCGAGGCCACGACGCAGAAGCTCCAGCGCGTCCAGGACGAGGTCGCCCGGCTTAAGGGCCAGGCCGAGGCCGGCAAGCAGGGCGGACCGGAAAAGCGCTAGGCCCCGCGGCGTCCGCTCACGTCCCAAAAAAAGGGGACCGTCCTCGCGGGCCGGTCCCCCGAAGTGAATCCCACCCAAGAGCAAGCGGTCACCTGTACGCCGGAGTCACCCCCATGGCGAAGAACATGAACGACCATTGGTCCGTCAGGGCGTCGATGGCCTTGCTCAGGTTGCTCGAGCCGTGGCCGGAGCGGGTCTCGATGCGGATGAGGACGGGGTTGGCGCAGGCCTGATTCTCCTGGAGTGTGGCCGCGAACTTGAAGGAGTGGGCCGGCACGACACGGTCGTCGTGGTCGGCCGTCGTGACGAGCGTCGCCGGGTAGCAGACCCCGGCCTTGATGTTGTGCAGGGGGGAATAGGCATAGAGGTTCCGGAAGTCCTTCTCGTTGTCGCTCGAGCCGTACTCGACGGCCCAGCCCCAGCCGACGGTGAACTTGTGGTAGCGGAGCATGTCCATGACGCCGACCGCGGGGAGGGCGACCCTGAACAGGTCCGGCCGCTGGGTCATGACGGCGCCGATGAGAAGGCCCCCGTTGGAGCCGCCCTCGACGGCGAGGAAGTCCTTCGAGGTGTACTTCTCATGGATGAGGTACTCCGCCGCGGCGATGAAGTCGTCGAAAACGTTCTGCTTATTGAGGAGCATCCCGGCCTTGTGCCAGGCCTCGCCGAACTCGCCCCCGCCCCGGATGTTGGCCAGGGCGTAGATGCCGCCGTTCTCGAGGAGGATGATGTTGGCGGGGCTGAAGGCGGGCTGCATGCTGATGTTGAACCCGCCGTAGGCATAGAGGAGCGTCGGGTTCCGGCCGTCGAGCGCCAGGCCTTTCTTGTGGACGATGAACATCGGGACTCTTGTTCCGTCCTTGCCGGCGTAGAAGACCTGCTTCGTTTCGTAGGCGGCCGGGTCGAACTTGACCTCGCTCGTGCGGAAGACCGCGGACTTGCCCGTGGCCGGGTCGTACTTGTAGATCGTCGGAGGGTAGGTGAACGAGGTGAAAGTGTAAAAGAGCGTCTTCTCGTCCCGCTTGCCGCCGAAGCCGCCGGCCGTGCCGAGGGCGGGGAGCTCGATCTCGCGGATGAGCTTGCCGGAGAGGTCGTGCTGATAGACCTTGGTGTTGGCGTCCTTGAGGTAGTTGCAGAAGAGGTGGCCGCCCGCCGCGTTGGCCCCGCTCAGGACCTCCGGCTTCTCGGGGATGACGGTCTGCCAGTTCTCCTTGGCGGGCTTGGCGGGGTCGACCGCAACGACGCGGAAGTTCGGTGCGTCGACATTGGTGTAGACGAGGACCTTGCCGCCGACCGTGTCGATGGGCGAGCTGTCGAACTCGAAGCCCTCGACGAGGAGCCCGAAGCCGGCGCCCTTCTTCGTCAGGTCCTTCGCGTAGAGCTCGTTGCCGCTCGTGCCCTCGGACACGACGAGGAAGAGGGTTTTCTCGTCCTCCGTCGTCTCGGCGCCGACGTAGCGCAGGGGGTGGGCCTTGTCCTCCCAGACGAGGGCGTCCTTCTCCTGCGGGTCGCCGAGCTTGTGGAAGAAGACCTTCTGGAACTCGTTCTTGGCCTTGAGCTCCTGGCCCGGGGCCGGCTTGTCGTAGCCGCTGTAGTAGAAGCCGTCGCCCTGCCAGGCCGCGCCGGAGAACTTGACCCACCGGACGCGGTCCGGGAGCTCCTTCTTCGTCGCCACCTCCATGACCCGGATCTCGGACCAGTCGGAGCCGGCCTCGCCCCGCGACACGGCGACGTAGCGGTCGTCCTTGGACAGGCTGACGATGCCCAGGCGCACCGTGCCGTCCGGGGAGAGGGCGTTCGGGTCGAAGAAGACCTCGGGCGCGCCGTCGAGCCCTTTCTGGATGTAGCAGACCGACTGGTTCTGGAGCCCGTCGTTCTTGTAGAAGAAGTAGTGCTCGCCGGCCCGGAAGGGCGAGGAGTAGCGCGGGTAGTTGTAGATCTCGGTCAGCCGCGCCTTGATCTTCGGCCGGAAGGGGATCTTGTCGAGATAGCCGAAGGTCACGGCGTTCTCGGCCTGGACCCAGGCCTTGACCTCCGGCGCGTTGTCGTCCTCGAGCCAGCGGTATGGGTCCGCGACCTTCGTGCCGAAGTAATCGTCGACCTGGTCGACCTTCTTCGTCGCGGGGTACGAGAGCCGCGGCTGGCTCTTTTGGCAGGCCGCGAGGGCCGCGATAACGAACGTGGCGCAAAGAATGGCGGTCATCTTTTTCATCTGTCCTCCCTTCGGTCAGACTGCGAAGAGGGGATTATTAGCACACTCCTCCGCCCGCGTCAAAAAGGGACCGTCCCTAGCGCAGCCGGAGGGGGTGGACAGAAGCTTATTTTCCGAAGTCGATATCGTCCGGGAGCTCGTTCGTGTCGGTCGCGGGATCGCAGGGGAAATGGGCGGCCAGCTTGGCTCCCGCTTCGCCGATGGCCCGGACCAGCCCCTCGCTGAACTCGCCCTTGCGGAAGTGGTCGGACAGGATCGAGGCCAGGCAGTCCCAGAAGTCCTGGCCGACCGCGGCGTGGATGCCCTCGTCGCCGAGGATGACGAAGCGGCGGCGCGAGGGGACGAGGAAAAACAGGACGCCGTTGCGCTGCCGAGTCTTTCGCATGCCCAGCCGCTCGAAGGCCTTCTCGGCGACGTGCCGGACCGGCCCCCAGAAATACGGGGCCACGGAGACCCGGATCTCCCCGGACGTCTCGCGTTCGGCCTCCTGGATGGCCGCCTTGACCCGCTCGACGTCGACCGCCTTCATCAGCTTGCGCCTGCCTCGGACCGTCATCGCTCCCCTCCCTCACCACGACCCGGAGGCGCCGCCGCCGCCCGACCGGCCGCCGCCGCCGCTGAATCCGCCCCCGCCGCCCCCACCCCAGCCTCCCCCGCCGCG
>JBBISK010000217.1:0-4216 GCA_037441295.1 Candidatus Aminicenantota bacterium | reverse complement strand
GCAGGACGGCGAGCAGCCGCTGCGCGCGCAGTTCGCCCTCGCCGAACACGTAGTGCATGGCCTCGATCTTCTCCAGGAGCCGGGTGAAGGGGCCCGAGGCGTCCGTGTCCGGGCGCATGCTCGACAGGACGAGGAGACCGCCCGGCCGGACGACGCGCCGGACCTCGGCCAGGGTCTCGCCCGGGTTGAAAATGTAGGAGAGGACGAGGCTCATGAGGACCTTGTCGCACCACCCCGCCCGCAGGGGGAGGTGGAGATTCCCTTCGAGGTACCCCGGGAGCGAGAGCCGGCGAAAGGCCGGCTTCTTCGCCGTCAGGCGCCGGACGTACCGGGCGGCGAGGTTGAAATCGACGATCGTCCGGTACTCGTGGAGGTCGAACTGCCGCTTGAGCCACTCGTCGTAGGTCGGCGTGATGGGCTCGCCGCGGAGGATCCGGTGCAGCCGCGGAGTGTAGGCCTCGTGGATCCTGATGGCGCTCTCCAGGCTCAGGTTCTCGACCTTGTCGGCCATCTCCTCGAACGTCCCGATCTCGCCGTTGAGGAAGCGCTGGACGGGGAGGAAGCGGCTCAGCTCGAGGTCCAGGACGAGGAGTTCGAGGCGGCCCCGCTCCTTGAGGGCCTCGTGGCGGGAGATGAGCTTGTCCCAGGCTTGGCGCATGGCGTCGGGGATGAGGTCGGCGATGATGAGCTGCGCCGGCAGCGCCCGCCCGCTCTCGAGGAGGTGCTCGACGAAGTTGCCCGTCCCGCCGCCCAGGTCGAGGAGCCGGTCCGCCGGCCGCAGCTCCAGGGCCAGGAGCTGGTCCTGCATGAGCTGCTGGTAGTCATCCGACATGGCCATGATGTCGAATCCCAGGAGGTTCCCCTCGCCGACGAGGTAGCGGTGCCAATAGCTCTTGCGATTCTTGAGGTTCCGCGCCGGCAGCCGGTCCTTCTCCGCCCGGCGCATGATTTCCAGGGCCTTGCGGTCCGGCAGGACGGGGGTGATCATCGTCCGGTGGAGGAAGCGGTGGATGAGGGAGGTGATCGTGCCGAACATCCGGAGGGCCTCTCGGGAGGTCCGGGCGCTGTGACCGATGGGGACGGAAATGACCTCGCGGGGGGCGTCGGCTTTGACACTCATGAGGTCGCGGATGAACTCGGCCCGGACCCAGCTGTCGTACTGCCCGTAGATCCAGGTGATGGGGATGTCGATGTGGCGCATGTCCTCGCGGGCCTGCTCGAGCGTCGCGACCGAGTTCTTGACGCCGTCGCCGACGTAGGGGTCGACGTTGACGAGGTTGCCCAGGACCGGCATGACCCCGAGCTTGATGCCGAGCTGGTAGTGCTCGAGGAAGTCGAGGCCGCAGTTGACCCGGACCATGAGGTCGCGAAACTCCGGCGTGCCCATGCACGCGATCCAGTAGTGGATGCGGCGGCGGTTCCCCTCGTCCCGGAGGACGACCCGGGCGTCGAGGGCGGAGAACGAGAAGGTCAGCAGGATGACCGAGCTCGGGCGGAGCTTGGGGTTGAGGTCGAGCCAGTCCAGGACGGCGACGATGTCGGCCGCCCCCTGGGTGAAGTTCGTGTTGAGCATCTCGTAGGGCGGCTCCGATGACTCGGGGTCGTTGAAGCTCTCGCCCTTCTTCCGGATGCCGTCGAAGCGGATGACGGCCAGGGGCTTGCCCAGCCGCCGGAAGTTCTCCGTCATGGACAGGGCCAGGCCGAAGAGGGTCTCCTTGGTCTTGCCGAAGGCCGGCGGGACGATGACGACGGGTACGGGGCCGCCGTCGAGGGGGAGCGCCGAGTTGAGGAGGCCGACGATCTCCTCGCCCTGGCGGGTCTCGACGCGGATGACCTCGGGAGCCTGGGCGGCGGCCGGGCCCGCCTCGCCCGAGGGCGTCCGGGCCGAGGGCTTCCCGGCGGCCTCGTCGGCCCCGGGCGTGAGGTCGAGCTCGGGCGCCTGGACCGACTGGACGCTCATCCGGCCGATGCCGAACTGGATGCCGTATTTCACGGCGTGGAGGGCCCCCTCGCTGGCCCGGGACACGTAGCGGACCTCGCCGCTTTCGCTCCACAGGGGCCGGCCGCCGTCCAAGATGCAGACCGCGTCGACCGGCGTGCCCTTCAGCAGGACCCGGGCGTGCGACTCGGCGACGAAGCTGACCCCGCCCGGGCTGATGTCCGTGACGCGGCCGCCGATGACTCCGCCGAAGGGCTCGGGCAGGGGGATCTCGACGCGGAGGTCCCCGAGGGGGCTGATCCTCTTCTCCGTCCGCTTCTCCGAGTAGAACATGACCCGCGGGTAGAGGCAGACGAGCTCCCGGCCGTCGGCCGCGATCCGGGAGATCATGGTCTCGAAGTTGTAAGTGGCGTAGCCGATCTGGAAGGAGACGAAGACGAGGTCGGAGGTCTTGTACCGGACGTTCAGGTCCTCGCCGGCCAGGACGCACGTCGCCGGCGGCCGGACGCCGGCGAACTTGAGGATCTCCGGTGCCTGCCGCTCGGAGTGGACGACGGCGACCTCCGTCTCCTCCCGCATGGCCTCGCGGATAAGGGATTCGATCTTGAAGGCGTCGGAGAACAGGACCATGTCCTCGGTCTTGAGGAAGGGATAGCGCGTCTTGAGCCCGGAGAGGTCACGGACCGTGACGTAGTCGGAGAGGAACTGGAGCAGAGAGCGCCGGCTCTCCTCGTCGATGGCCAGGAACTCGACGCCGACGCCGCCCTCCTCGAGGTCCTGCCGGACGATCCGGCCGTTGACCGCGTAATGGCGGCCGTCCGGGAGGCTGATGGTCAACGGCATGGAGGTCCCCTCGGGGAAGAAGGAGAGGGTCCTCAGGAACATGCCGTTCTCGCTCAGGTTGACGACCCGCGCCTCGCCCCCGCCTCCCGTCTCGATGCGCACCTCGGAGGTGCCGTTGAGGCTGACCCGCATCGAGGTCCGCTTCTCCTCGGACTTCTGGGCGATGAGGAAGCCGACCTTCCGCTTACCTCCGCCGGGTCGTCGGGCTTCGGGCAGACGGCGTCGATCCGGCCGAGACTGTGGAGCTCGGCCACGGTCCCGTTCGCGGCCGGGTCCGTGAGGAGGACCTTGATGATGGCGTCGGACTTGCCGAACATCTCGTGGAGGAAGCGCAGGAGTTCGGACCCCTTCATCCTCGGCAGGTCCTCGTTGACGACCAGGACCTTGACCCCGTCGAGGGCCTTGATGAGCTTGATGGCCTCGACGCCGCTCGCGGCCGTGTGGACGTCGTAGGCGTCGCTCAGAAGGCGCTGGAGCTTCTCGAGGTAGGCCAGGTCGTCGTCGACGAGGACGACGGTCGGCCTGGCCGTGAGAGCCTGCGTGCCGGGTCCGGTCTGTTCCATGGTCTCCTATTATCCGAGGCAGTCTGCGACGCCTTCGGAATTTAGTCGGTCCAGGGCCGGCGGGATTGGAATCCCCGTGCGGGCGGGGCACGGGACGCTCCGGCGGCGGCCGGGGGGCGGCGGCGGTCGGAGGGAGAGGGGATGACTCCCATATTTGCGTGTATCCATAACTATCCACACAAAATGTAGTGGAATCCGCGCCCGACTGTCAAGGAATAGTTCGGGGAGGCCGGCTTAGCGGCGGAAGCTCTCGCCGATGAAGGCCAGCCCGTCGACGATCCCCGACCTCCAATAGCTCCAGGTGTGGCTGCCGTCGCGGACCCGGAACTCGTGGGGGATCTTGCGGTCGGAGAGGAGAAGGTGGAGGGCGCAGTTCCCCCTGATCAGAAAGTCCTTGTCGCCGCAATCGAGATAAAAGCGGACCTTCTTCAGCGACTCTTCGGGCAGGGTCCTGGCGAGCTCGAGCGGGCTGTACTGGCGGAAATGCGGCGTCAGGCGGTCCTTCCCCGAGAGGCCGAGTCCGAAGACCGGGCCGATGACCTTGTCCCACACGTCCTGCTTCATGGCCAGGACATCGTCGTCCGTCCAGACGGCCGCGCTGAAGGCGGCCGCCGCGGCGAAGAGGTCGGGATGGCGAAAGGCATAGACGAGCGTCCCCCAGCCCCCCATGGAGAGGCCCGCGACGCCCCGGAATTCGCGGTCCGGGCGCGTCCGGAAGGTCGCGTCGATGTGGGGGATGAACTCCTTGACGAACATGTCCTCCCAGCGGACCTTGTCCCGATGGTCGTTGACGTACCAAGCGACGCCGCCGTCGGGCATGACGATGATCATCGGCGGGACGGCGCGGTCGGCGATAGCCCGGTCCGCGGCC
>JBBISK010000216.1:0-4221 GCA_037441295.1 Candidatus Aminicenantota bacterium | reverse complement strand
AGGCCGTCCTTATCCCCCGGCCCCGGGAACCTGTCCCGGTTCCCCCGTCGGAAATGCCGCCGGCCCCCCCAAACGGGGTCTTTCGTACGGTCTCGGCGCCGCTTGCCGTGATTCCCGCACGATGGCCGCAAGGGGGTCGGGACACGCGCCAGGCCACCCGTTCCCCTAATTAGACGGCGACGCGGCGCTCTTCTTTGACGACGTTGAGGACGATGTGGGTCACCGTCCGGTCGACGAAGGGGAGGCCGAGAAGCTTCTTGATGAAGCGGTTGAGGTCCTCGCGGTCCTTGAAGTAGCCGATGACGAAGGAGTCCCAGTCGCCCGTGACGTCGTAGACGGCCGTCACGCGGGGGTCATGGGAGATCCGCTTCTGCGTCTCGAGGAGCTTTCCCTTCGAGATGCGCACGGCGACGATGGCGATGAGGTTGACGCCGAAGTGCTCGGGGTCGACGTCCGGGATGTAGCCCTTGATGGCCCCGGAGGCCTCCATCTTTTTGACGGCATTGATGACGGCCGTGGTCGAAGTCCCGACCTCTTTGCCGATCTCCCGGAAGCTCTTGCGGGCGTTGTTGTTCAGGGCCCAGACGATCCTGCGGTCCAGCTCGTCGGTCATGTCATGATCTCCTAATGTCATGATTATGGATTAATTAGTTGCCAATTGTCAATATTTATATTTAATATATTGACAAACGTTCCTCATTGTTGTACTAAACGTGACATATTGATTTAATCAACAAGGAGGAATGAACATGGTGCCGAAAGGCAACCTCGCGCCCAAAGCGTTCGGAATGAGGGACGAAAAGGACGTCCTCAATGCCGTCCTGGACCCCGCCGGCGGGATCGAATTCATCCGCCTCATTTTTCCCGACATCCTGGGGCGGCCCATGGATTTCACTTTCCCGAGCTCGGAGTTGGAAAAGGCCTTCTCCGAGGGCAAGGGATTCGACGGCTCATCGGTCGCCGGCTTCGTCCGGATCGAGGAGAGCGACCTTATTATCAAGCCCGACCCGAAGACCTTCCGCCTGCTTCCCTGGGAGTACAGGGGGTTCGAGGAGGGCATCCGCTGGCGCGAGGCGGTCATGTTCGGCGACATCCTGACGCCGGACGGCAACCCCTATATCGGCGACAGCCGCGGCATCCTCAAAAAAACGCTGGCCGGGACGCGCAAGGAGATGGGCGTCGAAGACTTCAAGTGCGGCCCGGAGCTCGAGTTCTTCATCTTCCCCTCGAGCGAAGAGCCCGTGCCGACCGACGCCGGCGGCTACTTCTTCAGCGGCCGCCACGGCGAGCTCCGCAAGGAGATCCAGCTCCTCCTCCAGCGGATGGGCATCGAGACCGAGTACGACCACCACGAAGTGGCCCACGGCCAGCACGAGATCGACCTCCGCTATCTCGGCGCCCTGGAGATGGCCGACATCGGCATGATCTTCCGCTACATGGTCAAGAAGGTCTGCCGGATGCACGGGCTTTACGCGACCTTCATGCCCAAGCCCATCAACGGCCAGAACGGCAGCGGCATGCACGTCCACCAGTCCCTGTGGAAGGACGGCAAGAACCTGTTCTTCGACAAGAAGGGCGCCTATTTCCTCTCCGACATGGCCCGCCATTACATCGCCGGAGTCATGACCCATGCCCGGGAGATCTCGGCCGTCCTCAGCCAGTGGATCAACTCCTACAAGCGTCTCATCGAGGGCTACGAGGCGCCCGTCTACATCGCCTGGGGGCAGAAGAACCGCTCGGCCTATATCCGCGTGCCCGAATACCAGCCGGGCAAGGAGCGGGCGACCCGGATCGAGCTCCGCGCCGCCGACCCGGCCTGCAACATCTACCTGGCCTTCGCCGTCATGTTGGCCGCCGGACTCGACGGCATCCGGAAGAAGGAGGCCCTCGTCGACCCGGTCGAGGAGAACATCTACCACATGAGCGGGACGCGGCAGAAGAAGTTCGACATCCACGTCCTGCCCCGCAACCTCGAAGAGGCGGTCCGGCTCATGGAAAAGAGCGACCTCGTCCGGGAGACCCTGGGCGCCCATATCTTCGAGAAGCTCGTCGCCAACAAGAAGCGGGAGGTCGAGGAGTACGGCCGGAACGTCTCGGGAGAGTTCGAGAAGCAGGTCAGCGACTTCGAGGTCGAGCGCTACCTCCCGTTCCTCTGAGGCATAAAGGTCGGACGGGTCCTGTCCGTGTGCGTCCTCGAAAGGGCCTCGGGCAAGCGGGCGGGTACTGACGCAGGTGGAGCCGGCCCGCCACTGCGGGTTATTGCTCTCCCTCAGACGTTCCTTATATAATCCCCGCAAATGACGCCCGCTGTCCCTCGTCAGGACGGAAAGGAGCCCCGCCGTGAATCAAACCACTGACGCCGCCTCCGCTTTCATCCATCGCAACCGGAAACCGATTTGCCGGTTCGTCTCGCCCTTCGCGCTTGTCGCGCTCCTCGCCGCCCTCCTCGTATCGTCTGGCTGCACGCGGCCGGAAAGGGTCCCGCCGGCCGACCTCGTCCTGACGAACGCCGCAGTCTACACCGTCGACAGGGAGCATCCCTGGGTCGAGGCCGTGGCCGTCGCCGGCGGCCGGATCGTCTACGCCGGGACGGCCGAGGGCGCCGCCCGTTTCCGCGGCCCGGCGACGCGGACGCTCGACCTCGGCGGCCGAATGGTCCTGCCGGCTTTCCAGGATTCCCACATCCACCTTATCGAGGGCGGCGTCGAGTCGCGCCTGTGCAACTTGGCCGGCCTGCAAACGCCGGAGGCCGTGTCCGCCGCGATCAAGGACTACGCGGCCCGCAATCCCGACCGGGCTTGGGTCACGGGCGGCCGCTGGGAGCTGCCCGTCTTCCCCAAGGCCAACCCGGTCAAGGAGGACCTGGACAAGGCAGTGCCCGACCGGCCGGCCTGCCTCTTCGCCGCCGACGGCCACTCGGCCTGGGTCAACACCCGAGCCCTCAAGCTCGCCGGGGTCACGGCCAAGACCCCCGACCCGCCCGGAGGCCGCATCGAGCGCGACCCGAGGACGGGCGAGCCGACCGGGACGCTGAGGGAGAGCGCCTCCGGCCTGGTCTCGAAACATATCCCCGAGCCCGGCCCCGATGAGACCCTGCGCGGCCTGAGGACCGGCCTGGAGATGACCCGGCGCCTCGGCATCACGGCGATCATCGAGGCCAGCGCCCGCGAGGACCTCCTCGACGCCTACGCCGCCCTCGACCGCTCCGGCGAGATGGAGCTCCGGGTCCTGGCCTCTCTCTACGTCGAAACGGACAAGGGGCCGGCCGAAGTCGCCCGGCTCCGGGCCCTCCGCGAGAAATACCATGGCGCCCGGCTGAAGTCCACGACGGCCAAGATCTTCGCCGACGGCGTCATCGAGTCCCACACCGCCGCGCTCCTCGAGCCCTACCTCGACCGGCCCAAGGACCGCGGCCTGCCGCTGCTCGAGCCGGCCGCGTTCGACGCGCTGGCCGTCGCCCTCGACGCCGCCGGCTTCCAGATCCACGTCCACGCCATCGGCGACCGGGCCATCCGCATGACCCTGGACGCCCTGGAGGCGGCGGTGAGGGCCAACGGCCCGAAGGACCTCCGCCACCACATCGCCCACCTGGAGCTCATCGACCCCGCCGACATCCCGCGGTTCAAGGCCCTCGGCGTCGTCGCCAACTTCCAATCCCTCTGGGCCTACGCCGACCCGTACATCACCGAGCTGACCCTGCCCATCCTCGGCCCGGAGCGCTCCCGCTGGCTCTACCCGATCGGCAGCGTCGTGCGGACGGGCGCCGTCGTCGCCGGCGGCAGCGACTGGCCGGTGTCCTCGGCCAACCCCCTCGAGGCCATCCAGGTCGCCGTCACCAGGCGCGGCCCGGAGGAACCGGCCGGTCCGGCCTGGATCCCGGAGGAGACGGTCGACCTCCCGACGATGATCGCCGCTTACACGGCGAACGGGGCCTACCTGAGCCATGAGGAGGGCCTCCGGGGCACGGTCGCCCCGGGAAAGCTCGCGGACCTCATCGTCCTCGACCGGAATCTTTTCAAGATCGCGCCGACGGAGATCCACAAGGCCCGGGTCCTGCTGACCCTCTTCGAGGGCCGCGAGGTCTGGCGCGACCGCGGCTTGTGAAAGGTTGACTCGGGGCCCCTTCGGCGCTATGTTACTAAGCCGGGCAGAAAATAATTGTCTTTAGATTTCTCTATCGCCCGGCTAGTACTCGGGGAGCAGTAAGGATTATGTAATATA
>JBBISK010000215.1:2188-4289 GCA_037441295.1 Candidatus Aminicenantota bacterium | reverse complement strand
CCCATCCGGTACCCGTATCCCAGGGCGGCCGAATTTTCCTTCTCGAAAACGACCCGGCCCGTGCGGAGCGTCGAGCTCGAGACCGTCAGCGACGGCGTCCGGACCGCGGCCGAGAGAAACTGGCGGACGGCCTCCTCGAACTTCCCGTTCGGCCGCGGCAGGAGGAGCCGGGCCTCGAACGATTCGAGCTCGCGCCCCTTGAACTCGGCGGCGATCTTCTCCAGCCGGCCGAAAAAGTAGGCTTCCGCGCCGCCCTTCTCGCCCTTCAGGAACTTCTCGAAGTCGGCGGCCGCGTCGCGGAACTGCGGGCGGCCGTCTCCGTACTCGTCGAAATACGGGAACGTCCGGGAGAGGTAGGCGAGCGTCCGCTCGAGCCCGGGCGCTGCCGCGGCCTCGACGACGAGGGCGGACGAGCCGCCGAAGGCCTTGGGCACGGTGCGGACAAGACCGCACGGGCCTTCGAGGGCCGGCGGCTTGAGCTTCCCCGTCCGGACGAGGTCGCGCGTGAGGAGGTTATCGCCGACGAGGATGGGCGCCGTCAGGGACCGGCGGCTCTCGACCTCCGAATCCAGCCGGACGATTGGGAACGACCCGCCCGCCGTCCCCAAGATCAGCCGCGAGGCGAGCTCCGGAAGGCCGGGCACGGCCGCCCCTGCGGGGACGACGACGGTCGCGTCGACCGCGTCGGGCACGCCGTCGCGGTCCTGGTCGGCATAGACACCGGCGGTCGAAAAGAGCCCGAGGAGGTCGAAGTCCTTGACGGCGTCCGCGGCCGGGCGTTCGCGGAAGGCCGGGGTCAGGAGCCGCTTGGTCGAGCCGACCCTCGGCAGGGCGACGTCTGCGTGCCTTCCCCCGGACCAGAGTTCGAAAGTCAGCCGGCCGCAGCCGGGGTAAGAAAGGACCTCGGTCCGAAGGCCCTTGCGCTGGCCCTCGGCCAGGCTCAGCAGGGCCGCCGCGGCCCGGTCGCGGTCTCCGACTACGGCGAACCGGACTTCGACCACGAGGTCCCGGACTTGCCCCTGGTCGAAGGACAGCCTCTGGAGGGCGTCGGCGGCCTCAGGCCGCACCGGGAACTCGTAAAGGGCCTCGCGGACGACGATGTCCGCCAGCGCCGCCTTCGCCTCGGCCAGGAAGCGGGCCAGGTCGGACTCGAGCGTCATATATGTGGCCCCGTTCTCGCGGCCCCAGATCTCCCAGAAATAGGGCCAGCGGAGGAAGAACGCCCGGCCCGTCTCGAGCAGGGCCTCGTCGGTCCCGGCGACGCAGGCGATGCCGCGCGCGCCCTTGCGGTCCAGCATGAAGACCAGGCCGCGGTTCGGGCCGAGGGACGCGGCCGAGACGCCCTTCTCCTTGAGCGCCTCCCGGACCCACGGCAGGCCGGCGCCGATGAGGATGGGGCAGGGAAGTCCCTGGAGGTTCCCGGCCTCGGAGGCCCGCCGGACGAGACCGAAGTCCACGGCCAGGCTCTCCAGGTTGGCCCGGGCCGCGATGTCGGAGGCCAGGGCCAGCTCGGCGGCGGAGGGCCGGTCGGGGATGATGATGGTCAGGGCGGGCTTCTCCCCGAACCCGTCGCCGTCGAGGTCGAGGATCGTCTTCCCCGGCGCATAGAGCTGCGACAGGCTCCTGACCTGAGCGAAGCCCGCGGGAATGAGCATGAGGGCGGCCGCGGCCGCGACGAGGGTCCTTCTCATCGTCCCTTCTCCCTGGCGAGGATGGTTAGCGGGATTGTATCACAGTTCGGCCGGCTTTCTCGCCCGGCGGCGCCACGCCCCGGCTCGTCCGTTTGTTGTTTTTCGGCGGGGGAGGCCGTACAATGGCGGAATCATGGCCGCGCGCACGGACGACATCCGGGTCGAGGAGCTGACGCGCAAGTTCGGCGACGTCACGGCCGTCGACCGGGTTTCCTTCTCCGTCGCGGGCGGCGAGCTCTTCGGCCTCCTCGGGCCGAACGGCGCCGGCAAGACGACGACCATCAACATGCTCTCGACGCTCCTCCGGCCGACGTCCGGGCGGGCGGAGGTCGCGGGCTTCGACGTCGTCCGCGACCGAGACCGCGTCCGCCGCTCCATCGGCGTCGTCTTCCAGGAGCCGGCCCTCGACG
>JBBISK010000215.1:0-2081 GCA_037441295.1 Candidatus Aminicenantota bacterium | reverse complement strand
AGAACTATTCGGGCGGGATGAAGCGCCGCCTGGAGATCGCCCGCGGCCTCATCCACGAGCCGCGAGTCCTGTTCCTCGACGAGCCGACGCTCGGCCTCGACGCCCAGACCCGGCGCCACATCTGGGATTACATTCGGAAGCTCAACCGGGATCGCGGCGTGACGATCATCCTGACGACGCATTATATGGAGGAGGCCGATTACCTGTGCGGCCGCGTGGCCATCATGGACCACGGGACCTTTGCCGCGATCGACGTCCCGAATAGGCTGAAGGACCTTCTCGGCGGGGACGTCGTGTCCCTGGAGGTCGAGGGGGAGCCCGGCGCGCTCGAGGCGGAGCTCAAGGCCGTCGACTGGGTCCGGAAGATCAAGTTCCACGAGGGCGTTTTCAGCCTGACCATGGAGAAAGGGGAACGCCGCATCCCCGAGCTCGTCGGGCTGGCCCAGAAGGCCGGCGTCACTGTCAGCTGCGTCAACCTCCGCAAGCCGAGCCTCGAGGACGTCTTCCTCCATTTCACCGGCAAGACCATCCGGGAGTCCGAGGCCGGCCAGGCCGAGCGTAACCGGGCCATGATGCGGGCCCACCGTCCGGGGAGGGGCCGGTGATCGGGGCGACCGCGATCTACGTCCTCTGGCTGAGGGAGATGAAGCGCTATTTCCGGGCCAAGTCCCGCATCCTCGGCTCGCTCGCCATCCCGTTCTTCTTCCTGGCCTTCCTCGGCCTGGGCTTCAACAAGATGGCCGTGCCCGGCGCCGGAGGCGTCGGCTACATCCGCTTCCTCGTGCCCGGCATCGTCGGCATGAGCCTCCTCTTCCAGAGCATCTTCGCCGGGCTTTCGGTCCTCTGGGACCGGGAGTTCGGCTTCCTCAAGGAGATCATGGTCGCCCCGGTCAGCCGTGTCTCCATCGTCCTCGGCCGGATCGCCGGCGGCGTGACCACGGCCCTCGTTCAGGGCGTGCTCGTCCTCCTCGTCTCGACCCTCGTCGGCTTCAAGGTCAGGAGCGCCGCGGACGTCCTCGTGGCCCTCGTCTTCATGGTCCTCGTCTCCACGACCTTCATCGGCCTCGGCCTCGTCTTCGCCTCGAAGATTAAGGACATGCAGGGCTACAGCATCATCATGAACTTCGTCGTCTTTCCGCTCTTCTTCCTCTCGGGGGCCCTCTATCCCCTCGAGAACCTCCCGGCCTGGCTCCGGGTCCTTTCCTATTTCGACCCGCTGACCTACGGCGTCGACGGGCTGCGGGGGGCCCTGGTCGGCGTCGCGACGCGGAGCATCGCGGCCGACATGGCCATCATGGCCGCTATCGCCGTCCTGATGGTCGGCCTGGGGGCGTGGTCTTTCGAACGGAGCGAGAGCGCCTGACGGGGGGACCCCTGGGGGGAACCTCGTAATCCTCCCCCCTGGGAGGCATTCCGGGGCCGGCTGACGGCCATTCAATACCATTATTATCAATGGAATAGACCTTCTCCGGGGGCTTCGGGCCGGGTCTGGATTTGACAGACGGACCTGTTTCCTGTAGTCTGGACGGGAAGCGGGCGTCAGCAGCCAACCCCCATACAAGAGATTGTGGAGAATTATCGACATGGTAGCCTATATTGAATATCGACTTGACAGGGCTCGGGGCCGTAGCTAGAATGGAGCCGTCCCTAGAGTCAGCGGAAGCCCCATGCGCCTAGATAAGGTCAAGTACCTCATTATCTTCTTTCTCGTCTTCTCGTTCTTCGGCGGCATCCCCGTCGAGTTCGGGAACGAGGGCGCCTTCTTCCACGGCTTCATGATCCCCAAGCCGATCATTACCATCGGTCTCGGCTCGAACCTCAAGGACGTCGTCATCCGCTCCTCCTCGGGCATGAAGATCTACGAGGTCAAGACCGACTACAAGCTCGTCTCCGACGACGCCGCCGAAGCCCGGATCAAGGGCGGCAGCGAGAAGCTGACCGAGAAGTTCGTCCTCCTCGTGACCCACGCCAAGGACCGAAAGGAGGCCGAGGCCATCGCCTCCGACCTCAAGCGCAGGATCGCGGGCCGGGTCTTCTACGAGGAGGACAGGGAGAGCACGTCGGGCGGCCTGTTCGAGGTC
>JBBISK010000214.1:0-4334 GCA_037441295.1 Candidatus Aminicenantota bacterium | reverse complement strand
ACCCGACGCACGCCGCCTACGTCCTCGAGGAGAATATGGCCAAGACGCCGGCGACGGTCGTCGACTTCCTCGGCAAGATCTGGAAGCCTGCCCTGGCCCGGGCCAAGGCCGAGGCCGCCGAGATGCAGGCCATGATCCGCAAGGAAGGCGGGAGGTTCAAGCTCCAACCCTGGGACTGGTGGTACTATGCCGAGAAGGTCCGGAAGGCCAAGTACGACCTCGACGACAGCGCCCTCAGGCCGTATTTCTCCCTCGAAAACGTCCGTAACGGCGCCTACGATGTTGCCCACCGGCTCTACGGCATCACCTTCACCGAGCTCGGCGGAATGCCGAAATACCAAGAGGAAGTCCGCGTCTTCGAGGTCAAGGACGCCGACGGCGCGCTCCTCGGGATCCTCTATGTCGACTACTACCCGCGGCCGAACAAGGAGGGCGGGGCCTGGATGAGCAACTACCGCGAGCAGTCCGTCCGCGACGGCGCGGACATCCGGCCCGTCATCGTCAACAACGGCAACTTCTCCAAGCCGACGGCGGGGGAGCCGGCCCTCATCTCGTTCGAGGAGGCGACGACGCTCTTCCACGAGTTCGGCCACGCCCTCCAGGGCCTGCTCTCGAAGTGCACCTACGAGAGCCTGTCGGGGACCAACGTCCGGCGCGACTACGTCGAGCTCTGCTCCCAGGTCATGGAGAATTGGGCGACCGACCCGGCCGTCCTCAAGATGTACGCCCGCCATTACAAGACGGGCGAGCCCATCCCCGACGCCCTCGTCGGGAAGATCGAGAAGAGCCGCTTCTTCAACCAGGGCTTCGAGACCGTCGAGTACGTCGCCGCCTGCTTCCTGGACATGGACTGGCACACGATCACCGCGGCCCAGCCGGTCGACCCGCTCAAGTTCGAAGCGGAAGCCATGGCCAGGATCGGGCTCATCCCGGAGATCGTCAGCCGCTACCGGACGACCTACTTCAACCACATCTTCAGCGGCGGCTACTCGGCCGGCTACTACAGCTACATCTGGGCCGCCGTCCTCGACTCCGACGCCTTCCAGGCCTTCAAGGAGACGAGCCTCTTCGACCCGGCCACGGCCCGCGCCTTCCGCACGAACATCCTGGAGAAGGGCGACAGCGAGGACCCCATGGTCCTCTACAAGCGCTTCCGCGGCCGCGAGCCGAGGATCGAGCCGCTTCTCAAGAAGAGAGGGTTGGACTGATCGCGGCTGGCCGCGGTTCCTGGACGGGCGCGCCCGGGGTGTGGTATAAAACCCCCGAGGAGCAGGCATGAGCGGCAACGTCTACGATGAGCTTAAGGAGCGGGGGTTCGTCGCCCAGGTCTCCGACGAGGCCGCCGTGAGGAAGATGCTCGGCGGCGAGCCCATCACCTTCTACGTCGGCTTCGACAGCACGGCCATGAGCCTCCACGCCGGGAGCCTCGTCCCGATCATGGCCATGGTCCACCTCCGGCGGGCCGGCCACCGGGCCATCGCCGTCGTCGGCGGCGGCACGACCATGGTCGGCGACCCGAGCGGCAAGACCGAGATGCGCCAGATGCTCGACGAAGAGACCATCCGCGCCCAGGGCCAGGCCATCCATTTCCAGCTCGCCCGCTACCTCCATTTCGACGGCAAGACGGCCATCGCCGTCGACAACGCCGACTGGCTCGTTCCCCTGAACTACATCGCCTTCCTCCGCGACATCGGCCGCCACTTCAGCGTCAACCGGATGCTGGCCGCCGAGGCCTACAAGCTCCGGCTCGATAAGGGACTGTCCTTCATCGAGTTCAACTACCAGCTCCTCCAGGCCTACGACTACCTGACCCTCTACCGGACGCACGGCTGCGCCCTCCAGATGGGCGGCGACGACCAGTGGGGGAACATCCTGGCCGGCGTCGACCTCATCCGGCGGGTCGAGGGCGGGACGGCCGAGGCGCTGACCTTCCCGCTCATGACCACGGCCTCCGGGGCGAAGATGGGCAAGACCGCCCAGGGCGCCGTGTGGCTCGACAAGGACCTCTTCGAGCCGTACAAGTTCTACCAGTATTGGGTCGATTGCGACGACCGGGACGTGGGCCGTTTTCTGCGGCTGTTCACATTCCTCCCGCTCGAGGAGGTCAAGCGGCTGGAGGCCCTCGAGGGAAGCGGCATCAACGAGGCCAAGCGCGTCCTGGCCTTCGAGGCGACGAAGATCACCCACGGCGAGAAGGCGGCCGAAGAGGCCCGGGCGGCATCCGCCGCGGCGTTTCGAAATGTCACAGTCACGCCCGGCTCCGTGGAAGCCAAGTTCACCCCAGGCGATGTTACTGTCCTCCCCACGACCTCCGTCGGCCGCGCCCGGCTCGAGGCCGGCATCCCGCCGGCCGAGCTCTTCAGCGAGGTCGGCCTGACGCCCTCCCGCAAGGAGGCCAAACGCCTCATCGAGCAGGGCGGGCTCTACCTCAACGAGGAGAGGATCGACAGCCCCGAGCGGCTCCTGACGGCGAAGGACCTCGGCCCCGACGGCGGCTTCCTCCTCAAGGCCGGGAAAAAGCGGGTCCACCGCGTCGTCGCCGGCTGAGGCCGGCGCCCCGAGATGAAGCTGCCGCCCTTCCGCGCCGTCGGCCTCGGCGTCTTCGCCGTCGCCAACCTCATCAACCTCCTCCTCGTCGTCATGTTCACGGCCCGCGGCCGGAAGAACGAAAAGCTCGAGCGCGTCACGGGGCTCATCATCGTGGCGATGGCCGTGCCGCTGGCCGCTGCCTCGCTCCTGGGGGCCCTCGAGCGCCGGGCCTGGTGGACCTGGGGCCTGCCGCTTCTCATGGTCGCCTTCTGCGTCGTCGAATACCTCGTCGACTACGCCGGGAAGGTCGAGTTCCGCGGCCGCCGGGCCATGAAGCCGTACCTCATGCTCTTCTACCTGGCGCTCATGGCCATGATCGGCTATTCCTTCCTCCTCGGCCGGACCTACGGATACGTCACCCTGGCGACCTATTTCCTCCACGTGGGCGCCACGGCCTACTCGTACGGCCGGGTCAAGCACGGCGGATAAGCCCTCGCGCCTGCGGCCGCCCGGTATTTTGACACCCCGCATCGCCTATGCTATAAGCGTTTTGATTCCTGCAGTTCACAGGGGGCGGTCTGGAGGGAACGTCCCGAGGTTAACCGGCATGACGCTCAAGGAAAAGCTCAAGAGCAACCGCTTCCTGAGGAATTTCCTCATCTTCCTGGCGGTCCTCGGCCCCGGCATCATCACCGGCAGCGTCGACAATGACGCCGGCGGCATCACGACCTATTCCGTAGCCGGAGCGTCCTACGGCTACCACCTCCTCTGGACCCTCATCCCGTCCTTCATCCTCCTCCTCGTCGTCCAGGAGATGAACGCCCGCATGGGCACGGTCACGGGCAAGGGGCTGGCCGATCTGATGCGGGAGAACTTCGGCCTCAAAATCACCTTCGTCATCTTCATCGGGCTCGTCATCGCCGACATCGGCAACACGGCGACGGAATTCGCCGGCGTCGCCGGGAGCATGATGATCTTCGGCGTCAGCAAGTACGTCTCGGTCCCCATCGTCGCGGTCGGGGTCTGGCTTCTCGTCTCCAAGGGCAACTACCGAACAGCCGAGCGGATCTTCCTCTTTTTCAGCTTCTGCCTGCTCTCCTACATCGTTTCGGCCATCCTGGCCAAGCCCGACTGGACCCAGGTCGGCCTCGCGCTGGTCAAACCCCGGATGCAGTACGATGTCAAGTACCTGAGCATGGTCCTCGGCATCGTCGGCACGACGATCGCCCCCTGGATGCAGTTCTACATGCAGTCGGCCGTCATCGAGAAGGGCATCAAGGTCGAGAACTACCGGTACGCGGTCTGGGACGTCATCGTCGGCTGCGTGGCCACGGTCGTTGTGGCCTTCTTCATCATGGTCGCCTGCGCCGCGACGCTGAACGTCAACGGCGTCGTCATCAACGAGGCCAAGGACGCGGCCATGTCCCTCAAGCCGTTCGCCGGGCACCTCGCCGCCCAGCTCTTCGCCTTCGGCCTCTTCGTCGCCTCGGTCTTCTCGGCGGCCATCCTCCCCCTGGCCACGGCCTTTTACGTCTGCGAGGCCTTCGGGTTCGAGGCGGGCATCAATAAGCGGATCCGCGAGGCGCCGCAGTTCTACGCCCTGTTCGGGTCCATCATGGGCCTGGCCGTCATCATCATCCTCATCCCCGGGGCGCCGCTCATCGGCATCACCATCTGGACGCAGGTCCTGAACGCCATGATGCTGCCGGTCGTCCTCATCTCCATGATCCGGATCGTCAACAACAAGAGGATCATGGGGACGCACGTCAACAACGGCTTCCAGAACGCCGTGGGCTGGACGAGCA
>JBBISK010000213.1:0-4397 GCA_037441295.1 Candidatus Aminicenantota bacterium | reverse complement strand
CGGGCCGGACGTCGACTGCCGGGGCGAGGTCGAGGTCAAAGAGGTCCCGGGCGGGCTCTTCGCCTCGACGACCTGCAAGCTGCGCGGGGACCCGAGCGGCCTGGATATCTCGGAGGCTTGGCTCAAGCTCTGGGAATGGGTCCAGTCGAGCCCCTACAAGTGGCGCGTGGCCCAGGAGCTCGAACGGCCCCTCGACCCCCACGCCTCCCTGGAGGACACGGTCCTCGAGCTCTGGCTGCCGGTCGAGGGAAAGGCCTAGCGGCAGGCGGTCCCCGGGTTTACTTTCCCGCCCGTTGCGGGGACAATGGAGGAGGGCGGGAGAAGATGCTATGATCCCGGCGAGAGCTCTCCGGCGGAGAAGCCCGGCTGCGGCCGCGTTCGGGTCGGCTCTCACGCGGATCGTTGTCCTCTCCGGCTTCGCGGCGGTCCTGGGCTCCGCTCTCTTCGTCCCGCGCCTCGCCGCGGCTTCAGAACGGCAGGCGCCGGGCCTGCCCAACCCCGTCCAGATGGAGAGGGACCTCCTCGCGGTCATCAACCAGGAGCGCGCCTCCCACGGCCTCCCGGCCGTCAGCCCCTCCTCAGGCCTCACCGGCCTGGCCCGGACCCACAGCGCCGAGATGGCCAGGCTGAACCTCCTCACGCACGCCTCGGCTATGGGCAAGACCTTGACCGACCGGCTCACCGACGCGGGGGTCCTCTTCTCCGCTAACGGCGAGAACGTCGCCCAGAGCTGGAGCGCGGCCGCCGAGGCCATCCACCAGTCCTTCATGAACAGCCCCGGGCACCGCGCGAACGTCCTCAACCGGGACTTCGACGAGGTCGGGATCGGCATCGTGCGCGGCCGGTCCAACGTCTATTTTGTGACCGAGGACTTCATCGGCTCCCTCGAGCGCCGGACGGACGCCGAGGTCCGGGCGATGGTCCTCGATGTCCTCGACAGGGCGCGGGCCGCGGCCGGCCTGCCCCGGGTCGTCCTCGTCGACGAGGCTGAGCGCACGGCCGGCGTCTTCGCCCGCGAAAGGGCGGCCGACCGGAAGACGCCTCCGGTGCCGGCATACTTTGGAGAGGCGCTGCTGCGCCTCGTCGTCGGCCCGGACACGGCCATGATCGCCGACACGATCAAGGGGCCGGACCTGGCCCGCTACGGCCGGGCCGGGATCGGCGTCGCCTTCATGCGGAACGCCGAGTACCCCGGAGGCGCCTATGTCCTGTGCGTCCTTCTGCTCAAGGACGCGACGTCGCCCGGACCGGACGAGCTGGCCCGTCTGAGGGCCGTCCTCGCGGCGGCGAACGAGGTCCGGACCCGCCACGGGCTGCCCCGCCTGGAGCTCGACGCCGCCCTGGCCGAGCGGGCCGACGCCATCATCGCCCGCCATAAGCCGGGCACGGCGGCCACGACGCGCGAGGACTCAGGACGGGACGTCTTCTACGCGGTGTTCCAGAAGCTCGATGGGATCAGCGCCCCGCTCCGCAAGCGTCTCGAGGACCCCGCCCTGCGGAAGATCGGCATCTCCACGGTGCCCATCCAGACCCGCGACGGCACGCTGCTCAACTACGCCGTGGCGGTCATTCTTGCCCGCTGATGTCCATTTCCGGTTTTCGAGGGCCCGCACCTTCGGCGACAACGTTTATCTTGACGGGTTCACCGCGGGCCGGTCTTCCAGGATCCAGAGGTGGTTGGTGATGATGAAGAAGGGCGGATAGCATCCGCCGAATTCATTGATGTCATATTTCGGATCTTCCGAAATGATCGCCGTCGTCGCGTAGCCTGTGGTCAAGCTGCCCTGCAGCACGGCGAGGGCCGTGCCCATGGCATAGTATCTTCCGACGGCCGTGGCGCCGTCGACGATGGAGATCAGCCGGGCATCGGCCTGGACGATCCCGTCAGCTTGAGGCGAAGCCGGATCAGCGAGGTCGAGCCTGCCATGCGGCGTGTTTGCGCCGATGGATTCCAACCTGGGAACCTGGATGTACTGACTTCCGTAGAGGAAGCCCGTCCAGTATTCCGGGCCGGCGCCGTCGTACACAAGCACGGGATTTGCCGGGTTACTCAGGTCGTAGACCTTGGGGTGAGAATCGTAAAAATTGGTGACGACGAGATATCCCTCGACGAAGGCGATCGAGGAGACATAGAAGTCGCCGAACCGGGCAAGCTCCTGATAGCCGCCGTCCATCCCGAAGAGGTAGACGCCGAGTGAAGCCTTGTCCTCGTAGTTGCCGACGACGATGAGGTTGTCTTTCAAGGCGAAGATCGGGGAGTTCCCGGGAATGGCCAGATGCAGCAACTCTCGGGGCTGGGAGAAATCGGCCAGGGAGTAGGCGTATACCCCGTCATCGTGCGTCGAGAGCCAGAGCGTGTCGTCGACGACTTGCGTTTGCCTGATGACCTGAGGCACGTCCGCCGTGGCGATTTCCTCAAGGCCTTGAGAGTCGTAAGCGTACAGATGGTAGCGCCCATCATAGTCCACCGTGGCCAGGCGGCCGCCTTCGAAGCGCACGGCCCACCCTTCGATGCTCCCCAGGAGTCTCAGCATTCTGGGTGTCGGCGTCAACCGATACTCGTACGGCCGCTTCAGCGTTACCAACCTGGGGAAATAGTTGTCGAGATGGACCATAGCCTCCATGCTTTTGGCATAATAAGGGAGGGTGGCGAGGCCGGCGGAGTCGGTCACGACCTCGAAGCTCTGCCAATCAATCCCGCCCTCGATCACGGCCCCCGGGAGGGGACTCCCGGAGATCGTCAGCACTTTAACCGTGAACGGGGCGGAGTCCGGATTCTCCTTGGAGGGATTGACGTTGCACCCTGCCGAAACCAGAGAGAGGAAAGCCATCGCCATCCAGAGCTTTTTCGTCATCGTTGCCGCCCCTCGCGAGGCGCTGACGCGCCTAGATATTAATATGGGGGTGAATGGCGGATTTGTCAAACCCCGGGGGCCATGGCCCCTGCGGCGGCCCTTAGCGGGCCTGCCGCTCGAGGCGCTCGAACTCCTCACGGATCTCCGAGGGCAGGCGGTTGCGGTAGGGCTTGAAGAAGTCCCGGATGCCCTCGACCTCGGGCCTCCAGTCCTTCATGTTGACGGCGAAGAGCTTCTCGAGCTGCGCCTTGGGCAGGTCGAGCCCGGTCATGTCGAGGTCCTCGACCCGCGGCACGAGCCCGGCCGGGGTCTCGCGCGCCGGGGCCGCACCCTTGACGCGGTCGACGACCCACTTGAGGACGCGCATGTTGTCGCCGAAGCCCGGCCAGATGAACTTGCCCTTCTCGTCGACCCGGAACCAGTTGACGGAGAAGATCTTGGGCGGCCGGGTCAGCCGGTTCCCCACGTTGAGGTAATGGCGCCAGTAGTCGGCCATGTTGTAGCCGCAGAAGGGGAGCATGGCCATGGGGTCGCGGCGCACGACGCCGACCTGGCCGGTCGCCGCGGCCGTCGTCTCCGAGCCCATGCGGGCGCCGAGGAAGACGCCGTGGGCCCAGTTGAAACTCTCGACGACGAGCGGGATGAGCTGGGTCCGCCGGCCGCCGAAGATGATGGCCGAGATGGGCACGCCACGGGGGTTGAAATACTCCGGCGAGAGCATCGGCGAATTGACGATGGAGGCCGTGAAGCGGGAGTTGGGGTGGGCGCCCTTGGTGCCGGAGGCCGGCGTCCACGGCCTGCCCTGCCAGTCGAGCATGTGCTCGGGCACGGGGCCGTCGATGCCCTCCCACCAGGGCTCGTTGGTGTCCGTGTTCAAGGCGACGTTGGTGAAGAGGGTCGGGTTGAAGGCGCCGCGCCGGATCGTCCGCATCATGTTGGGGTTCGTCTTCATGGACGTCCCCGGGGCGACGCCGAAGTAGCCGGCCTCGGGGTTGATGGCCCAGAGGCGCCCGTCCGGCCCGATGTTGAGCCAGGCGATGTCGTCGCCGAGCGTCCAGACGCGGAAGCCGGGCAGGGCCGACTCCATCATGGCCAGGTTCGTCTTGCCGCAGGCGCTCGGCAGGGCCGCCGTGACGTAGGTGACGTCGCCGCGGTGGTCCTCGATGCCCATGATGACCATGTGCTCGGCCAGCCAGCCCTGGCGGAAGCCGAGGTAGGAGCCGATGCGGAGCGAGACGCACTTCTTGCCTAGCAGGGCGTTCCCGCCGTAGCCCGAGCCGACGCTCCAGACCAGGCCCTCCTGCGGGAAGTGCATGATGTAGCGGCGCTCGGGGTTGAGGTCGCCGATCGAGTGGAAGCCCTTGACGAAATCCTCGCGGTTGCGGAGCTTGTCGAGGATCGGAGTCCCGATCCGGGTCATGACGCGCATGCTGATCGCGACGTAGCACGAGTCCGTGACCATGAGGCAGGCCTTGGCGTAGGGCGAGTCGGGGTGGCCCATCATGTAGGGGACGACGTACATCGTCCGGCCGGCCATGCAGC
>JBBISK010000212.1:0-4448 GCA_037441295.1 Candidatus Aminicenantota bacterium | reverse complement strand
GACCGGCTGGTCCTTGGAACCGAGGCCCATAACCTCGAGCCCGGGGACTCGGTAACGCCCCCAGACGACCTTCTGGTCGGGGGTATTGACGGCGAGCGCGGCCGGGGCGTTGAAAAAGAACGACACGGCGTGCGTGCCCCCGTCCGTGGCGCGGAAGGAGGCCGTGACGTACGTCGCGGGCCGAGACATGACGTCCAGGTCCTTGACGAGGAGCGGAGAGATGAACGTCAGCCTCAGCTCGACGCCCGCGCCGGCGAACGTATAGAGCGTCTGAGTCGGCGTCACCTCAAGCCCGGCCTGGGCCAGGGCCGGCACGCGCCCGGGGCTCGGGCCCATGACCCGGAAGGGCTTGCCGTCGATCCGCGCCAGGGCCGAGAGCCCGTGGACGATCCCCGTCCAGTGCCGCGGCCAGTCATCGGTGAGCTTGTCCCGGACCGCCCAGATGCTGAAATAGGGGTCGTGCGTCACGAGCGGCACGGCGGGCGGCCGGAGGGCGGCGGGCCCGGCGGCCGCCGAGGGCGGCGCCGCCCAGGCGAACGCGCCGATCGCCGCCAGGGCCAGGAAGGTCGATATGCGTTGGCGTTGCATGTGTCGTCTCCTTAGAACGCCGGCGGCCCCCGCGTCACGGGGACCGCGGGCCGCGGCTCAGCCGAGGAACTTCCTCTTCCTCGCCCACCTCTCGCGCAGGCGGACCGAGTCCAGGCCGAGATAGTTCCCCTTGGCGAGCGGATTGCGCCCCAGGCACTCGAAGCGCAGGATGTGCTTGCCCGGGTCGAACTTGAAGCTGCCGAGATAATGGTCCTTGACCTCGAGCGTCTTCGAAAAGAGGTCATAGTCCTGGATCTTCTGGCCGGCCATGTAGTCCTCGGGCTGGCGGACGTTCTTGCCGTCGAGGAAGATGCGGTAGATGCCGTAATCCTCCGCATACGTCATCCTCAGGATGAGGCCGCGGTATTCCTCCTTGTCGACCGTGAACTCCATCTCGAGGACGGGCGCATAGGAGGCCGGCATGAACAGGACCTGCCCCTCCCCCGTCCAGTCGAACCCCTTTTGGAGCTCGAGGACTCCGGGCGAGTGTTTGGCCGTCGGCAGAAGCGTCTTGCCCTCGACGACGATATCGAGGTTCGGCAGGAGGCGCGCCGCGAGCGGCGGCAGCTTCGTGAACCTCTTGGGCTGTCCCTCCTGATACCAGAAGGCGACCGTGGCGATGTCGTCCTCGCGCTCGACGTGGCCCTCGATCTTGCCGCTCTCGGTCTCGTCGGCCGAGATCCAGCCGGTGTGCTCGAAGTCGAAGCGGAGCGACTTCGAGAAGCGGATGGCGTCGGCGATGTGCCAGCGGTACATGCAGTATTCCGTGCCCAGGTCCTCGAAATCGCTGCTCATATACGTGCAGCCGAAGTACGGGAAGAGGGCCGGGTTGAGCCCCCAGGCCATGAGGAAGTAGTCCTCTGTGCCCGTGCCCTGGATGGATGGCTTTCTGTCGCCGTCGACATAGATGCGGGCGTCGCCCTCGCCGAACCAGAGCGGGCTCCGCGACCGGACGGACATGACCGTGCCGACGTAATGGCCCTTGCCCTCGAGGTCAGCGACGAGGTAGTCCGAGCCGAGCTTCTCCGGGAAGGCCTGGTTGTACTGGGCGCAGAAATAGGCGGCGTCGGCGGCCAGGGCCGGCTCCTCGTCGTAGTCGATGTGGTAGTAGAAGGAGCGGACGTTCTTGGCGCTCTCGTTGGTGACCGTCACTAGCCCGTGCTTAACGAAGGGCATCGGCCAGTAACAGTTGTAGCCGTCGCCGCCCTCGACCTGGACGGGGACGGAGCGGAGCTCGAGCCGCCGGCCGAAGCCCGCGCCGAAGAAATCGCCGATGGGCGCCTCGACGGCCGGCTCCTTCGCGTCGTCCCAGTACATGCGGAGGACGATCTCGTTCGGCGCGGCCGAGCCGCCGGCCTCGAGCCAGTTCGGCCGGGCCTCGTTGAAGGTCAGCCAGATGTGGCGGATGACGGCCGGGCCCTTGATGTCCGCCAGCGCCCTCGTCTCGCCGGGTGCGATGTACCTGATGCGGTCTGCGTTGCTCTTGAAGTCGGGGTCGGACGAGGTCGCGGCCCGCGACTTCCCCGGCCGGACCTTCATCAGCGAGTCCAGGTCCTGCGCCGGGAGCCGCGCCGCCGCGGCAGCCGCGAGAGCCAGCGACAAGAGGCCGCTCATGATCGGGCGCGATGCGTTGAGCTTCATGCGTGTCCCTCCGAGTATCGATTGCGACGGCGTCAATGATATGACTTTCCATCAACTAATTAAAGAGGGCAGTCCCCCCGGAGGGGGGACCGTCCCTTTTAACAAAAGGGCTTGACAGCCCGGCGGGGCGTGCCTATAATTCGCCGCATGTCGGAACGTGTGCTCCTCGAAGAAACGCGCGCCGCGCGGCACACGTCCCTCCTCGCCTGGTCCTGGTGGGCGGCCCCAACCGCCCGATAAGTCCGTTCCCCCAGCCCCATTCCCTGTCCAAGGGACGAGCCCGTCCCTCCACCCGAGACCAGGAAAGGAGAAATTCCCATGCGCTTCGCATCACGAAAACCGGACTTCCTGCCGAAGACTTACTACAACATCAAGGCCGACCTGCCGGAGCCGCCCCCGCCGCCGCTCCACCCGGCGACGCGCGAGCCCCTGCGACCCGAGGACCTCGAGGCGATCTTCCCCAAGGGCTTCATCCGCCAGGAGGGCTCGACCGAGCGCGAGGTCCCCATCCCGAACGAGGTCCTCGAGGCCTATTCGGTCTTCCGGCCGACGCCCCTCGTCTACGCCTCCGCCCTCCGCAAGGCCCTCGACACCCCGGCCCGTATCTTTTACAAATACGAGGGTGTCGGGCCCGTCGGCAGCCACAAGACGAACACGGCCATCATGCAGGCCTGGCTCGCCGCCCGCGAGGGCGTCACGGCCCTGACGACGGAAACGGGCGCCGGGCAGTGGGGCTCGGCCCTCGCCTACGCCGGCTCGAGCTTCGGCATCGCCACCCGGGTCTTCATGGTCCGCTCGAGCTTCCGCCAGAAGCCGGGCCGCCGCGTCATCATGGAGATGTTCGGCGGCACCGTCCTCGAGAGCCCGAGCCCGACGACGGAGTCGGGCCGCAGGTTCTACGGCCAGGACCCGGACCACCCCGGCAGCCTGGGCATCGCCATCTCCGAGGCCGTCGAGACCGCCGCCCGGAACCCGGGCATCAAGTACGCGCTCGGCTCCGTCCTCGACAGCGTCCTCATGCATCAGACCGTGATCGGCCTCGAGGCCGAGAAGCAGATGGCCGAGCTCGGGGCCTCGCCCGACACGATCATCGGCTGCGTCGGAGGGGGTTCGAACTTCGCCGGGCTGGCCTTCCCGTTCGTCCGCCGGACGCTCACGGAGAAGCGTACGGTCCGGTACATCGCCGTCGAGCCGGAGGCGTGTCCCTCCCTCACCGCGGGCGCGCTCTGCTACGACAGCGGCGACAGCGCGGGGCTGACCCCCTTCCTCTACATGCATTCCCTCGGCCGCGAGTTCGTGCCGCCGCCGCTCCACGCCGGCGGCCTCCGCTACCACGGCATGGCCCCGCTCGTCAGCCATCTCGTCGGGATGAAGCTCGTCGAGCCGATGGCCGTCGACGAGGAGTCGGTCTTCGACGCGGCCAGGCTCTTCATGCGGACCGAGGGCATCCTGCCGGCGCCGGAATCGGCCCATGCCGTGGCCGCCGTCGTCCGGGAGGCCCTCCGTGCCAAGGCCGAGGACCGCGAAACCGTCATCCTGTTCAACCTCTCGGGGCACGGCTTCCTGGACATCAGCGCCTATAACGGTCATGGAGGCGGCCGCTGAAGAAAGAGGGAAAGTCCCGTGGGGAACTGTCCCTCCCGATAAGAGCGCACGAGGGAGCAGACGAACTCCTGGCCCCCCGGCCCCGTACTATTATAAGATCGTCCCGAACTCAGAGGAGGTCCCGATGACACCGAAGCACAATTCCGTTCTCTTGTGCCTGGCCGCCTTGGCCATTCTCGCCGCCGGGAACGCGGCCGCCACAAGCCCCTCGGCCTGGCCTGCCCCCTCCGGCGATGACGCCTTCGTCAAGGCCGTCGATGCGGTCATGGCCGAGGTCTACAAGCCCGGCGAGCCGGGCGCGGCTGTCATCGTCCGCAAGGACGGCCGGACCCTCCTCCGGAAGGCCTACGGCACGGCCGACCTCGAATTGGCCGTAACCATGGAGCCGGACATGGTCTTCCGGCTGGGCTCCATCACCAAGCAGTTCACGGCCGTCTCCATCCTCATGCTCGCCGAGCAGGGCAAGCTCGGCCTGGAGGACGAGATCACGAAGTTCCTCCCGGACTATCCCACTCACGGCCGGAAGATCACCGTCGAGAACCTCCTGACCCACACCTCGGGCATCCAGAGCTACACCGACCTCCCGGAGTGGCTTCCCCTCTTGCGAAAGGATC
>JBBISK010000211.1:0-4491 GCA_037441295.1 Candidatus Aminicenantota bacterium | reverse complement strand
GTTCGTCGGCCGGGAGAAGTCGAAGGCCGCCATCGACCAGTCCCTCTCGACGAACCGCATGATCCTCCTTTTGACCCAGAAGGACATGGAGGTCGAAGACCCCAAGCGGGAGGACGTCTACGACATGGGCACGGTCGCCTTGATCATGCGCATGCTCAAGCTCCCGGACGGCCGCGTCCGGATCCTGGCCCAGGGCCTCGTCCGGGCCCGGGTCGAGTCGTTCGAGGACGACGGCTCCCTCATCAACGCCCAGGTTTCGGTCGTCAGCGAGCCGGAGAAGGGCGACAAGACGCTCGAGGGCGAGGCCATGATCCGGAACGTCCGCTCGGGCCTCGAGCGGGCGACCTCCCTCGGCAAGAGCATCGCCCCGGAGGTCCTCATCATCGCCTCGAACGTCGATGAGCCGGGCCGCCTGGCCGACCTGACCGCCTCGAACCTCGAGCTCAAGGTCCCCGAGGCCCAGGAGATCCTGGAGGTCGTCGACCCCCTGCAGCGGCTGAAGCGGGTCTACGAGCTCCTGACGCGGGAGCTCGAGCTCCTCGACGTCCAGTCCAAGATCTCGACCGAGGCCAAGGGCGAGATGGACAAGCTCCAGAAGCAGTATTTCCTGCGGCAGCAGATGAAGGCCATCCAGAAGGAACTCGGCGAGGGGACGGAGACCCAGGAGGAGGTCAAAGTCTACCAGGACAAGCTCCGCAAGCTCCGCGTCCCCGACGAGGTCAAGGAGGAGCTCGAGAAGCAGATCAGCCGGCTGGGCCAGATGCATCCCGAGTCCGCCGAGACGGCCGTCGTCCGGACCTACCTCGACTGGATGTTCTCCCTGCCCTGGAACAAGGCGACCGTCGACAACCTCGACCTGCGCAAGGCCAAGACGATCCTCGACGACGACCACTACGGCCTGGAGAAGGTCAAGGAGCGGATCCTCGAGTACCTCGGCGTCCGCAAGCTCTCGAAGACGATCAAGGGGCCCATCCTGTGCTTCGTCGGGCCGCCCGGCGTCGGCAAGACCTCGCTCGGCAAGTCCATCGCCCGGGCCCTCGGCCGGAAGTTCGTCCGCATCTCCCTCGGCGGCGTCCATGACGAGGCGGAGATCCGCGGCCACCGCCGGACCTACGTCGGCGCCATGCCGGGACGTATCATCCAGGGCATCCGGCGGGCCGGCTCGAATAACCCCGTCTTCATGATGGACGAGGTCGACAAGGTCGGCGCCGACTTCCGCGGCGACCCGTCTTCGGCCCTCCTCGAGGTCCTCGACCCCGAGCAGAACGACAACTTCCGCGACCATTACGTCGCCGTGCCCTACGACCTCTCGAAGGTCCTCTTCATCACCACTGCCAACCTCCTCGACCCCATCCAGCCGGCCTTCCGCGACCGGATGGAGGTCCTCGAGCTCCCCGGCTACACGGAGGAGGAGAAGCTCCAGATCGCCGTCCGCCACCTCATCCCCAAGCAGGTCGCCGAGAACGCCCTGAGCGCGAAGCTCATCCACTTCACCGACGGCGCCCTCAAGAAGATCATCGCCCTCTACACGCGCGAGGCCGGCGTCCGGAACCTCGAGCGGGAGATCGCCTCGGTCTGCCGCAAGGTCGCCCGCAAGGTGGCCGAGGGCAAGAAGGGCCAGACGGTCGTGACCTCGCAGGCCATCGAGAAGTACCTCGGGCCGCCCAAGGTTTTCCGGGACCAGCTCCTCCGCAAGAGCCAGGTCGGCGTCGCTACGGGCGTCGCCTGGACGGCTGTCGGCGGCGAGATCCTCTTCGTCGAGGCGACAAAGATGGCCGGCAAGGGGAACCTCCAGCTGACGGGCTCGCTCGGCGACGTCATGAAGGAGTCGGCCCAGGCCGCCCTGAGCTACGCCCGGGCCCACGCCGCCGAGTTCGGCATCGACAGCCGGATGTTCTACCAGAACGACTTCCACATTCACATCCCGGAGGGGGCCATCCCCAAGGACGGGCCGTCGGCGGGCGTCACGATCGCCACGGCCTTCATCTCGGTCTGCACGAACAACAAGGTCCGCTGCGACGTGGCCATGACCGGCGAGATCACCCTCCGGGGGAACATCCTGCCGGTCGGCGGGGTGAAGGAGAAGGTCCTGGCCGCCCAGCGGGCCGGTGTGCGGACAATGATCATGCCGGCGGAGAACCGCAAGGACCTCTTCGACATCCCCAAGAAGGTCATCCGCGACATGGAGTTCATCTTCGTCGCGGACGTCAAGGACGTCCTCGGCCGGGCTCTGGAGAGGAAGTTCGGGCCGAAGCGGACGCCCGCCAAGCGCCGGGCGAAGAAGACCCGCTGACCGCGGGCCGAAGGAAGGCCATGCGGCTCAAGGACGTCGGCGAACGCCGCCTCATCTCGGCGGTCAGGCGCTCGTTCCCGTTGAGGCCCGCGGGCGTCGTCCTGGGCATCGGCGACGACGCGGCCGTCGTCCGCGGCCCGGCCCGCCTGCTCATCACCCACGACCTCCTCGTCGAAGACGTCGACTTCCGGACGGCCCTCCATCCACCGCGGCTCCTCGGCCGCAAGGCCCTCAACGTCAACCTGAGCGATATCGCGGCCATGGGCGGGCGGCCGCGTCACGCCGTGCTGGGGCTGGCCCTGCCCGGCCGGACCGAGCGGGCCTGGCTCGACGCTTTCCTGGCGGGGTTCCGGGAGGCGGCGCGGCGGGCGGGGGTTGCCCTGGTCGGCGGGGACTTTTCTTCGGCGGCGCGGGTCATGATCGCCGTGACGGTCACAGGGGAGGCCCGGCGGTTCGTGACGCGCGGCGGCGCTCGGCCTGGCGACCGGATCTTCGTCTCCGGGACGCTCGGCGATGCCGCGATGGGGCTGCGGCTCCTCGAACGCCGCGGCGACGCTGGTATGGGCCGGCCCTCAGGCCGCCTGCTCCGGGCCTTCCTCGACCCCTCGCCCCGGCTCGAGCTCGGCGCGCTTCTCGCCCGGAGGGGGATGGCCTCGGCCATGATCGACATTTCCGACGGCCTGGCCGTGGACCTCTCCCACGTCGCGGAGGAGAGCGACCTCGGCGCCGAGATCGACCTGGCGAGGATCCCGCTCTCGAGGGAGCTGCGGCGGGCCTCGGCGCGCCCGCTCGAACTGGCCATCCACGGCGGGGAGGACTTTGAGCTCCTCTTTACCGTCCGGCCGCGGAACCTGCCGCGCCTACGCTCCCTCGCGAAGCGCTTCCCGCTCACGGAGATCGGACGGATCGTCCCGGGGCGGAGGCTCCTGACTGTCGGCCTCGACGGCGCGAGGCGGCCCCTCAAGGTCAAGGGCTACGAGCACTTCAGGTAAAAAAAGAGGGACCGTCCCCACAGGGGGCTGTCCCTCTTTGTCTTGATCAGCGAGCGGGGTATTCGCCTTCGAAGACGACCTCGGCCGACCCCGTCTGGTAGACCTGTCCGTCCTGGGGCCACTCCACGATCAGCGCCCCGCCGTTCGTCCAGACCTTGACCTTGCGGTCGGTCAGGCCCTTGAGGATGGACGCCACGGCCGCGGCCGACGACCCAGTGCCCGAGGAGAGCGTCTCGCCGACGCCCCGCTCCCAGAAGAGGACCTCGATCTCGTCCCGGTTGAGGACCCGGACGAACTCGACGTTGGTACGGTGGGGGAAGAACGGATGGGACTCGATCTCCCGGCCGATCTGGTGCCACTCGATGCGGGCCGGGAAGCGGTCGACGAAAACGTCGCAGTGGGGATTGCCGATGGACAGGCTGGTGACTTCATAGACCTTGCGGTTGATGGACAGCGGGTAGTCCAGGACGCGCTCGTAGACTTGCCCGTCGTCGAAGGGGATCTCGGCCGACTTGAAGCGCGGCGTGCCGATCTCCATCCGGACCTCGTAGAGGGTCCCGGAGCGGCCGATGATCTCGCCGGACCGGTCCCCGACCGAAGTCTTGAAGACGGCCCGGGGGCCGGCGATCTCCCCGTGGTGGGCGAGGCAGGCCATGGCGCAGCGGAGGCCGTTGCCCGAGATCTCGGCCTCGCTGCCGTCGGAGTTGAAGATGCGGAAGCCGACCTCGCCCCGGTCCTGGCTTCCCTTGGACAGCAGGAGCAGTCCGTCGGCCCCGACGCCCGTGTGCCGCTCGCAGATCGTCCGGGCGAACTCGCCGATGCGGGAGGCGTCGAGCTCCTCGTTCGGGCAGACGGCCAGGAAATCGTTGCCGAGGGCCTGGAGCTTGGTGAACCGCATCAGCGGACCTTGAGCGCCACGATGTTGTCCGTGGCCCGGTTCTCGGACTCGATCCGGACGAGGAGGATGAGCTCGTCGCCCGGGGCCGCCTTCTTCACGATGGCGTCGAACTGGCCGACCGTCGTGACCTTGACCCGGTTGACCTCGATGATGATCATGCCGGCCTCCAGGCCCTGGCGGGCCGCCTCGCTCAGCGGCTGGACGTCCGTGATGAGCAGACCCTCGGTCGTCCGGAGGTTGTAGCGGCGGGCGAGCTGGGGCGTCAGGGGCTGGAGCGACAGGCCCGTGTTCTTCTCCGGAGCCGCCGC
>JBBISK010000210.1:0-4535 GCA_037441295.1 Candidatus Aminicenantota bacterium | reverse complement strand
GTCGCCTACTCGGGCGGCGTCGACAGCACCCTCCTCCTCAAGACTGCCCGCGACGTCCTCGGCCCGAGGGCGCTCGCCGTGACGGTCGCGACCGAGGTCCACACGGCCCGCGAGCTCCGCGAGGCGCGAGAGACGGCGGCCGGGATCGGCGCGCCCCTCCGCGTCTTCCGGGCCCGGCTCCTCGGCCGGCCGACCTTCGTCTCGAACCCGCCCGACCGCTGCTACCACTGCAAGAAGGCCCTCTTCGCCCTCCTCGTCCGGCTGGCGCGAGACGGGGGCGTCGCGCATGTCGTCGACGGGACCAACGCCGATGACGACGCGGATTTCCGGCCGGGCCGCCGGGCCCTGGCCGAGCTCGGCGTGCGGTCCCCGCTCTGCGAGGCGGGGCTCGCCAAGCGCGACATCCGGGCCCTGTCGCGGCGGCTCGGCCTCCCCACGGCGGACCGTCCGGCCCGGGCCTGCCTGGCCTCTCGGTTCCCCTATGGGACGCGCATCACGGCCGGCGACCTGCGGCGGGTCGGCGCGGCCGAGGAGGCGCTCCGCCGGCTGGGCTTCGATCAGGCACGGGTCAGGCACCACGGGTCGGTCGCCCGGGTCGAAGTCCCGGCCGGCCGCATCCCCAGGCTCCTCGACCCCGACGTCCGCGGGCGTGTCGTGCGGGCCCTTCGGAAACTCGGCTGGACCTACGTGACGCTGGACCTCGCGGGCTACCGCACGGGAAGTCTTAACGAAGTCCTCCGGCGGGGCTGACCCGGGGGGACAGCGCCGCCGTCTGGGGCCGCAAAGGCAACAAGAGGTTCTTCTCCCAATTTCCGGGATTCCTTCTCTCGGCGGCGATGGGCGTTGCCTCGAAGATCCCCGTTGCTGGAGAGGGGGACCGGCAGGGAGCGGAGGGCGAAGCCTACCGGAGCGACCCGCAGAATCGCGGCCGAGTACTCAAGGCCGCGATTCTGATAGATATCCGGAAAGAGGGCTTTTCTAAGATACTTAGCAGAAATCTGCCTCCGTGTATGCTTCGACAGATTTCTGCCCTCCGCTCACGTTCGTTCGCTTCGGTCGGATGGCCGGGGAGCTAGAGGCAATGCCCTGAGCAAAGCCGAAGAGAGGGATTATCCCGGAATCGGGAAAAGAACCAAAAAAAAACGGGGGAAGGAAGGACTCTGTCCTTCCTTCCCCCGTCGGTTCTCTGCGTCGAAACTCGCGTAGCCCCCGGGGGAGGGCCGCCGCGCTCAGTCGACCTTTTCCGTCTTCTTTTCGGTGATGATGCCGACGACCTCGACCCCGGAGGCCTTGATGAGGTCCAGGATATCTCCGGCCAGGATGCCGAACTCGAGGTCCTGGTCCATCCGAAGGTAGAGCTTCTTATCGGGGACGGTCAGGAAAGCCTCCTCGAGCGAGTTCTGGAGGCTCTCGAGGGTCACCCGGTCGTTGTTGATGTACAGGCGGTAGCCCTTCGGCTCCTGGCTGTTCCTCTGGATCGAGAGAACGACCGGCGGGTTTTCAGGCACGTCGGTCGTGAACTGGGCGTTGGGGAGCCGGACGTCGACGCCCTTCTGGACGAGGGGCGTGACGACCATGAAGATGATGAGCAGGACGAGGAGGACGTCGCAAAGGGGAACGACGTTCGGTTCCGACCGGACTTGCTCTTTGCCGCTCACAGAAACTGAAAAACCCATGATATGCCTCTCGTTCGCCCGGCGGCACACGCGCCGGGAATGGACTTACCTCGCTTCGCCGCTGCGCATGAAGAAGTCCACGACTTGGGACGTCGTGTTCGACATCTCGGCGTTGTAGACTTCGATGCGGGTGTTCAGGATGTTGAAGCACCACAGGGCGATGATGGCGACGGCGATGCCGAAGGCCGTGGTGACCAGGGCTTCGGAAATGCCGCCGGCGACCGCGCCGATGCCGCCCGAGCCGGTCAGGGCCATGCCGCGGAAGGCGTTGATGATGCCCGAGATCGTCCCAAACAGCCCGATGAAGGGGGCCGACGTGGCGATCGTGGCCAGGACCGACAGCCCGCGCTTGAGGTCCTGCTCGAACATCGTCGACGCTCTCTCACAGCCTCGGGTCGCCATCCCAACCTGCTGATCGAGGGACAGCTTGGCATCCTTGCCCTCCATGAACTCCTGGATGCCGGCCGCCGTGACGCGGGCCAGGTGGCTGCCCTTGTAATCTTTCTTCGAAGCCAGCGCCAGCGCGTCGCGGGTGTTGCCGGCCTTGAGCAGGTCGGCGAGCTTGGGCGCGATTTCCAGGGATTTCTTGCGAGCCTTCTGGAAGGTCATCTGCCGTTCGATGAACAGGTATAGGGAAACGATCGACAGACCGATCAGAATGATCGAGACCGTCCTGGCCACCATACCCATCTGCTGCCACATTTCAATCAGACCGAATTGCATGGGTCATACCTCCTTTTAGATATCCAAAGCCATTCTCTAGCTTCGTTACTTCAGCTGGAAGCGGACGGTCACGGTGAAGATGACCGGCCGGGGACGGCCGTTGATGATCATGGGCTCGTACACCCACTGCCGCACCGCGTCGATCGCCGCCTGGTCCAGGAGCGGGATCGACCGCAGCACCTTCACCGACGCCACGCGGCCGTAAATGTCCGTCGTCGCCTCGATGATGACCACCCCCTCGACCCGCGCCTGGCGCGCGATCTCGGGATAGGTCGGCTCCACCGAGTGGACGAGCTTCGGCGGCTTGATCTCACCGATGGCCCGCACCGGGGCCTCCACCTCGCCCACGACACCGCCCAGGACGCCGCCCACGACGCCCCCCAGGACGCCGCCGACGACACCGCCCTCGACGCCGCCCTCGACGCCGCCCTCGACCCCGATGTCCGAGAGCTTTTCCTCGGCGATCTGGTCAGGGATCTCGACAGGGGCCACCAGGCGGCCCGGCTCGACCGCGGCCTGGGTCTGGACCGGCTTGATCCGCGCCGTCCTGGCCGTCGCCTTCTTCTTGGCCGGCGGCGGTGGCGGCGGAGGAGGAGGCGCCGGCGGCGCCAGGAACGCGCTATAGACCTCGACTTTGGGCAACTGGCCCGTCTTCATCAGCGGGATCATGATGAGGAGCAGGATGATCGCCGCGTGGGTTACGAGCGAGAGGGGGAGGACGGCGGCCTTGACGCGGGTATTTTTCTGCGGCCGGTAAAAGACGTCGTCGAACACGGGGGCCTCCCCGACCTCGGATGCGGGGGCCCCGGCAAGCCGGCGGGCGATCCCTTCCCGGACCCGGCCCGAGAAGGAGGCCCAATACTCGTTCTCATCCGGAACGGAGAGGGATGTCCTCGGCAATTTGTCGAGGGCCCCGAGAAAGTCGAGGTCGCGGCGGCATTGCGGGCAGGCCGCGACGTGCCGCCCTACGGCGGCGCGGCGGCGGCCGGCGAGCTCGCCGTCGTGGAAGGCGCCAAGGAGTTCCTGGACTTTCCGGTGTCTCATCTCAAGCTCTCCTCTCCAGGGAATCCGCCAGGAGTGCTTTGAGCTTCTGCCGGGCCCGGTTGAGCCGGGACATGACGGTGCCGGCCGGCACGTCCAGCGTCCGGGCGATCTCCTCGTAGCTCAGGCCCTCGTAGAACTTCAGGACGAAGACGCTCCTCTGCTCCTCGGGCAGCGACGCGACCGACCGTTCGAACCTCGCCTCGAACTCGGCCCGCTCGAGCCGGACCTCGGGCCGGCTGTCGGCGGGCCGGGGGTCGGCCAGGCGTTCGGCCCGCGGCCCCTCGTCGAGCGAGCTCTCCCGGCCCCGGACTTTCAGGTAGTTGAGGCTCGCGTTGACGGCGATCCTCCGGAGCCAGGGATAGATGGGCCAGCGCGGGTCGAACCTGTCCATGGCGAAATAGGCCTTGATGAACGTTTCCTGGGCGAGGTCGTCGGCCGATTGGTGCGCCCCGGTCAGGCGGCGGCAGACGGCATAGACCTGCCGCTGGTATTTCCTGACCAGGCCCTCGAAAGCGTCCACGTCTCCCTCTCGGGCTTTCCGGACGAGCTCGGCATCCTCGGGATGCTCGAAGGGCTTCGTCGGAGCTCCCATCGTTCCTACAACTCCCGGAGGGAAATATTCCCGAGCCGCAGGGCCAGGCCGGCGGATCGTGGAGACGGGACCATCTTACACCCGGCCGGCCGGATTGTGAACGGGGAGCGGCGCGCCCAGGCGGCGCGGCAGGACCTCAAGCGTAGCTGTGGAGACCGGAGAGGAGATAGTTCACGCCGAAATAGGTGAACAGGGCGGCCAGGAAGCCGACGATGGCGATGACCGCGGACCGTTTCCCCTTCCAGCCCATGACTATCCGGGTGTGGAGGTAGAGGGCGAAGACGAGCCAGGTGATGAGGCTCCAGACCTCCTTCGGGTCCCAGCTCCAGTAGGTCCCCCACGCCTTGTACGCCCAGACCATGCCGAAGACGAGGCCGCCGAGGGTGAAGAGCGGGAAGCCGACGGCGACGCACCGGTAGCTCATGGAGTCCAGCCTCAGGCGCTTCTCCTCCGTATCGGCTCGAAGGTAGAGGAGGCTGGCGACAAAGGCCACGGCGAAG
>JBBISK010000209.1:0-4551 GCA_037441295.1 Candidatus Aminicenantota bacterium | reverse complement strand
CCTGTCCCTGGCCTTCGCGACGGAGCCGAACATCAGCCAGAGGAGAAGGAAATAGGCGAGGAGGACAAAAAAGGTCCCGACGAAGCCGAATTCCTCGCCGATGACGGAGAAGATGAAATCCGTGTGCCGCGCGGGCAGGAACCGGAGCTGGCTCTGCGTGCCTCTCATGAACCCCTTGCCGGTCAGGCCGCCCGAGCCGATGGCGATCTTCGACTGGTTGATCTGGTAGCCCGCCCCCCGCGGGTCCCCCGTCGGGTTGATGAGGGTCGTCAGCCGCTTCTTCTGGTAGGTCTTCAGCCCGAAGTTCCAGCCGCCGACGCCGACGACGAGCCCGGCGAGGAGGAGGACGAGGATGGTCCGCTTCCTCAGCCCGGCCAGGACGAAGGCCCCGCCGACGATGGCCAGGAAGGTCATGGCCGTGCCGAGGTCCGGCTGGAGCACGATCAGGATGAGGGGGATGCCGGCGGCGAGCAGGGCCAGGCCCGCCGCCTGCGCATTGAGATAGCGGCCCTTGGACTCGGCGAAGAGCCGGGCAAAGATGAGGATCAGGATGACCTTGGCCAGTTCCGAGGGCTGCAGCTGCATCAGCCCGAACCGAAGCCAGCTCTTCGTGCCGACGACGACCTTGGCGAAGAAGAGGCTCCCGGCCAGGACGGCGACGATCAGACCGTAGAAATAGGGCGAGAAGGAGACGAGGAACTTGTAGTCCACGGCGGCGACGGCGAGCATCGCCGCCAGGCTGACCCCGAGCCAGATGAGCTGGCGCAGGGCGTAGTTCGTCGGCAGGAAGTGGGACGAGCTGTAGATAAAGAAGACGCCCACGAGGGAGAGGCCGACGACGAGCCCGATGAGGACCCAGTCGATCTCCTGGAACAGCCGGCGGTCGACCATCATCATCGGCCCGCGCGCCCCTTCTCGCTCCACAGCCGGAAGATCTCTCCGGCCACCGGCCCGGCCACCGCCCCTCCCCCGCCGCCGAACTCGATGAGGACGGTCACGACGAGCCGGGGGTTCGTCCGCGGGGCGAAGCCGGAGAACCAGGAGTGTGTCTTGATCGGCTTGCCGGCCAGGGCCAGCGCTTCCGCCCTCTCCCGGCTGACGACCTGGGTCGAGCCGGTCTTGCCGCAGACGTCAAGCCCCTCGACCCTGGCCCCCTGTCCGGTGCCGTGGTCGTTGACCGACCGCCACATGCCCTCGATAACGGCCTCGAAGGTCGACGGCTTGAACAGGGGCGCCCCGCCGGCGTCGGCCGGGGCCGGCGGCCCCGCCGCGGCCCGCCCCATGAGGAGGTGGGGCACGACGCGGCGGCCCCGGTTCGCCACGGCCGCCGTCATCGCCGCGAGCTGGAGGGGGGTTACCTGCAGTTGGCCCTGGCCGATGGCGACGGAGATCGTCTCACCCGGGAACCAGGGGGCTTTGACGGCCTTCATCTTCCATTCCGGGTCGGGCACGAGCCCCTCCTTCTCGCCCGGGATGTCCACGCCGGTTATCCGGCCGAGGCCCAGCCGGCCGGCGGCCGCAGCGATGGGCTCGATGCCCATCTGCCGGCCGAGGGTGTAGAAATAGATGTTGCAGGAGTTCTTGATGGCGTCGGCCAGGTTCATCAGGCCGTGTCCCTGCGGGAACCAGCAGACCCGCGACGTCCCGTAGATGACGATGGACCCGTTGCAGTAGACGGACGTCGCGGGGGTGATGAAGCCGAAGTCGAGTCCGGCCAGGGCCATGACGACCTTGAAGATCGAGCCCGGGGCGTAGAGGCCGCGGATGGCCCTGTTCTCCAGGGGCGAGGCCGGGTCCTTGATGAGCCCGACCCACTCCGTCGGCGTGAACCGGGTGATGAAGCGGTTCGGGTCGAAGGTCGGCGTGCTGGCCATGACCAGGACCTCGCCGTTCGAGGGGTCGAGGGCGACGACGGCCCCCTCCCGCTCCCCCAGGAGCTTTTCGGCCAGCGCCTGGAGCTCGGCGTCGATCGAGAGGACGACGTCCGCGCCCGGCGTCGGCCCCTGGATCGACTTGTCCTTCTGCTTCCGGCCGAGGCTGTTGACGATCTCGATGTGGGCGCCGTCCTCCCCTGTCAGCCGGTCGTCGTACTGGCGCTCGATGCCGGCCCGGCCGCCGAGGTCGCCGAGCCTCAAGTTGCGCCAGGGGTAGTCGCGGATCTCCTCCGGGGTCCGCTCCTGGAGGTAGCCGAGGACGTGCGCGGCCAGGGTCCCGTGGGGGTAGGAGCGCTTCGGCTCGGCTTCGATCTCGAGCATCGGGAACTCCAAGCGGCGGGCCTCGATGGGGGCGATCTCCTCGGGCGCCAGGCCGTCCTTGATGACGACCGGTTCGAACAGGGGCAGGCCCTTGAACCGGTCGACGCGGCTGCGGAGCTCCTCCTCCGTGATGCCCAGCAGCCGGCTGATCCGGGGATAGGCTTCCGCGGGATTCTTGAGCTGTTCCCGGACAAGAGAGACCTTGAAGCTCGCCGTGTTGTCGGCCAGGACCGTCTTCCTCCGGTCCCGGATGAGCCCCCGCGGCGCACTGATGACCCGGCTCCGCAGCCGGTTGGCCTCGGCCATGTCCATGAACTTCCTGTGGTCGAGGATCTGGACCTTCCAGTAATAGCCGAGCGTCAGGAGCATGAGGACCCCGACGACGCCGAAGACGGCGCCAGCCCGCCGGATGACGAGCGAGAGGTCCTCGTAGAACTTGTCGCCTGGCATTGTCCGCCTCAGCCGCGGCGCCTCCGCGCCCTCCGTTCGAGGTGGAGGACGAGGCTGCCCACGAGCGACGTGACGAACGGCTGGAGGGCGAGAAGACCGCGCCTGAAGTCGACCGGCTCCCTGAGGACGAGGGCTTCGAGGAGAAGCCAGAGGACGAGCTCGAGGCTCGCCATGACCAGAAGAAAGAGGGCGTTGCGGAAGAACGCCCCGACGTCGAAGCGCCGCGAGATATATCCGGTCCCGAATCCCAGCAGGGTCTTGGTCAGGCCGGCGACGCCGAAGACGCCGAGCGAGAAGGAGTCCTGGACGAGCCCGCAGACCGCGCCGAGGACCGCCCCGAAGACCTCGTCCCGGCCGACCGAGAAAATCACGACGACGATGGAGAACGCGTTCAAGACGACGAGGACCGACGGCCGGGCGCCGCCGATGAGGGCGTAGAACGCGAAGGCCGCCAGGATTGCCAGCACGGCCCTGACGGCGTCCCTGAGGACCGTCTCCCTCATTTCCCGCCTCCGGCCGCCACGGGCAGGACGGCGACGACGTCGAGTGTCGCGTAGCTGAAATAGGGCAGGACGCCGATCTCCTTGAACACGTCCGCCGTCGGCCTGATAGAGACGATGCGGCCGACGTGGAGGCCGGCCGGATAGATCTTGTCGAACCCGGTCGTGATGAGGTCCTCCCCCTCCAGGCCGCCCTTGACCGTGGCCAGGATGTATTTCATGACGCAGAGCGTCCCCTGATGGCCGGAGAGGATGCCGACGATCTTGTCGGTGGCCGAGACGACGCTGACGCTGCTCTCCGTGTCGGTGATGAGCTGGACCATGGCCTCGTCGGAGGAGACCGGCGCGATCGTCCGGCCGACCAGGTTACCGTACCGGTCGCAGACCGGCATGTCGGGCTTGACGCCGGCCCGGCTCCCCCGGTCGATGACGAGGGCCCGGTAATAGTTCTCGCTGTCGGTGCCGACGACGCGGGCCGGGATGAGGGATTTGCGGAAGGCGGCCAGGCTCTCGCGGACCTCGGCCTCGGCCCGGAACCGCGTCAGGCCGTCCGCGAGGGCCTTGTTCTCCTGCTCGAGGAAGAAGAGCTCCCGCTTGAGGCCCTGGTTCTCGACGCGGACGCGGCGGAGGTCGAAGTAGTCCGTCCAGATGGACCGGACCCCCCGGAGGGCCGAGACCGCCGCCTTCTGGACGGGAGAAAAGACGGCGAAGATGGCCCGCTCGAAGAGCTTCTTCTCCGCGCCCCTGGGCACCTGGACGGAGATGAGGACAAGGTGGAAAAGGACGAGCCCTCCGAGGATGAGGAAGCTCTTCCGTCTCTCCCAAAGGAGCATGGAACCTCTCGCGGCCGCCGGGCCCCGTCGTCTAGTCGAGGGAGATCTTCTTCAGCAGGTCCAGGTCGTCGAGCATTTTGCCCGCGCCGAGGACGACCGTCGTCAGAGGGTCTTCGGTGATGAACACGGGCAGCTGCGTCTCCTCACGGATCCGCTTGTCCAGGTTCTTGAGCAGGGCCCCGCCGCCGGTTAGGATGATGCCCCGGTCGATGATGTCCGCGGACAGCTCGGGCGGCGTTCGCTCCAGGGCGATGCGGATAGCGTTGACGATGGCGGCCACGGTGTCCTCGATGGCCTCGCGGATCTCCTGGTCGTCGACGACGATCGTCCGCGGGATTCCCTCCCGCAGGTCGCGCCCCTTGATCTCCATGGTCACCGGCTCGTCGAGCGGGTAGGCCGAGCCGATCTGCATCTTGACCGTCTCCGCCGTCCGCTCGCCGATGAGGAGGTTGTACTTCTTCTTGAGGTAGTGGATGACGGCCTCGTCCATCTCGTTGCCGGCGATCCGGATGG
>JBBISK010000208.1:0-4580 GCA_037441295.1 Candidatus Aminicenantota bacterium | reverse complement strand
GGAGACCTCGTGCTCGGCGGAGCGACCGCCGAAGACCAGGGCGACGACGATTTTTCCGGACATCAGGGCCTTCGCACGACTAAACGTTGCGGACGGACAATTCTAATATAAGAGAAAGAGTTTGTCTAATGACGGCAAGGGACTTATTGACAGCCGCGACGAATGGTCTCTATAATACCGTCAAGTGCGACTCCATCGGCCAAGAGGTGCAACCATGAAAAACCCTAAGGCAGTCTTCTCTGTATTCCTGAGCCTTGCCCTGACCGGCCTTTGCCTGTTCGTGCCCGGCCGCGCCGCCGCCCAGGACCAGATCCGGCGGGCTAAGATCTTCGAAGAGACCTACCAGTTGATCTCCGATACCGACATGTACGGGTCCTTCTACATGCAGGAGGAGGGCAAGCCGCTGCCCGACCTCCGGGTCATCGGCGCCGAGATGATGAACGAGAAGGCCCAGTTCTCCGACAACGACCTCATCTATCTCAGCAAAGGCAAGGCCGACGGCCTCGAGATCGGCCAACTCTTCCAGATCATCGGCCTCGAAGCCAAGGTCCCGCCTTACGGCACGATCGCCTGGCGCCGGGCCCGGGCCCGGGTCATCCGCCTCGAGGATAAGGTGGCCACGGCCCGGATCGAGAAGACTTTCTGGCCCGTCCGCATCGGCGACTACCTCCTGCCCTTCGACGAGTCCGAGGGCGAGATCGGCAAGGACACGGGCTACGACCAGATGGACCCCAACGCGACGAAGCGGGGCCAGGTCATCTTCATCGACACCGCCCGCTTGCTCTCCGGGCCGGGCCTGTGGGCCCTGATCAACCTCGGCCGCCAGCAGTGCGTCCAGATCGGCGACCAGCTGACGATCTTCCACCAGGCCAGGCCCGACCTCCCTCGCGAGGCCGTCGGCAGCATGATCATCATCGACGTCCGGGGGGCGACCTCGACGGTCAAGATCCTCTCCGGCCGGGACGCCGTGACGATCGGCGACGAAGTCCAGCTCAAGGAAGCCCGCTAGGCCGCCTTCCCGACCCCAGCCTCGGTTGACAGCCCGGGGCGATTCTGCTAGTTTAGGGCGTGCCGTTCCGCTCGCGGGACGGTTGAGCGGGCGTAGTTCAGTGGTAGAACGTCTGCTTGCCATGCAGAAGGTCGTGGGTTCAAGTCCCATCGCCCGCTCCAGACGCGTTCTTCCCATGCCAACGACCCTGACGGCGCGGTACCCAAGAGGCTAAGGGAGAGGTCTGCAAAACCTTTATTCGTCGGTTCGAGTCCGACCCGCGCCTCCATCTCCCCCCGCCGGCGGCGGCGTCCGCCGCGCGGGCCGCCCCCGGCTCCGCGTTGACACCCTTCCCTGAATCGGCATATCATGGGGGCAGTCCGGAGTAGGAGGGTGCCATGGATCTGGTGGCGAGGGTCCGCGGTCTGCTGCTGAAACCCAAGGACGAGTGGCTGAAGATCAAGGCCGAGCCGACGCCGGTCGCCGAGCTCTTCACTTCCTACGCCATGATCCTGGCCGCCGTCCCGCCCGCGGCCCAGTTCGTCGGGCGACTCCTCTTCCCCGTTAGGATCCCCTTGCGTGACATTCCGCAATGGGGCTTCGGCCGGGCCCTGACGAGCGCCATCCTCTCTTATGTCTTCTCCCTGGCCATCGTCTATCTCTTCGCCGTGATCGTCGACGCCCTGGCCCCGAACTTCTCCTCGGCGCGGAGCCTGCCGAACGCCATGAAGCTCGCCGTCTACAGCATGACCCCGGTCTGGGTCGCGGGCGTCCTTTATATCATCCCCGGCCTGGGCATCCTGGTCCTGCTGGCCGGCCTCTACGGCCTTTACGTCCTCTACAAGGGGTTCCAGGCGCCGATGATGGAGACCCCCGAGGACAGGGTCATGGGTTTCCTCGTCATCAGCATCATCGTCCTCGTGGCCCTGTTCGTCGTGGCTTGGCTGCTCCTAGCGGCCCTGTCTTTTCGGGCGCACGTCTAGCTGCGGCGCGCGGGCCGCGGCCATGGGCCTTTCACGCCTGTCCGAGCTCCTCCACGATCCTGAGGAACGCCTCCTCCGGCGACGGCGCGGCCGTAATCGGCCGCCCGATGACGAGATAGTCGGCCCCCTTGGCCACGGCCTCGGCCGGGGTCATGATCCGCTTCTGGTCCTGGGCCGCCGCCCATAGCGGACGGATCCCCGGCGTCACGACAACCAGCTCCCGCCCGAATTCCCGGCGCAGGACCTCGATCTCCTGGGGCGAGCAGACGACGCCGTCCAAACCCGCGGCCTTGGCCAGCCCGGCCAGGCGGACGACCTGGGCGGCGACGTCGGACGCTTGACCGACCTCGGCCAGCTCCGGCCCCTTGAGGCTCGTCAGCACGGTCACGCCGAGCAGGAGGGGCTTCGGCCTCTTCCCCTCCTCGGCGGTTTGACGGGCCGTTTCCGCCGCCTTGGCCATCATCTCGCGGCCGCCCGAGGTGTGGAGGGTCATCATCTGGACGCCGTGCCGGAAGGCGGACCGGACGGCCCCGCCCACGGTGTTGGGAATGTCGTGGAGCTTGAGGTCGAGGAAGATGTCCTTGCGCAGGGCCTTGAGCTTGCGGAAGAGGGCCGGGCCCTCGGCCGTGAACAGCTCAAGTCCGACCTTGAACGTCCGGGCGGAGCGGAGCCGGCTGACGAGGGCGATGGCATCCTCCTTGCCGGGGACGTCCAGGGCGATGATGATCTTGTCCCGGTTCGGCGTATCCATGCGGTTGTCCTTTCTCTCCGATTCTCAGGCGCGGACCGTGCCGACGACATCCCGGACGCGGGCGATGCCGCGGGCCTCGCACCAGGCGCCGATCTCGCCGGCGATGCGAACGGCGGCGTCCGGGTCGACGAAGTTCGCCGTGCCGACCTCGACGGCCGAGGCGCCGGCGACCATGAACTCGAGGGCGTCGGCGCCCGTCATGATGCCGCCCATGCCGATGACCGGCACCTTGACCCGCGAGGCGACCTGGTAGACCATGCGCACGGCCAGGGGCCGGATGGCCGGGCCGCTCAGCCCGCCGAAGGTGTTGGTGAGCTTCGGCCGCCGCGTCTCGATGTCGACGGCCATGGCCAGGAAGGTGTTGACGAGGGCCACGGCGTCCGTGCCCGCCTCGGCCGCGGCCTGGGCGATCTCGACGATGTCGGTGACGTTCGGGGAGAGCTTGGTGATGACCGGGCGTCGGGAGACCGCCTTGAGGCGCTTGACGAGGTCGTGCGTCGGCCCGGGGAAGAGGGCGGGGCACATCCCGTCCTTCTTCACGTTCGGGCAGGAGATGTTGAGCTCATAGGCGGCGATGCCCTCCTCGCGGTCGAGGAACTCGACGACCCTGAGGTACTCGTCGTCGTCGGCGCCGCAGACGTTGACGATGACGGCCGTGCCCCGGCCGCGGAGGCGCGGCAGGACTTTCTCGGCGAAGGCCCGGACGCCGACGCCCTGGAGCCCGATGGCGTTGATGAGGCCGCTCGGCGTCTCGACCAGCCGCGGCGGGGGGTTGCCCTCCCGGGGCTCGAAATAGAGGCCCTTGACGACGAAGCCGCCGAGTTTCTCGAGCCCGAGGTAGGGCTCGAACTCGAGGCCGTAGCCGAAGGTCCCGCTGGCCGTGAGGACGGGGTTGCGGAGCTTGAGGAAGCCCAGGTCGACGGCGAGGTCGGTCATCGCGATCATCCCTCCCACACGACCCGCTCGCCCGGGAAGACGGGACCTTCCTCGCAGATCTTGACCCAGCCGTCGCCGCTCCCGTCGCGGATGCGGTGTACGCACCCCCAGCAGGCGCCGATGCCGCAGCCCATCATCGCCTCGAGCGAGTATTCGGCCGGGACGCCCGAGGCGTCGGCCAGGCCGGCCACGGCCTTCATCATGGCGTCCGGGCCGCAGACGCAGAGACGGTCGGCCCGGCCGCGGCCGAGCTCGCGGCGGAGGAGCTCGCTGACGAGTCCGTGAAAGCCGAGGCTGCCGTCGTCGGTCGCCGCGAGGACGGCGAGCCCGGCGGACTCGAGCTTGTCGACGAGCGGCAGGTCGCCCCGCGTCCGGCCGCCGTAGAGGACGACGACCTTCGCCCCCAGGGCCAGGAGCTCCCGGCCGAGGAAATACAGCGGGGCGATGCCCCGGCCGCCGCCGACGAGCCAGGCATTCCGGCCCTTGAAGCCGGCGGGCAGGGTGTACCCCTTGCCGAGCGGCCCGAGGAGGTCGAGCGTGTCCCCCGGCCTCTTGCGGGCGAGGATGCGGGTCCCCTCGCCGGCCGTCCGGAAGAAGACATCGACCGTCGACGGCCCGGCGTCGTGGAGGCTCAGCGGCCGGCGCAGGAGGGGGACGGTCGTGTCGCCGGCCTTGATCATGACGAACTGGCCCGGCCGCGCCTCGCGCCCGACCGCCGGCGACTCGACCCTCAGCAGGTGATAGTCCCCCCAGCTTTCCGCCTCGAGGACCTTCGCCTGCCTGTCGATGGCCATTTTCGCCCCATCCGCGCCGGGATTTCGTCTGAGAAAATATCAGAATCGACCCACTTTGGCAATAATCAAGAAGGGGGCCTTGGGGGCGGCCTCCACTCCAGACCGCGGTTTTCGACACTGTGTCAATC
>JBBISK010000207.1:4113-4607 GCA_037441295.1 Candidatus Aminicenantota bacterium | reverse complement strand
CGAGGGCGGGGCAACTCCGGTCGGCGATGTGGGCCTCATATTCGTTGCGGAAATAGCGAAGAGTCGAAAGGACGGGGTTGGGAGCCGTATGACCGAGGCCGCAGAGGGAGCCTTGCCGGACCGTGAAGGCCAGCTCTTCCAGTCTCTTCAGGTCATCTTCGCTTCCCTCCCCGCCGACGATCCGGGCCAGGATCTCGGCCATCCGGCGCGTGCCGATCCGGCAGGGGGCGCATTTCCCGCAGGATTCCTCCTGGGTGAAGCGCAGGAAATAAAGAGCGATGTCCACCATGCAGGTGTCCTCGTCCATCACGATCATGCCGCCGGAGCCCATCATGGCGCCGGCCCGGGTGAGGCTCTCGTAGTCGACGGGAAGATCGAGGAGCTCCTTGGGGATACAGCCGCCCGAGGGTCCGCCGATCTGGATGGCCTTGAACTCCCGGCCGCGCGGGGTGCCGCCGCCGATGCCGAAGACGATCTCTCTCAGGCTGATCCCC
>JBBISK010000207.1:0-4103 GCA_037441295.1 Candidatus Aminicenantota bacterium | reverse complement strand
ACCTCGACCAGGCCCGTGTTGTTGATCTTGCCGACGAGCGAGAAGATCTTCGTTCCCTTGCTCGTTTCCGTGCCCAACCCGGCGAACCAGGCGGCGCCGCGCCGGATGATCGCCGGGACGTTGGCCCAGGTCTCGACGTTGTTGATCACGGTCGGCCTCCCCCAGAGGCCGTGCCGGGCGGGATAGGGCGGCCTCTGCCTGGGAAAGGCCCGCTGGCCTTCAATGGAGGCGATGAGCGCGGTCTCTTCGCCGGAGACGAAGGCTCCCGCGCCGCGGACGATCTCGAGGTCGAACCGGAACCCCGTGCCGAGGATATCCGGACCAAGCAGCCCGAGCTCGCGGGCCTGACCGATCGCAATGCCCATGCGCTTGACCGCAAGGGGATATTCGTCCCGGACATAAACGAAACCCCTTTCCGATCCGATCGCCTTGGCCCCGATGATCATCCCTTCAATGACGGCGTGGGGGTCGGCCTCGAGAACGGAGCGGTCCATGAACGCCCCGGGGTCGCCCTCGTCGCCGTTGCAGATCAAGTACTTGGGTCTCGCTTCCTCGCGCTGGCAAAGGGCCCACTTTTTGCCCGTTGGGAATCCGGCGCCGCCCCGGCCCCGGAGTCCCGAGTCAGTCACCTCGGTGATGATCTCGGCCGCTGTCATGGCCGTCAGGGCCTTGCCCAGGCCTTCGTAGCCGTCGTAGGCGATGTATTCCTCGATCTTCTCAGGATCGATGCGGCCTCTGTTGCGAAGAACGACAAGCCGCTGATGCTTGAAAAACTCGATATCCGCCATCCTGCGGACGGGGGTCTTTTCGGCCGGAGGGACGTACATGAACTTTTCGACCGGACGCCCCTTGATCAGATGCTCTTCGACAAGAAAAGGCACGTCCTCGACCTTCAGCCGCTGATAAAAGACGCCGTCCGGCTGGACCATCAGGATCGGCCCTCTCTCGCAGAACCCGTTGCACCCGGTGGCGACGATGAGGACCTCATCCTGGAGCGCCCGACGCGCGACCTCCTTCTCCAGCGCCTCCTTGAGGGCGAAGGCTCCGCAGGAAACGCACCCCGTCCCGGCGCAGACAAGCAGGTGCGTGCGATAATGTTTCAAGGCTCGCCTCTACGCCTTTTCCTTTCCGTCCTTCACTGTCGCCAAGACCGCGTCGGCCTTGATCTCGGTCATCTGACCATAGTAGCGGCCGTCGACGATGGCGAGCGGCGCCAGCGCGCACGCGCCGAGACAGTTGACTCGTTCCAGGGTGAACTCCTTGTCCGGAGATGTTTCGCCGGCCCGGATCTTGAGCCTTCGTTCGAAATGCTCCAAGATGATGGCGCTCCCCCGGACGTGGCAGGCCGTCCCCATGCAGACGGTGCAGACGTGACGCCCGCGCGGCTTCAGGTGGAAGGACTTGTAGAAGGTGGCGACGCTCCAGACCTGGGCCGCCGGGATGTCCAGCTCACGCACCACCTCGTCGAGGGTCTGGGGCGAGAGCCACTGACGCTCGTCCTGGATATCCTGCAGGATGGGAATCAAGGTGCGCTTCTCGTGATGATACTTGGCGATGATGCGTTGGACGGCCGTCGGCCCGGACTTCACCGCGGGCTCCTTTTCGAAGAAAGAAATCCTTTTCGGCCGAGGTCAGCCGTTCCCTTTTTCTGCGTCATTCACGGCATAACTTACTGAAAAGCCGAAAAGCTTGTCAACGGCTATTTGAAGGTCAGCGGCTGCGCTGCCGGGGGACGAGCACCCGGAAAATGCGTTTGGTATCGTTTCGAGGGATGCTTTCAGTACATGGTTTCGCATCCGACCCCCAGGGCGTATTCCGGAACCAGGCGGCCGCCCAGGACATGTTCGGCGAAGATCTTCCGCATCTTGGCCGCCGTGAGGTCGATGTATTTGACAGGAGGTTGGCCCTTGGACTCGACCGTCACCATCGGCTCCCGGTTGCACAGTCCGGCGCAACCCGAGGTGGTCACGATGACGTCCTGAACCTTGCTCTTCCGAATTTCTTCGAGGAGGGCCTCCATGACGTCGCGGGCGCCGGCGGCGATGCCGCAGGTCCCCATGTGAACCGTCACCTTGGCCCGGCCCTCGCTTTCCCGGATCGTCGTCAGGGCTTTTGCTTCTTCGCGGATCTTCGCCAAATCCTGGATGCGGAGTTTCTTCTTTTCGACCATCAGCGTTCCTTTCTCCTAGTCTTCTGGGATCTTGGCGACTTTCCGGATGGTTGCATAGCCATAGGACGCGACGCTACCGACGAGAAACGGTTTATACCAGAAGGAATTCGACTTTGTCAAGAATCTGAACGGTCCGCGGCGTTCAAGAATCCTCGACCTCGACTTCTATCTTCTCGACGACGAGGTCCATGCCGCCGACGAGCTCGACGTCCTTCGAGCCGCACGCGGTGCAGGCGGCGGGCTCTTCGCGGAAGGACGTGCCGCCGCACGCCCGGCAGCGGAAGTCGAATGGCGCGACCTCGACCTCGAGCCGGGCGCCCTCGGCCAGGGTCCCTTTCTTGTAGGCATCGAACGCGGATCGGAGGAGCTCGGGGACGACGCCCGAGAGGCGGCCGACGCGGAGCGTCACGGCCGTGATGCGGGCGGCCTTGAGCCCTCCGGCCTTCTCCTCGAGGATCTCGAAGAGGCTGGCGACGAGGGACAGCTCATGCACGGGCGGCCCGCTCCGCGGCCAGGGCCTCGGCGAAGAACGCCGCCAGGCCGTCCATGCCCTCGCCACGGAGGGCGGAAACGCGGAAGACCTTGAGCCGAGGGTTGATGGCCAGGGCCTCCCGGGCGGCCCGTTCCGGGTCGAACGGCAGGTACGGGATGAGGTCGGCCTTGGTCAGGAGGAGGACGTCGGCCGTGGCGAAGGCCTGAGGGTACTTGGCCGGCTTGTCGTCGCCCTCCGGCGAGGAGAGGAGGACGCAGCGCAGGCTCTCGCCGAGGTCGTAGCCGGCTGGGCAGACGAGGTTGCCGACGTTCTCGATGAACAGGAAGTCGATCGCCGCCGGGACGTCGGCGAGGACCTTACCGACCATCTTCGCCTCGAGGTGGCAGGCCCCGCCGGTCGTGATCTGCCAGGCCGGGACACCGCGGGCGCGGATGCGCTCGGCGTCGCGCTCGGTCTCGATGTCGCCCTCGACGACGGCCATCCGGAAGCGGCCCTTGAGCCGGTCGGCAAGGGCCTCGAGCAGGGCGGTCTTGCCCGAGCCGGGCGAGCTGAGGAGGTTCGTGGCGAGGATGCCGCGCCGCCGCAGCTCCTTCCGGATCCCGGAGGCGACCTCCTTGTTCGTGCCGAGGAGGTCCTTCTGGACGAGGACGTCTTTCCTGGTCATGGTCGCGACTCCTTTCCCGCCGCCGCCCTTTTCAGGAACGCCTCCAGGGAGCGGACGGCTTGGCCGAGGTTCGCCGCGGCCCGCGGCGAGAGCCCCTCGCCGACGCCCCAGCGGTGGCCCTGGACGGCCAGGAGGTGGGCCTCCGGCGTCCGCCCGTAGAGCGCGGCGCAGAGGCCGAGCACGGCCCCGGGCCCCAGGCCGTGGGTCATGGCGGGCAGGTCCGTCTCCACGCGGACCTCCGTCCAGCGGAACGGGACGCGCAGCCCCCGGGCGGCGTCGATGAAGACGACTGCGTCGTGTTCGGCGCAGGCCAGGGCGTCCTCCACGTTGAGCTGGTAGTTCGCGTCGCAGGTCACGCCCGGCAGGCGGCGGCGCTCCAGGCGCGCCACAGCCGCCGCCCCCAGGCCGTCGTCGCCGCGGCCGGGGTTGCCGATGCCGACGACGAGGACCCGCCGCGCCCTCGTCCGGCGTCCGGCTAGCGGGTCTTCCGTTCGAGGACGCGGCCGTTCGCGTCGCATAGCGTGACCTCGAGTGGCATCCGGCCGAGGGCGTGCGTGGCGCAGCTCAGGCACGGGTCGTAGGCCCGGATGGCCACCTCGACCCGGTTGAGCATGCCCTCTGTGATCTCGGGCTTCCCGGAGAGGGCGTGCTCGGCGACCCAGTGGACGGCCCGGTTCATGGGCTCGTTGTTGTTCGTCGTCGAGACGATGAGGTTGGCCATGGTGATCTGGGCGTTCGCGCGCGACGGCGAGCTGCCCGGCGCCAGGCTGCTGGCG
>JBBISK010000206.1:0-4717 GCA_037441295.1 Candidatus Aminicenantota bacterium | reverse complement strand
GTCAACGTCCGGGCCCTGTCCGTCTATTCCCAGGATGATCAGGGCCATTTCCACCTCGTGACCTCGGACCCGGCCAAGGCCGAAATCGCCCTCAAAACGCTGGGCTATAAGGTCAAGGCCAAGAAGGTCGTGACGTGCCTCGTCTCCGACCGGATCGGCGCCGGGGCGGAGATCGGCGCCCTCCTCGGCAACGCCGTCATCGACATCCGCTACTCCTACGGGTCGGCCCCGGGAGAGGGCGGCAAGACCTTCCTCGTCTTCCAGACGAGCAACAACAAGAAGGCCATCGAAACCTTGGAGTAGGCGCGTCGACAAATCCGTTGACAAGCCCGGCCCATTAAATTAGAATATCGTCCTTAGAGTTGCATTGAGGAGGCTCTCATGTCTAAAGCCGAACCCAATGTCGTCCCGTTGTGCGACGTTCTGCTGGTTCTTCTCATCATCTTCATGGTCATCACGCCTCTCGTCCAGAAGGGCATAGATGTCAAGATCCCCGAGACCCAGTCCGACCAGTCCAGTGCCGGTGCCCAACCCATCGGGCTGATCGTCCTGACGGTCAAGTCAGGGGACCGCGTCGACCTCAACAACACGCCCATCGAGATGCGCGGCCTCCTCGAGGAGCTGCGACGGTATTATTCCGTGCGCCAGGACAAGACGATCTTCATCCGGGCCGAGGCGAAGCTCGCCTTCAGCAAGGTCATGGAGGTCATCGACATCTGCCGCGGCGCCGGCATCGAGAACCTGGCCATCATCCCCGAGCTCATCGGGGATTGACGGCCGTCCCTCTTTTTTTATAGCCCCGTCTCATCGGCCCTTGTAGGGCCCGATGACTTCCCTGGAGATGACGAGCCGTTGGATCTCGTTCGTCCCCTCGTAGATCTGGAGGAGCTTGGCGTCGCGGACGAGCTTCTCGATGGGATAATCCCTCATGTAGCCGTAGCCGCCGAAGATCTGCAGGGCCTCGAGGGCCGTCCGCATGCCCACGTCCGAGCCGAAGCACTTGGCCATGGCCGACTGGGCGCCGCAGGTTTGCCCGTGGTCCATGAGCCAGGCCGCCCGCCAGACGAGCAGCCGGGCCGCGTCGACCTCCATGGCCATCTGGGCGATCTTGAAGGCCGTGGCCTGGAACGAGGCGATGGGCTTTCCGAACTGGACCCGGGTCTTGGCGTAGTCGATGGCGTACTCGAGGGCCGCCCGGGCGATCCCGACGCCCGCGGCGCCCACCGCCGCCCGCGTCTTGTCGAACGTCCGCATGGCGACGACGAAGCCTTGGCCCTCCCGGCCGAGGCGGTTCTCCGCCGGGACACGGACGTCCTCGAAGAACAGCTCCGACGTGTTGGAGGCTCGCTGGCCCATCTTGTCCTCGACCTTGCCGACCGAGAGCCCCGGCGTGCCGCGGGGCACGATGAAGACGCTCAGGCCCCGCGCCCCCTTCCCGGGCGCGGCATTGGCGAAGACCGTGTAGAGGGAAGCGACGCCCCCGTTCGTGATGAAGCACTTGGAGCCGTTAAGGACGTAGTCCGCGCCGGCCTTGCGGGCCGTCGTGCGGATGGCCGAGGTGTCCGAGCCCGCCTCGCGCTCCGTCAGACAGTAGGAGGCGAAGGCCATGCCTTTCGTGAAGGGGGCGAAGAACAGTTTCTTCTGCTCATCGGTCCCGAAGAGCACGATCGGCGTGAAGGCCAGGGAGTTGGCCATCATCGTCGTGTACATCCCGGCGCAGCCGCGGGCGAGCTCCTCGCTGATGAGGGCCGTCTCGAAGTCCCCCAGCCCGCCGCCGCCGTATTCGGCCGGCACGGTGCAGGTCAGGAAGCCGACCTCGAAGGCCTTGCGCATGACCTCCTCGGGGAAATCGTGGCCCTGGTCATACGCCGCGGCCTTCGGCCGCATCTCCTTCTCGGCGAACTCGCGGGCCATGTCCTGAAGGGCGACCTGGTCCTCGGTCAGGCTGAAGTCGATCACGCGTCCACCTCCGAATGTCGAGAATTTCTATCTATTTTGTAACAATTGGCAGCGCCAGTCTAGCGGATACCCCCGGACCTGTCAATTCGTGGCCCCCCCGAATTGACGGGTCCGGTGCGGGCCGGCCGCAGGACGACCGCCTCGCGGCGGATGAGGAAGGACGGGTCGGCGAGGCCGAAGGCCTCGGCCACGACGTCCTGGGGTCTGAGGCCCTTGCGGGGGGACGGGGGCAGGGTCAGCCGGAGCTTGCCGCCGCGGAAGGAGGCGACGACCTCGGCCGCCGCCTCGGGATGCCCCGCCAGGAAGCCGGCCAGGCGCTCCCGCAGTTGGGCCGCGTCCGGCGCCGCCAGGCCGGGCTCCCCCGCCGCGCGGGATGTCTTCAAATTCCAGCGTCACCCGGTGTTCTAGCCGCGCGGGATGCCCGCCAGGCCTCGAGGAAGTCCTCCCCCCGCCAGTCCACCGAGTAGACGAGGCGCTCAATGGCGTTCGCCAGGGAGGGTTCCCCCGGCCCGGCGGTCTCCAGCCGCACGGCATGGACCCCGGCCGGGAGTGAACGATTGAGCCTCGAAATGAGCCGCCGGCCGACGAGAAGGCGCGACGACTTGAACTCCAGGACTTCCCTCAGTCCCTCCATGCCGAGCGGCAGGGCCGGCCCGTAGGAAAAGTCCATCTTGGGGTGGAACCCCTGCGTCTTGCGGACCTCGACCCCGGCCCGGCGGAAGGCCCGCTGGAGGACATGGATGAGGTCGATGTGAGAGAGATAGCGGGCTTTGCTCCGTTTGGCGTAAACGAGCCGGTAGCGGAAGACCCCCTCCCCGGCCTCGCCGAGCGGCGGCCGGGCTGCGGGCAGGCGGGGCCTGCGGAACGGCGGGGCGGCCTTCTTCCAAAAGCGGAGGTCGCAGCCGTCACAGTCGGCGCAGGACTGCTCCAGGCACCCCGGTGACGGCTCGGACCTGAGGGCCCGCTCGAGCTCCTTTCGGAGACGCGCCTTTCTGAGGCCCGTCCCGATATGGTCCCAGGGAAGGTCCGCCGCCGGGTCGACCGGGCCCAGGTAATCGCCGATGTCCACGCCTTCCTCGGCGAAGGCCGCGGACCACAGGCCGGCGTCAAGCCGGTCGGCCCAGCTGTCGAAGCGCGCGCCCTTGGTCCAGGCCCGGATGAGGACGCCGTTGAGGCGGCGGTCGCCCCGGGAGAAGGCCGCCTCGAGGACGGACGTCGGCACGGGATGGTCCTTGAATTCGACCGACCGCGCCCGGCCGAGCTCGGCCCGGATCCACCGCTGCTTTTCGGCGAGGGACGCCTCGCTCTCCATGCCCACCCACTGGAACGGGGTGTGGGGCTTGGGGATGAACGACGAGACGCTGACGTGGAGCCGGGGCGGCCGGCCGAGGATGGAGCGGCCGAGCTCGAGGGAGCGGCGGACGAGGGCGACGATGGCCCGGACATCCTCGTCCGTCTCCGTCGGCAGCCCGACCATGAAGTAGAGCTTGACGAGCTGCCAGCCTCCCGAGAAGGCCGAGGTCAGGGCCTCGTCGATCTCGGCGTCGGTGAGCTTCTTGTTAATGACGGCCCGGAGCCGCTCCGTGCCGGCCTCCGGGACCAGGGTGAAGCCGGTCTTGCGGACCTTGAGAATGCTCTGCACGAGCTCGGGCGAGAGGCCCCGGGGCCGGAGCGAGGACAAGGAGAGCGAGATCTTCTCGCCGGCCATCTCGTCCATGAACACGCGGACGATGGCCTCGAGGTGAGGCGTGTCGCTGACAGAGAGGGCGGAGAGCGAGGCATCCTCGTAACCCGTCTGCCTCAGGCTGCGGACGAGCGTCTTGAGGAGGAAGGCCGGGTCTTTGGCGCGGTGCGGGAAATAGACGCTCGTCGCCTGGCAGAAGCGGCAGTTCTGGGGGCAGCCGCGGGCGGCCTCCATGGCTACGCGGTCGAAGACGACCCGCAGGCTGGGCACGACGATTTGCTCCGGGAAGAACGACTTCGAGAAGCCTTTCAGGACGCGCTTGGCGACGCGCGGCGGCGCGCCGCCGAGGGGTCGCGGCACGAGGAGCGGCGAGCCCGGACGCTTCTCGGCGGCGTAGAGCGACGGGACGTAGACCCCGTCGAGCCGGGAGAGCGCTTCGAGGACCGCGGGCCGCTCGAGCTCCCGGTCCCGGAGGGAGCGAAGGGCGGCCAGGAGCTCGGGGAACGCCTCCTCGCCGTCGCCGAGGACGAAGAGGTCGAAGACCTCGGCCACCGGCTCGGGGTTGAAGGCGGCCGGCCCGCCGGCGATGACCAGGGGGTGGCGGCCGTCCCGCGCGGCCGACCGGAGCGGGATGCCGCCAAGGTCGAGCATGGTCAGGACGTTCGAATAATTGAGCTCGTAGAGAAGGGAGAAGCCGAGGACGTCGCATTCGCGGAGGGGCAGGCCGTTCTCGAGCGTGGTCAGGGGGGTGCCGGTCCTCCGGAGCTCCCGCTCGAGGTCCGGCCAGGGGGCGAAGACGCGCTCGGCCAGGACTTCCGGATCGCGGTTGAGGAGGGCGTACAGGATCTTCTGGCCTAGGTACGACATGCCGATCTCATAGACGTCGGGGAAGGCCAGGGCGACTTTAAGGGCCGCCGTCCGGGGGTCCTTGCAAACCTCGTTCCACTCGCCGCCCACATAGCGGGCCGGCTTCTCGACCCGGGAAAGGACTCGTTCGAGCCGGGCGTCAGACATTTGCGAACCGCCTCATCTTCACGTTGAGGACGAGGCCGCAGGCCAGGCAGTTTGTGAGGA
>JBBISK010000205.1:4155-4730 GCA_037441295.1 Candidatus Aminicenantota bacterium | reverse complement strand
GCCGGCCTCTTTCGGACAATCGCCTCGGGGATCTGCGCGACCGATCTCACGGCGTATGAGAGCCGGATGGACGGGACCCGCCAGTACCGGGAAGCTTTCGTCCGCTTCCTCCGGGCCAAGAACATTTTCTCCTCGTTCAGGTGGATCACCCCGGCTCCCCCTGAATCGTTCTTCCCGACCGAGGATGCGGCCATCGAGAAAAGATCGGGCGGCGAGTTTAAGACCGCAGCGGCTTATTGGACCTGGCGAGAGCGGCAAAAAGATCTATGGGCCGCCAGCCAGAAGCTCAACAAAGTCAGCGTGCCGGGCGACAGTCCGGAGGATTTCCCGTACCTCGATATCTCCGACATGCCGCGCTTTGTGGACCGGCCGAGGGGGCTTTTCTCGGGCCTGGAAGGTCCCGTCTTCGGCGGAGGATTGTTCCTCGTCGAGATCGTGCTCCTGTTTTACATCGGCTATGTGGCCTTTCTGCGGTTCGACGTGAGGTGAGCCATATTGAAAACCGTGCTCAACCACGAACTCCTCCACAACCTCTACAGCCTCGAAATGTGGGGCGGCGCCACCTTCGACGTCGC
>JBBISK010000205.1:0-4145 GCA_037441295.1 Candidatus Aminicenantota bacterium | reverse complement strand
CTACAGCCTGCGCTTCCTCCTCTCTCTCGCCCTGTTCATCAGCGTCTTTATCGCCGGGTCGCTCTCCTTCGTCAGGGGGCACCGGCTGAGCCTCGAGAAATACCGCGAAACCCAGGCGGCATTCGTGGAGACCATGAAGAACGATGCCGCCGGCAGCGCGACCAGGCTCGCCGTGTCGAGACGAGACTATAGGCTCCGGCCGCGCGATAACGCCTTTATCTCCGACGCCAAGGAAAAGTACCTGCCGAATGCCGTGACCTTCAGCGCCTGGAACGTCTTCTCCTTCCAGAACAGGAGCGGCAGCGCCAACCCCTTTCTGATGAAGTTCGACGAGCTCGATTGGGCCTTCATCGCGTCCCTCATCGCGAGTTTCGTGGCCCTGATGTTCACTTTCGACGCCGTCTCCGGAGAAAAGGAGAGAAAGACTCTGGCGCTCTCGCTCTCCAACCCCGTCTCGCGGGGAGCGCTCCTCTTCGGCAAATACCTGAGCGCGGTCATCTCCGTCATGGCCATCGTCCTCATCGGCATGCTGGCCGGGCTGCTCGTCGTCCTCGTCCTCGGGGGCGCCGGCCTCACGGCCGCACTGGCCGGAGAGGTCGCCGGCTTTCTGGCAGTTTTGGCGCTCATGACGCCGGCCTTCGCCGCTTTCGGTCTATTCTCATCGGTCGTTGCGCCCAATTCCAATGTCAGCCTGCTCTTGGCGCTTTCTTTCTGGCTGGCTTTTGTCGTCATTATCCCCAACTCAAGCACGTTCATCGCCAAAACGTTTTTTGCCATCGATAGCTCCGAAGCCGTCCAAAAGAAGGTCGATACCGCGGCGGACGGCCTCAGCCGCAGCGCCCCTCCTGGGAGCTGGATGTGGACCAGCAATCCGTTCACGCCACAGCACAAGCTCCGGGCCGACCTCCAGATGAGATTGATGCTATCGGAAAAGAACATCCGGGACAATCATGATCAGGCGATGTTCCGCCAGTTCGAGAGGACACGGCTGGTCACCGCCGTCTCGCCCGTTTCTCTTTTCGAATACATGACCGAGGCCGTGGTCGGCGGCGGCTACGTGCGTTTCCAGAAGGACTGGAAAGACATGCACGTCTACCAGGGGCAATTCCTGAACTTCTTCAAGACGCTCGACGCCGGGGACAAGGAAAGCCCGCACTGGTTCAATCCAAGTGAGGACGTGTCGACGACCCGCAAGCCCGTGACCTTCGAGAAGGTGCCGCAATTCGAGGAGCTACGGATGTCCTTCGCCGACCGGGTCGCGCCCGTCATGAAATACCTGCTCATTGGCGTCTTCTATCTCTGCGCGGTCTTTCTACTGACGTACGTGCTCTTCGTCCGCTACGACGTCCGCTGAGGGCCGGGCCCGGACCTCGCCCTATTCCTCCGACATGTGCGGATAGAAGGGGTCCTTCGGCGGCAGGAAGTTCTCCTTGACGGCCTGCGGGCTCGTCCAGCGCAATAGGTTGAAATAGCCGCCGGCCTTGTCGTTGGTGCCGCTCATCCGGCCGCCGCCGAACGGCTGCTGGCCGACGACGGCGCCGGTGGGCTTGTCGTTGATGTAGACGTTCCCCGCGGCCTGGGACAGGCGGTCGAGGGCGAGCCGGATCGCGGCCCGGTCCTTGCCGAAGATCGAGCCGGTCAGGGCGTAGGGGCTCGTTCCGTCGATCAGGGTCAGCGTCTCTTCAAAGCGCCTCTCGTCGTAGACATAGACGGTCAGCACCGGGCCGAAGATCTCCTCGACCATGCCGCGGAACTTCGGGTTGGTGGTCCGGATGACGGTCGGGCGGATGAAGTAGCCCACCCGGTCGTCGCACTCGCCGCCGAGAACGACCTCCGCCTCAGAGGAGCCGCGGACCTCGGCGACGTAGCCGGAGATCTTCTCGAACGCCGTCCGGTCGATGACGGCGCCCATGAACGTCCGGAAGTCGCGGACATCGCCGACCCGGGCGCGCCCGGCCATCTCCTTCAGGAGGCCCAGGACGCCCGGCCAGAGCGGTCCCGGGATATAGGCGCGGCTGGCCGCCGAGCACTTCTGTCCCTGGTACTCGAAGGCGCCTCGGAACAGGGCGACGGCCAGTTCGTCGGGGTCGGCGTCCGGGCAGGCCAGGATGAAATCCTTGCCGCCCGTCTCCCCGACGAGGCGCGGATAGTTCCGGTAGAGGCCCCGGCCGAGGTTTCCGGCGACGCGCGTCCAGATGCCCGTGAACGTCGCCGTCGAGCCGGTGAAATGGACGCCGGCGAGGTCCCGGTGGTCGAGGACGGGGTTCGCGATCTCCGCGCCGCTCCCGGGGACCATGTTGATGACCCCGTCGGGCAGGCCGGCCTCGAGCAGGACCTTCATGAAATAGTGGGCGCTGAGGACGGCCGAGCTGGCCGGTTTCCAGACGACGGTGTTGCCCATCATGGCCGGGGCGGTCGGCAGGTTCCCGCCGATGGAGGTGAAGTTGAACGGGGCGATGGCGAAGATGAAGCCGTCGAGGGGCCTGTACTCGAGCTGGTTCCAGCTTCCCGGCGGGCTGATCTCCGGCTGGCCGGAGTAGATCCGGCACACATAAGAGACGTTGAACCTCAGGTAATCCGTAAGCTCGCAGGCCGCGTCGATCTCGGCCTGGAAGACGGTCTTGCTTTGGCCGAGCATGGTGGCCGCGTTCATCGCGTACCGGTGAGGGCCGGCGAGAAGGTCGGCCGCCTTGAGGAAGACGGCGGCCCGGTCCTCCCACGGCAGGCGCTGCCAGGCCTCCTTGGCCGCGGCGGCGGCCTGGATGGCCCGGGCGGCCGCGTCCGGACCTCCCATGTGATAAGCGCCGAGGACGCGGGAGTGATCGTGGGGGCAGACGATGCGCCCCGTCCTCCCCGACCGGACCTCCGCGCCGCCGATGACCATCGGGACCTCGACGGGGTTCTCGGCCTGTCTCCCGAGCTCCTGCTTCAGGAGGCGTTTGTCCTCGGAACCCGGCCCATAATCGCGGACCGTCTCGTTGACCGGATGAGGCGTGACGAACCGTCCGGACGGCATCGATCCCTCCTTGACTGCATTTCCACTATACTCCGTTTCCCATGCCCGCCAAAGTCCGCCGGGGCCGGCGGCGCGATCACCGACCGGTTCCGTCGGCCGGCCGGATGTGCTATATTGATTTTTCCGTTAAAGCCCGCAAGGAGAGATGACTATGGAACATCGCATCGGCCTCATCGGCTGCGGCACCGTCGGCCAGGGCCTTCTCGAGATCCTCGAAAAGAAGAGGGAATTCCTCAGGGACGCCTACGGCTTCGAGGCCCACGTCGTGGCCATCTCGGACAAGATCAAGGGGACGCTCCTCGTCCCCGAGGGGATCGACATCCCCGCCGTCCTCGGCGTCCTCGGCCGCGGCGGCAGCCTGGCGGACTATCCGAAGGCCGGGCCCGGCCAGGCCGAGCCGCTCGACCCGCTGGACATGATCGAAAAGACGGACGCGGACATCATCGCCGAGTTGACCTACACGAACATCGAGACAGGCGAGCCCGCGACGAGCTACATCAAGAAGGCCCTTCGCCTGGGCAAGCATGTCGTCACGTCGAACAAGGGCCCGGCGGCCCTCCACTATCGCGAGCTCCAGGACCTGGCCCGCAAGAACGGCCTCCAGTTCCGGATCGAGGGAACGGTCATGAGCGGGACCCCGGTCTTCCACCTCGCCGAGTGCGGCCTGGCCGGGAACGAGGTCCGCGAGGTCAAGGGCATCCTCAACGGCACGACGAACTTCATCCTGAGCAAGATGGAGACCGACGGCATGGACTACGGAGACGCCCTCAAGCTCGCCCAGAAGCTCGGCTACGCCGAGGCCGACCCGACGGCCGACGTCGAGGGCTTCGACGCCCTGGCCAAGATCGTCATCCTGTCGAACGTCCTCATGGGCGGTTCGGTCAAGACCTCGGACGTGGCGCGGAAGGGCATCTCGGCGATCGGCCTGGCCGACGTCAAGGCCGCGGCGAAAGAGGGCTTCCGCTACAAGCTCATCGCCCAGGCGAAGAAGGGGCCGGCCGGAGTCGCCGCCAGCGTCTCGCCGCAGCGGCTCCCCCTCTCCGACCCGCTGGCCGGCGTCATGGGCGCCCAGAACGCCCTCAGCCTCGAGACGGACCTCATGGGCAAGGTCACGATCCAGGGGGCCGGC
>JBBISK010000204.1:0-4774 GCA_037441295.1 Candidatus Aminicenantota bacterium | reverse complement strand
CTTGTCCGTCGTCGACTCGAAGGTCGAGCCGCCCGGCTGGTCGAACGTGATCTTGACGACGGCCCCGACGACGGGCTTGCCGGCCTTGTCGAGGACGGTACCGCCCATGCGGGCGATGCCGCGGCCGGCCTGGGCCAGGGCCGTGCCGGCCAGGAACGCGGCGAACATCCCTAACATCGCGATTCTCAACAGCTTATGGTCTTTCATGATGTCCTCCGGATGAACTCCCGGACTATTATCCACGAGGGCCGCCTTGATTTCAAGGCCCCCGCCCCGATGCGCTCCGCGTCCGAGGCCCCGCCGCGTTCCAGGGGGAGGGCGATTTTGATATAATGAAGGGACCATGAGACGTACCGGGACGGCCGTCGCGGCCCTGCTCTCGGCCGCGTTCTTCCTCGCCGGCTGCAAGCCGGGCGCGCCGGCCGACGCCTCCGGGATGAACCTCCTCGTCATCACCCTGGACACGACCCGGGCGGACGCCCTTGGGCTCTACGGCAACAGGGACGCCACGACGCCCGAGATCGACCGCCTCGGCCGGGCCGGCCTCGTCTTCGAGCAGTGCTACACCCCCGCCCCCCTGACCCTGCCCGCCCACTGCTCGCTCTTCACGGGACGGTACCCCGTCGCCCACGGCGTCCGCAACAACGGCACGTACGTCCTTCCCGACTCCGAGCGGACCCTGGCCAAGGTCTTCAGGGAGAGCGGCTACGAAACGGCGGCCGTCGTCGCCTCGTTCACGGTCGCCGCCAAGTTCGGCCTGGCCCAGGGCTTCGACACCTACGACGAGGACTTCGAGAGCGGCCGGGTCATTCTCAATTATACGGCCGAGATCCCGGCCGACCGGGTCTACGGGAAGTTCGCCGACTGGCTCGGCCGGCGAAGCGGACGGAAGTTCTTCGCCTGGGTCCACTTCTATGACGCCCACTCGCCCTACATCCCCCACGGGCCGGCGGCCGCGAACGCCTCGCCCTGGACCCTCTACGAGGGCGAGGTCCGGTATGTCGACGCCCACGTCGGCAAGATCGTCCAGGCCCTCCGCGACAAGGGGCTCTACGAGTCTACGGTCATCGTCATCGTCGGCGACCACGGCGAGGCCTTCTGCGAGCACAAGGAGCGCGGCCACGGCATCTTCTGCTACGAGGAGAGCCTCCGCGTCCCGCTCGTCCTCCACAACCCGAAGCTCTTCCGGGAGCCGAAGCTCGTGGCGGGGCGGGTCCGGCTGGTCGACGTCATGCCCAGCCTCCTCGAACTCTTCAGGATGAAGGCGCCGGCCGACATCCAGGGGCGGAGCTTCTGGCCGCTCGCGGAGGGCCGGGAGAAAGGGCGGCGCGAGGTCTATTTCGAGAGCCTCTTCGGACGGGAGGAGTTCAACTGGGCTCCCCTCTCCGGGCTCATCGACGGGCCGCGCAAGTACATCTCCCTCCCCGAACCCGAGCTCTACGACCTCGAGGCCGACCCCGGCGAAACGCGGAACCTTTTCCCTGGCGAACAGGCGTCGGCCCGGACCATCGACGCCAAGCTGGCCGATTTCGTCCGGGGAGCGGCGGCGGAGTCCCGGGGGGCCGGCCGCCGGGAGCTCAGCCCGGCCGACGTCGAACGCCTACGGGCCCTCGGGTACGTTTCGGGTTTCTCGTCCAAGTCCGCGGGGGGGACCGACCCCAAGCGGGCCATCGACGTCTACCTCGAGGTGGCGGACCTCAAGGAGCTCCTCAAGAAGGGGGATGACCGGAAGGGCGAGGAACGGCTGGCCGAGGTCCTGGCCCGCCATCCGGGGCTTGAACTGCCGGACATCTTCGAGATCCGCTACGAAATGCTCAAGAAAAAGGGCCGGCTGGCCGAGGCGATAGACGTCATGCGCCAGGCCATGGTCAAGTTCCCCGAGCAGGAGTCCTTCAAGGTCCTCCTGGCCATGGACCTCATCGCCAGCGGCCGGACGGCCGAGGCCCGGGACTTCTGCCGCGGGCTCGTGGCCGCCGACGACCGGATGACCGCGGCCCACGTCCTGCTCGGCAATGCTGAGGACCTCCTCGGCGAACCCGATGCGGCCCTGGCGAGCTACGAGCGGGCCGCGGCGCTCGAGCCCCAGAACGGCGCCGTCCGGGCCAAGATCGCCCGCGAGTGGCTCCTGAAGGGCGAGCCGGCCAGGGCCCAGGCCATTCTCGAGGAGCTCGAAGGACGCAAGGCGGTCGTCGATTCGCCGGAGTTCATGGACGCGATGGCGGGCCTGGGTCAGGCCCTCCTCGCCGCGGGCCAAACGGACCGGGCCCTCGACCTCTACCGGAAGGCCGCCGACGCGACTCCGGAGAGCCCGGCCGTATGGCTCAACCTGGGCAGCGTTTATTTCGCCCGGAAGGACTACGACCGGGCCATGGAGTATTTCGAGAAGTCCGTGGCCCTCGACGGGAATTTCGCCCTAGGCCACAGCAACATCGGGTTCGTCCACCTCTCGAGGATGATCGCGTCGGGCGACCGGGCGCTGGCCGGCCGGGCCCTGGCCGAGTTCGACCGGGCCCTGGCCCTCGACCCCCGGCAGGCCCCGGCCTGGAGCGGCCGGGCCTCGGTCCGCGTGGCGCTGGGCCAGGCGGCCGACGCCGTGGCCGATTACGAGCAGGCCCTCCGGCTCGACCCCAACCTGTTCGACACCTACATCAATCTGAGCGTCGCCCTGCGCGAGCTCGGCCGCTACGCCGAGGCCGTGAAATACCTGGACATGTGCAAGGAGAGGCTTTATTCGCGGCTGGGCCCCCGCGAGCGCGAGGACTTCGACCGCCTCTACGCGGAGGTCAAGGCCCTCAAGGGCGGGAACTGACCGCAGCGCTGCGAGGGGAGAGATGAGAAGAAAATCCGAAGCCGTCCTGGCCCTGATCGTGGCCTTGGCCGTCGCCGCGCCGGCCTTCCCCGCCCGGACCTCCCCGGCTGCGCGCGCGTGGCAAGAGGCGCCGCCCAAGCCCGCCCCTTCGCCCCCCGCCCCGGAGACGACCATCCGCAACGTCACCGATAAGACGATCACCTACAAGATCTATCCCATGCTGCATCCGGAGACCCTGCGGACAAGGACGATCGCGCCGAACGCCATCGACCGCTTCCGGACGGACGAGACCCTGGCCGTCGAATTCAACACCGGCGAGAAGGACGTCGTTTATTCCCTCGACCCGGGGGCCCCCTACTCCTTCCGCTACGACATGGGGAAGATGATCGACCTCTTCCAGGGCTCCCACGGCCGGGCCGACGCCGTCGACCTCGCCCCGTACGTGCCGACGCCCTCGCCCGTCGTGGACAAAATGCTCGAGATGGCCGGGGTCACGGGCAAGGACGTCCTCTACGACATCGGCTGCGGCGACGGCCGCATCGTCATCACCGCCGCCCGGAAATACGGCGCCCGGGGTGTCGGCATCGACATCGACAAGGCCATGGTCGCGCGGTCCACGGCCAACGCCAAGGCCGCCGGCGTCGACGGCCGCGTCCGCTTCGTCTGCATGGACGCGACGAAGGCCGACGTTTCCGCGGCCACGGTCGTCGCCCTCTACCTCCTCCCCGAATCGAACGCCCTCCTCCGGCCCATCCTCGAGAAGCAGCTCCGGCCGGGGTCGCGCGTCGTCTCCCACAATTACCAGGTCCCGGGCTGGGAGGGGAAGCGTGCCGGCGAAGCCACGCTCGAGGACGAGCGGGGGACGGAGCATACGATCTATCTTTATATCCGCTAGCGGCGCGGCCCGCGGGCTTCGCTCAGGGAGAAGCGGAGTCGATGACGCCGCCGCCGAGGACGACCTCGTCCAGGTAGAAGACCGCGGACTGCCCGGGCGTGACAGCGGCGAGCGGCGCCGTGAACGCGACGAGGGCCCGGCCGTCCGGGAGGGGCGAGACGCGGGCCGCGGCGGGGCGGCCGCCCGAGCGGACCTTGACCTCAACCTCCGTCGTTCCCTCCAGCCGCTCGACGGCGACCCACGCGCAGTCCGACGCGACGCAGGAGCGGCGGAGCGTCTCGCTCTCCGAGCCGACCACGACCCGGTTCCGGGCGGCGTCGATGGCGACGACGTAGAGCGGGGCGGCCGCGGCGATGCCCAGTCCCTTGCGCTGGCCGACGGTGTAGTGCCAGATCCCCCGGTGCCGGCCGAGGACGCGGCCCGCGGCGTCGACGATGTCCCCTTCGGCCTCGGGCCCGCGGACGAGCTCGGTCCAGTCGCCGTCGTAGAAGTCCTGGCTTTCCGGGTGGTCGTGGACCGGGAGGCCCGCCTCGCGGGCGATCTCCCGCACCCGGCTCTTCAGGAGCCCGCCGAGGGGGAAGAGCGTCGTCTGGAGCTGGGCCTGGGAGAGCCGGTAGAGGAAGTAGGATTGGTCCTTGCGCGGGTCGAGGGCCTTTTTCAGGAGATGCCGGCCCGAGGCGGGGTCGAACCCGGTCCGGGCATAGTGCCCGGTGGCGAAGCGGTCGAAGAGAAGGCCGGCGCGGCGGGCCGCGTCGGGCAGGACGCCGAACTTGACCATCGGGTTGCAGCGGACGCACGGGTTCGGGGTCCGGCCGGCCCGGTACTCATCCCGGAAATCGCGGAGCACGGCCCGCTCGTAGTCCTCCGCGCAGTCGAAGACATGGTGCGGGATGCCGAGGCGGGCGCAGACGAGCCCGGCCGCCCGCACGTCCTTCTCCTCGCCCGGCCCGTAGCAGGCGCTCCGGCCGGTCCCGCCGCACGGGGAGCCCTCGCGCCAGAGCGTCATGGTCACGCCCGCGACCTCGTGTCCTTCGCTCTTCAGGAGGAGGGCGGCGACCGAGGAGGCGACC
>JBBISK010000203.1:0-4801 GCA_037441295.1 Candidatus Aminicenantota bacterium | reverse complement strand
TCGACTGCTCGACCGAGCTCCAGAACGAGATCATCAAGCGGACCGAGCACCAGGAGATATAACCCGCCCTCAGCTTGGCAACGTCCCTCCTGGTTCTTTCCTTCGCGGACCGTCCCTGCGGTTCTTCCTGCCCGGGGAGGTTTGGATGCTTCTCCCGCCCCTGATTAACAACTTGACAAATAGAATATACAAGTGTTAACATGCCCGCGGGAGGGACAGGAGATGGCGATTCACGAAGAGGTTCTTCTGACGGCGCGGCGGATCTGCCGGGAACGAGGCGAGAGGACATTTCATGTCCTCGATGTCGTCCGTGCCTTGCCTTACTTGAAGGAGAGTTCGGTCCGTACACATATCGTCAGCCGGTGTTGCGTCAACGCGCCGAAGAACCATCCGCATAGATGGCCCTATTTCCGCCGGCTGGCCCGCGGGGAATACGAGATCCTCCCGGCCTGGCGGGCCGAACGGACGTCGCGAGGCCGCGTCGAAGAGAGCCCGGTGGGCTACGCCGCCCCGGGCCCGCCCCATGACACGATCCACGTGGCCGTCCGGCGGTCGGCTGGCTTCTACGTGGCCGAGGGACTCGAGCTGGCCCTGGTGACCCAGGGGAGGTCGCTCGACGAGCTCCTGGTCAACCTGAAGGAAGCAATCCTGCTCCATCTCGAGGGCGAGGAGCCGGGCTTATTCGGGCTCACCAGGTCGCCGAGGATCGCCCTTACGTTCGAGGACTCTCTCTCCGCCGATGCCGAGGCTTAAGCGCCTGTCGGCCAGGCAGATCCTTCGCATTCTCCACGGGTTCGGGTTCTCGGTCGCCTCGACCCGCGGCAGCCACGCCAAACTGAAGCGCAAGGCCGAAGGCCGGACTCCTCAGGTGCTGACCGTTCCCCTCCATCGCGAGCTCGCCCCGGGCACGATCCAAGCGATCTACCGCCAGGCTCTCCGGTTCGTCCCGGAGGAAGAGCTCCGCCCGCACTTCTTCGGGGAAGATTAGCGGGCTGATATACATAAGCACTTAAGAGAAGAGGGACAGTCCCCTGCGGGGGCAGTCCCTTTTTGCCTCTATTTCTTGACGGGCAGCACGAGGTGCGACGGATGCGCCTTGGAGCGGAAGACGCGCTGGGTGGCCGGCCGGTAGTCCGAGGCCTTGGCCAGGAAGATGTTGTCGACGAAGGTCTGCGGGTTCCGGTCGATGAGCGGGAACCAGGTGCTCTGGACCTGGACCATGATCCGGTGGCCCTTGAGGAAGCGATGGTCGGCGGCGTGGAGGTCGATCGTGTAGTCCGTGACCGCGCCCGGGACGAGCGGCGCCGGCTTCTCGAAGCCCGCCCTGAATCGGCCGCGGAAGACCTCGTCGGCGATCATCAGCTCGTATCCCCCCATGGCCGGCTCGGCCGGATAGTCCTCGGGATAGACGTCGATGAGCTTGACGACCCAGTCGCTGTCCGTGCCCGTCGTCGAGGCGAAGAGCTTGGCCGAGATCTTCCCGGTCGCCGTGACGTCCGCCGCGAGCGGCGCCGTCTGCCAGCTCAAGACGTCCGGACGCAGGTGGACGAAGCGCTGGTCGCCCACGAGCCAGGTGTACCAGCCGGTGCCGCGCGGGTCGTAGGTCGGCTCGACCGGCCGCGGCCGGTAGGGGACGGGATGGGCCGGGTCCGAAACGTAGCTGTCGGTCGCGCGGCCCTCATCGGCGTCCTGCGGCGCCTCGAACGAGAGCGTCCCGTCCTCGCGGAAGTAGAGATTCCTGTCCTCGGTCAGGTCCCGGGGCGGCCATTTGTCATAGCGCTGCCAGGCGTTCGTCCCCGTCTCGAAGGTGATCGCTTCGCGGACGTCCCAGCCGCCCTTGTCCTTGAGGTAATGGGCGAAGAACGGCGCCTGGATCTTCTCCCGGAAATACTTCGAGGCGTCGGCGCCGAACTTGATCCGGCCCAGGCGGTCGCCGCCCGTCCGCATCCAGCCGCCGTGGTTCCAGGGCCCGGCGACGAAGAAGCTCTTCCCTTCCCGGTCCAGGGGCTCGAGCGTCTCGTAGATCTTCTGCGGCCCGTAGAAGTCCTCCTGGTCCCACCAGCCGGCGACGTCGAGCGTCGGCACCGTGACCCGGACGAGGTAGCCGGCCATGGCCTGCTTCCGCCAGAAGGCGTCGTAGTTCGGGTGGGCGACGAAATCGTTCCAGCTCGGGATCTTGCCGTGGAGGTAGCGCTCGTTCACGGCCGAGAGCGGCCCGAGCCGGAGGTACCACTCGTACGTGTCGTAGAGGTCGAAGCGGAAGAGGGAGTTCTCCTTGGACGTCTCCATCTCCGCCGCGTACTCGAAGCCGTAGCTCAGGCGGAAGGCGCCGTTGTGGTGGAAGTCGTCGCCGAGGTACATGTCGGCCGGCGAGGCCTGCGGCGAGACGGCCTTGAGTGCCGGATGCGGGTCGAGCATGGCCATGGCCGCGAGCCAGCCGTCGTAGGAGACGCCCCGGAGGCCGACACGGCCGTTGTTTCGCGGCACGTTCTTGAGCAGCCAGTCGACGGTGTCGTAGGCGTCCGTCGATTCGTCGATGGCCCGCGGGTCGCTCCTGTCGCGCGGCGGCCGCTGCATGACGAAGCGGCCTTCCGAGCGGTAGCGGCCGCGGATGTCCTGGAAGACAAAGATGTAGCCCTCCGCGACGAGCTCCTTGTAGGGCTCGCCCGTGAGGAGGGCGTCCGAATCGGGCGTCCCGTACGGTGTCCGCAGCATCAGGAACGGCAGGGGGCCGGCGGCCTTCTTCGGCGTGAAAACGACGGTGTGGAGCTTGACCCCGTCCCGCATGGGGATCATGGCTTGGGTGATGACGAACTCGGGCTTGGGCGGGGGCGGGCCGGCGGGACCGGACAGGGCGATGGCGACCAGCGCGGCGGCCAGGGCCTGCCCTACGGCGATCATGATCGTTCTCGAGATGCGGGTCTTCATGACGGGCTCCTGGGTTAGGGTCGTCCAGGATGATATCTCCGCTCGTCCCCGCCGTCAACGCCATCAACGTCAACGCCAGCGTTGACGCGGCGCCGGGAGGTGTCGGATACTGTACGCAGGCGTCCGCCGGGCCGCGGGCGAAAGGAGCCGTGACATGGGGATCGAGGTCAAGTCGGAAGCCGTCTTCAAGGGCGGGATGAAGTTCGAGGCGACATCGGACAGGTCCGGCAGGACCGTGGACATCGATTTCGCCAAGGAGGGCCTGCCGGTCGAGGGCTTCACCCCGCTCGAGCTCCTCGTGACCAGCCTGTGCGGCTGCAGCGGCCAGGTCGTCGTCGGCCTGCTCGGGCGGATGGGGCAGGAGGTCCGGGAGCTGACCGTCCGGGCCCACGGCACGAAGAAAGAGGTCCATCCGACCGTCCTCACCTCGATCGAGCTTCTCTTCGAATTCCGCGGGGGGCGGGTCGACGGAGCCTCGGTCGAAAAGGCCTTTGCCCTTTCCGAGGACCGCTTTTGCCCGGTCTGGGTCATGCTCCGAGCCAGCGTTCCCATCGCGGCGAGATACGAGATCGTCGCAGGCTGAGGCGGCCCGGCGGATGGGCGAAGTCAACTAGCTTTCCGGGGCGGCCGCCTCACTTCTTCACGGGATGGTAGGACAGGTCGGGCCGATAAGCGCCCATCTTGAACTCGTATTTCCGCATCAGGGCCAGCGTCTCGTTCCAGAGCTTGGTGGCCTCCGGGTCGACGATCTTCATGACCTTCTCGGAGTTCAGCCAAAAATCGGACGGGGACTTACCGGATTCCGTGTAGATGTAGAGGGGAGATTCGTACCCGATCCCGCCGACCCAGGTGTTGAAGCCGCTGTCGATATTCTTAGCCTTGAACAGCGCCACGATCTTCTTGAACTGGGCCTCTAACTCCTTTTCTTTCCCGGGCAGGACGGAGCAAAAGCCCCAATAGACGAACGTCATTTCCTCGGGCTTCAAGCGTGGCTTTTCGGGGATGTAAGAGAGCTCGGGGCTGAAGGTGACCGTGGTCTGCTTGAAATATTCGCTCGCGCCACCGAACTTCTTGTTGAGGGCGTCCCACTTCTGCTCCCCGAGCTTGGCCAGGATTCCGTCGAAGGTGGCGAAGGCCTTGGCGACCTCCGTCAGACTTTCGAAGGGATAGCAGAAATAATAATGGAAGTCCTCCGTGGAGTACGTTTCCATGGCCCAGGGCCAAGCGAAGGCCGTCCAGACAGAGCCGTTCAACTCCTTGACCACGGCCTCGAACTGGACCACCATGGACGGCTTGACCGCGTAGTCCTCGACGAACCAGAGCTGCGGCTTCTTATCCTGGGCGGGCGCGGGCATGGCGAAGGCCAAAGCGACGACCGCGAGGACGAGACAAGCCACAACCGATCTGATGGGTTTCATCGACCCCCTCCTCGATAAGAAATGAGAAAAGCCCCCGCGCATGGGGCCGGGAGCGTTTTCTGCGACCGCAATTCCCCTAACTGACCTGGTAGGGATCATAAACGCGGCCCCGTGGCTTGTCAATGGCCGGGACGGATCAGAGAGACAACCTGTTGACAGTGGGCCGGGGACAGGAGTAACGCTAGTTTAGAGGTGCTCAGATGCTCAAACGTCTTGTTTTCACCCTGGCGGCCGTGCTGGCCGCCGCGGCCATGCTCGCCGCGGCCGCCCCGGCCAAGCCCGACTTCTCCGGGGTCTGGGTCATCGACCCCCAGCGGAGCCAGCTGGCCAGCTGGGCCAAGTTCGATTCGACGACCATCACCATCGAGCACAAGGAGCCGAAGTTCCGCTTCCACCGCGTCTCGGTCAAGGCGGGGAAGAGCGATGAGTCCGGCTACGAGCTGACCGCGGACGGG
>JBBISK010000202.1:0-4817 GCA_037441295.1 Candidatus Aminicenantota bacterium | reverse complement strand
CCCAGTTTTATTTAGGATCATGCCGACTATGGGAAACAAAAAGATGGTCGAGACCAGGCCTGTCCGGACGTTGCTTTTCTAAGGTCTTCTAACTTGTTGGATAATTTTGAGTAAGAGCCATTTTCGGCCGTTTTCGATTTGAACGGCCTTCCCTGTTGGGTGTATGGCCATTCCTGAGCCCTCTGCGGGGCAAGGAGTGGTCGATGAACACTGGCCGAACAGTCCTCGCTCAGCTTATGGATTTTATCCCTCGACACGAGTTCAACCGCTGTGTCGCACGCTATCGAGGCCATTACAAGGTCAAGAGCTTTTCCTGTTGGGACCAGTTCCTTTGCATGGCCTTCGCCCAGCTGACCTTTCGAGACAGCCTGCGCGATATCGAGGCCTGCCTCCGGTCGATCCCAGGTCGGCTCTATCATTGCGGCTTCCGGGGTCGTGTCTCCAGAAGCACCCTGGCCGACGCCAACGAACATCGTGATTGGCGCATTTATGCCGACTTCGCCCGTGTCCTCATCGATCGGGCCCGTCTTCTCTATCGCGATGAGGAGCTCGGGGTCGAGTTGAACGAGACAGTCTATGCCTTTGACTCGACGACGATCGACCTTTGTCTGTCCCTTTTCCCCTGGGCTCCCTTCCAACAACAGAAGGCGGCCGTCAAGCTCCACACCCTGCTTGACTTGCGTGGCTCCATCCCGACCTTTATCAGGGTTACGGACGGCCGTGTCCACGATGTCCTCGTCCTCGATGAGATCATCCCTGAGCCCGGCAGCTTCTATGTCATGGACCGGGGATATATCTGCTTCAAGAGACTCTACAGGTTGCATCTCCACCGAGCCTTCTTTATCATTCGGGCCCGACGGGGCCTGCGGTTCCGCCGGCTTTATTCGCACGCCGTCGATCACCGACAAGGGTTGCGCTGCGACCAGACGATCGAACTGACAGGCGTGGCGAGCCCCAGGTTCTATCCCGAGCGACTCCGCCGCATCGGCCTCTTGGACCAGGACCAACCGAACTTCCATCTCCTGACGAACCATTTCGGGCTTCCCGCCTCGACCATCTCAGCCCTTTATAAGGACCGCTGGAAAATCGAGCTGTTCTTCCGCTGGATCAAACAACACCTGCATATCAAGGCCTTCTTCGGAACCTCGAAGAACGCCGTGATGACCCAGATCTGGATCGCCCTCGCCGTCTATGCCTTAGTCGCCATCGTCAAAAAAAAGCTTAGAACCGACCGCCAACCCTACACTATTTTACAGGTGATCAGCGTGAACCCTTTCAGCCAAACTCCTTTAAATGAGTTACTTAGCCAAAGCGAAAATGCAGGCGAAAAGGGAGCTGACCCTAACCAGCTGATTTTATTCCATTAATAACCGGACAGGCCTGGGGACACGTACCTTTGCGTCCCCGGGACACGAAGGTACGTGTCCCCGTCTTACGCTACTTCGCGCGGGACGGCGTGGCGTGCTTGACGAACGTGCCGTTCCGGTACTCCCGGAAGGCCGTCCGCAGCTCCTCCTGCGTGTTCATGACGATCGGGCCCTGCCAGGCCACGGGCTCGCCAAGCGGCCGCCCCGAGATGAGCAGGAAGCGGACCCCGGAATCGGTCGTGGCGACCTTGACCAGGTTGCCGTCGCCGAAGAGGACGACGGAGCGGTCCCCGAGGAACGGCTTCTGCTCGAGGTCGAAGTAGCTGGCCCGCTCGACGTCGTAGGAGGAGGGCCGGCCGTCCCCCGAGAAGCAACCCTGGCCCTCGAAGACGTAGCCGATGACGGTGTGGCCGGGCTTGGTCGGATGGACGAACTCGGCGCCCGGTGGCATGGCCACGTCGATATACTCGGGGTCGATGACGATGTCCCGGACCGGGCCGCGCGCCTTGCCGACCGCGCCGCAGATGACCCGGGCCGTGACGCCGCCGGGCAGCTCGACCTCCGGGATGTCGTCCTTTTTCACGTCGCGGTAGCGCGGCTCCATCATCTTCTGCGCGGCGGGCAGGTTGGCCCAGAGCTGGAAGCCGCCCATGCGGCCGTCCTTGGCGCCCTTGGGCATCTCCTGGTGGATGATGCCGCCGCCCGCCGTCATCCACTGGACGTCGCCGGGGCCGATGACGCCCTTGTTCCCCATGCTGTCGCCGTGCGCGGCCGTGCCGCGGATCATGTAGGTGATCGTCTCGATGCCGCGGTGGGGATGCCAGGGGAAGCCCGGCAGGTACTTGTCCGGGTCGTCCTGGCGGAAGTCGTCGAACATCAGGAAGGGGTCGAACATCGGCACCTCGCGGAAGCCGAAGCCGCGGTGGAGATGGACGCCGGCCCCTTCGAGCGTGGGCTGGCTGATGAAGACTTTCTTGATCTTGCGGACATTCTCCATCGGCCCCTCCTCTTCTCGTCTCCTGCGTCTATTGTATCACGCGGCCGCCCGGGCTACTGGAAGGTCCTCGGGATCGTCTCTCGCCAAGTCCGCTCGCGCACGGCCCGGCCGTTCTCGAGGACACGGCGGACGAACGTGACATAGAAGTTCCCCACTTCGGAGCGGATCTCGACCGATGTCAGGACGTCGATCGTCCGCCCCCCGACGACAATCCGGTCGCTGTCCTCCCCGAGGAACCGGGATTCCGCGGGATCGGACTCATGGGTCTCGTAGACGTTCTTTTCCGTCGCCTCGAAGCGGCGGTCGCCGATCTCGTAACGGCTCTTGCCGCTCCACGTGTAGGTGACCAGGCCGCGGACGGTGTCGCGCTTCCACTCGCTCGTGCCCTGGGGCCAAACGTCGCTCCCGAGGTCCCGGGCGTCCGTCCGGACCTCGCGCTTCTCGGCGGGCTTGAAGGACGGCGCGCCGAGGCGTCCGGCGGGGATGACCGGCAATTCGACACACGTGGCCTCGACGCCCGTGAGGAGGGTCGTCGTCATCGAATAGGGCGTGGGCCAGATCATCGGGAAGAGGGAGTTGGAGATGGCCAAACGGACTCGATGGCCGGGCTCGAACGTCCATGTCGTCAAGTGGAGGTCGAACTCGAGGTCATAGGATTGCCCGGCGATAAGCGGCTCCGGCCGCAGGCGCGAGCGCCGTTGGGACCCGTTGAGCAGGCCGCCGGCGATAAGCGCCACCCGGCCGTCTGGAAGGACGTCCTCGAGCCGCGCCACCCAATGGGCCAGAGGGGCGCCGGCCTTCACGCGGAGGCGGACGCGGGGCAGGCCGGCGATCTCGACCTTCTCCCGGAGGACGGCGCCGTCATAAACTAGGCCGCCGGCGTCGTCGGGCCGGATGTCGCCGGTTGGCTCGCCCCACCACAAACCCGTGCTGATGCCGTAGCTCGGAACGTAGAAGAGAGAGTCGGCGCCGGCCATGCTCGGCCTCTCCGCCAGGCGTCCGTCCGCGGCCGGATAGAGCTTTTTCCAGGCCGTCCCGGGGATGGGCCAGTCGCCGGCGAGCCAGCGGCCGGGCGTCATAGTCAGTCCGGCGTCGGGGGCGTGTCCGGCCCGAAGATAAATGACCAGCCGGGGGTCGCGGCGGACCCCGGTCTCCTTCCCCTTCAGCCATTGGTCCCACCACCGGACGGCCTCGTACCGCCACTCGTAGTTTGGGCCCGGGGTCCCGTCGTCGGGCCAGGCGTGGTTCCAGGGACCGACCTCGGCCTTGAGGGGGACCTTCATTTTCTCGAGCATCCGAGGGATGCTGTCCCGGTAGCCGTCGAGAAGACCGCCGATGAGATAACAGGGAACCTGGATCCTCTCGTACTGGCCACGAAGGGAATTCCGGCTCCAGAATTCGCCGTCTCTCTGCTGCTTGAGATAGGTCAGGAGTCCCGGATAGGAATCGAAGCGCTCGCGGAAGTAGGCCTCGTCGAGGGGATAATCCGGCGAGCGGGGGAGGCCCTTGGAGTGGTCGAACCAGAAGGCCCATTCGTCGACATGGAAGGCGCCGTCGATGTAATGGACGTCGTCGTGGTAAAGGTCGTCCGTGGCGCACGCGGCCAGGATCGCCTTGAGGGCCGGCGGCCGGCGCATGGCGACCTGGATGGCGTTGAAGCCGCCCCACGAGATGCCCCACATGCCGACGCTGCCGTTGGCGGCCGGCAGCCGCGAGAGCTGGTCGATCGACTCGACGGCGTCGTCGAGCTCCCGCTCGGAATACTCCCGCAGCGGGAACGTCCCCTCCGACGCGCCCGTGCCCCGTATATCGACCCGGGCCAGGATGTAGCCGCGGCGGACGAAGTAGGTGTAGAGCGAGTAGACGCCGATATAGCCGCCGTCGTCCTTCCGGTAGGGCAGGAACTCGAAGAGCACCGGGAAGCGTTCGCCGAGCGAGCGCGGCACGGGCCTGTAATAGGTCGCGGCCAGCCGGACCCCGTCCTTCATCTTGAGCCAGCCGTCCTCGATCCGGAAATCATAGGCGGGCAGGGAGACTCCGTCCTCCGCTCCCGGACGCGGGGCGGCCCGTCCCGGGAGCTGGACAACGCAGAGCGCGACGGCCGGAAGCGCGAGAAGACGACGGATGACGGAAGGCGCCATATTCCCCCCTCTCTTATATGAAACGGCTAGGCTCGGCCCGGGCCCCCGTCGTCTGCCGTCACTGGAGGCCGGCCCTTCCCGCTGACGCGGCGCATGAACAGGAAGACCGGGAAGCCGAGGGCGAAGAAGATCGCCCCGTAGAGGGCCTCGCGCGGCTTGTTGAGGAGGACGTTGAAGGACACCGTCAGCTGGAAGGCGATGAAGACGATCGGGACGACGGGGTAGAGCGGCACGCGGTAGCCTTCATAGACCTCGCCGGCCCGCCGGGCCTTCCGCCTCAGGACGAAGAGGGTCGAGGCGACGAGGGCGACC
>JBBISK010000201.1:0-4829 GCA_037441295.1 Candidatus Aminicenantota bacterium | reverse complement strand
GACCTCAGGCAGGTCCTCGGCCTCGCCCTCTCCTCCGGCGGGGATTTCGCCGAGATCTACATGGAGCACCGCAGCTACGATTTCGTCAACATGGAGGAGGACATCATCAAGGAGACGGCCGAGAGCGTCGGCCTCGGCCTGGGCATCCGCGTCCTTTCGGGCGACAAGACCGGCTTCGGCTACACGAACGACCTCGCCCTCGACAAGGTCCGCCAGGCTGCCCTGACCGCCTCCGCCATCGCCTCGGGAAAAGCGAAGGCCCGCCCGGCCCCGCTCCGCCCGCGGCGTTCCCGCAAGACCGTCTACCGCGTCGGCACGCCCGCCGCGCGCGCCGGCCTGAAGAAAAAGATCGGCCTGGTCCAGGAGGCCTACGGCGCGGCCCAGAAGACCGACGGACGCATCGCCAAGGTCAAGGCCTATTTCCAGGACAGCGTTTCGCATATCGTCATTCTGAACTCGAACGGACTCCTGGTCCGCGACACGCGGCCCATGGTCAAGCTCGTCTGCGTCGCCATCTCCGAGAAGGCCGGCCAGCGCGAATACGGTTTCTCAGGCGGCGGCGGCCGGGTCGGGCTCGAATACTTCAAGGACACGCTCACGCCCCGCGCCATCGGCGAGGAGGCCGCCCGCGAGGCCCTGCTCCTCCTCGAGGCCGTGGACGCGCCGGCCGGGGAGATGCCCATCGTCCTCGCCCCGGGCCACAGCGGCGTCCTCATCCACGAGGCCGTCGGCCACCTCCTCGAGGCCGACTTCAACCGCAAAAAGACCTCCATCTTCTGGAACAAGATGGGGAAGAAGGTCGGCTCCGACCTGGTCACGATCTACGACGACCCGACCATCCCCGCCTTCCGCGGCTCCTACGACGTCGACGACGAGGGGACGGCGCCGCGCCGCACACTCCTCATCGAGAAGGGCGTCGTCCAGGGCTTCCTCCAGGACCGGCTGTCGGCCGGGATCATGGGCCGGCCGCTGACCGGGCACGGCCGCCGTCAGGATTACACCCACGCCCCCATCCCCCGCATGGCCAACACCTACATCGCCCGCGGCGAGCACGCGCCCGAGGAGATCGTGAGGTCCGTCAACAAGGGCTTCTATGTCGCGAGCCTGTCGGGCGGCCAGGTCGAGGACTCGGGCAAGTTCACTTTCTCGGTCAGTCTCGGCTACCTCATCGAGGGCGGGAAGCTGACCGCCCCCGTCAAACAGGCAACCCTGATCGGCACGAACATCGATATCCTCAAGCGTCTCGACCGGGCCGGCTCTGACCTCGCCTTCGGCCTCCAGACGGGGACCTGCAGCAAGGAGGGCCAGGACGTCCCGGTCGCGGACGGCTGTCCGACCCTCCGCATCTCGAAGATGACCGTCGGGGGCCGGACGTGAAGGAGCTCCGGGCGCTTGCGGAGCGGCTTGTCGCCCACGCCCGCAAGTGCGGCGCGGACGAGGTCGAGGTCTCGGTCGTCGACGGCCGCGAGTTCGACGTCGACGTCCGCCGGGGCCGCATCGAGCACCTCGTCGAGGCCGACTCGCGCGTCTGCGGGCTCAAGGTCATCAAGGACAAGCGGACGGCCTACGCCAGCTCATCGGACCTGGCCCCGGCGACGCTCAGGCGGCTCGTCCGAAACGCCGTCCGGAGGGCCGGGCTGGCCAGCCCGGACGAGTTCTCGGGGCTGGCCCCGCTCGAAAGCAAGACGGTGGAAGCGGCGTCCCTCCGTCTCCACGACCCGGCCGTGGCCGGGCTCGATACCAAGACGAAGATCCGCCTGGCCCGCGAGACGGAGCGGATCGCCCTCCGCGACCGGCGCATCACGAACTCCTACGGCGCCAACTTCGGCACGGACGAGGCCCGCACGGTCCTCGTCAACTCGAACGGCTTCGTCGGCGAGTTCGAGCAGACCTACTGCGAGCTGAGCGTCGGCCTCCAGGCGGGCGGCACGGACGACAAGGTCGAGGATTCGTGGTTTTCGGCCAAGCGGCATTTCCGGGACCTGGCATCCCCCGAGGAGATCGCCCGTGTCGCGGTCGAGCGGACCGTGCGGCAGCTCCGGCCGCGCAAGATCAGGACCCAGAACGTCCCCGTCATCTTCGAGCCGACCCAGACGGCCTGGCTCATGGGCTTCCTGTTCGGCTGTGTCACCGGGACGGCCGTCTACCAGAAGGCGACCTTCCTCGCCGGGAAGCTGGGCCAGCGGATCGGGAACGAGCGGGTCACCGTCGTCGACGACGGGCTCATGCCGGGCGCGCTCGGGACGCGGCCGTTCGATTCCGACGGGCTCCCGTCGCGGCGGACGACGGTCGTCTCCGAAGGGGTCCTCACGAGCTACCTCTGCAACACCTACGCCGCCCGCAAGCTCGGGCTCAAGTCCACGGGCAACGCGGACGGCGGCGGCGTCAGCCCCAACAACTTCTACCTCCTCCCGGGGACCCGGACGCCTGCGGAGATCATCGCCGGCACGAAGAGGGGGCTCATCCTCACCCGGACCCTGGGCCACGGGCTGAACCCCGTCAGCGGCGACATCTCGCGCGGCGCCTTCGGGCTATGGGTCGAGGACGGCGAGGTCGCCTATCCCGTCTCGGAGGTCACGATCTCGGGGAACCTGGCGGCGCTCCTCGAGGGCATCGAGGCGGTGGGGAACGACCTCGACTTCTTCAGCCCCGTAACCGGGCCGACGGTCAAGGTCGCCGAGATGACCGTCGCCGGCCAATAATCAGAAGCGGTTGCGGTGAAGGACGGCGGCCCGCGTCCGCTTCGGGACGTGGAGCCGCCCCTCCCCGTCCTTCCAGTACTTCTGGGACTCCGTGAGGTCCTCGGCGACCGGGTCTTCGGCCGGATAGCCGAGGGCGAGGACGCAGTCGATGCGGTAGCCGTCGGGCACACCCAGGATCGCCTTGAGCCTGTCCCGGTCGATCGAGAGCATCCAGCAGCTGCCGATGCCCTCGCCCAGGGCCGAGATGATCATGTTCTCCACGGCCGCGCCCACATCGTACTCGAACATCTTCTCCCGGACCTTGGTGTTGACGAGTGTCACGACGTAGGCCGCGGGCTCCTCGCCCGGCTTGGGGTCTCCGGCGGGCGCGATATAGGCGGCCCACTTCAGGCACGGGAAAACCTCGGCGCATGTCCGCGGGTCGTCAACGGCGACGAACTCGAGCGGCTGCATATTGGCCGCCGACGGGGCCAGCCGGGCCGCGTCGACGAGCGCCTCGAGCGTCCCCGGAGGCAGCGGCTCCGGCCGGAAGCGGCGGATCGTCCGCCGCGCCACGATGATGTCGTGCGCTTCCTTGTCACCCTGACACATAAGGCACCTCCCCGATGGACTGTTTCTCGGTCACCGGCGCTTTCGCCATGAAGACCGCCGTGGCCGCGAGAAGGAAGAACCCGGCGAAGACGTACATCCGCCGGTATCCCATGAGGTCGGCGATCCAGCCGAAGAGCGGCGCGCCGGCGCCCATCCCGACGTCGAACAGGGAGTTGTACATGCTGATGGCCAGCCCCTTATTCGCCCGCCCCATGAAATCGATGATGTAAGTGCTCAGGGCCGGATAGATAAGGCCCTGGCCGATGCCGCCGAGGAAGGCCGTCCCGACGAGAAGCGGCGTCGTCCGGATGCGCGCGATGAGGAAGAGGTTCGCGCAGATGATGAGGGCCGCGGGCAGGATGATCGTCTTCCGGCCGAAGCGGTCCGAGAGGTCGCCCGTGCCGAAACGCGTCAGGATGGCGGCCAGCGAAAAGACGAGGAAGAAGGAGCCGACGCGCTCGAGCCCGATCGACCGCCCGAAGACGGCGATGAAGTAGATGATGACGCCGCGGATCGCGCCGTGGAAGACGGGCATGGCCGCGACGATGAGGACGACCGCGAGCGGCACCCGGCGGAGGACCCCGAAGCCCTCCCCCGCCCCTTGCGCTTTCGGCTTGGGGCGGCAGCGGGCGGCGAGGACACCGACGAGGGCCAGCCCCAGGAAAACCAGGGCCGCGTCGAAGACCCGGCCGAAGCCGAAGCGGCGGCTGACCTCCTCGGCCGCGAGCGGGCCGAGGGCGTTGGCGACGAGCCCCGCGACGCCGATGATGCCCATGGACCTGGCCAGCCGGTCGGCCGGCGCCAGGTCCGAGCAGAGGGAGATCGTGGCCGACATGCTGACCCCCCAGCCCGCGCCCATGACGGCCCGCAGGAGGAGGGGCAGCCAGCCCGCGTCGTGGACGAGGTGGAAGAACGGGACGCCGGCGGCCAGAAGGGCGATTCCGGCCACGGCGAGCGGACGGCCGCCGCGGACGTCGATCATCCTCCCGAAGAGCGGCCGGACGGCGATGGCGACGATGCTGAAGATGCCCATGATGAGGCCGACTTGGCTCTGGCGCGCCGTGAACGGCTTGAGGAAGACGGGCAGGTAGAAGAAGAGCGAGACGGCCATGTAGAGGCAGAAGAAGCCGGAGATGCCGAAAAGGAAGTCGCGGTTCCAGAAGGTGGCGGGGGGACACGTCTCCGCGGCGGCGGGCGGGGGCATCATGTTGCGGGCGGCCATGGCAGAAGAACTTCTTATAGAAGAGCCGCCCGGGATTGTCAAACGGCGCGCGGGGAGAACGCTGGCCAGAAACTCTCCTCCGTCCGCGCCGGGGGAGCAGCCCACTTCAAGCTAATTAGTTTTTCGGTGGTCTTTTACGCGAGAGCGTCCTTAGCCTTAGGAAAACCCCTTGCGAATCCACCTTCTGGAATTCGCCCGTGATCATAATTGAGTCTCCGTCCTTGAGTAATCCAAAGCCCGGATAATTATCAAGAATTATTGAGAAAAATACAGATACGGTCTCGGGTAATTCGTTTGCTGGGGACCGTACGGCG
>JBBISK010000200.1:0-4856 GCA_037441295.1 Candidatus Aminicenantota bacterium | reverse complement strand
GGGTTAACCCCGAACAAGCCCCGGCATTCATGCCGGGGACTCGAGGGGTTGACTGAGCGCCGCTTTATCGGCTTGGCCGACGGCCGCGGGCGGACCGATTCTTGGCGGACAGGCGCTTGAGCTCGGCGTCCTGGAGAAGCAAGGCGTAGATCCGCTCGGCCTGCTCGACCGTGTCGGCGAGAGAGCCCGAGGTATCGATGGCGTAGTCGGCATGCTTCAGCTTCTCTTTGAGGGGCATCTGGGCGGAGACGCGGCGCCGGGCCACGGCCCGGCCGATGCCGGCGCGGGCCATGAGCCGGCGGAGCTGGACGGACGGCCGGCAGTGGACGACGACGACCTTATCGAAGAGACGGGCGTAGCCGGCCTCGACCGTCAGGGCCGCCTCGGAGACGAAGATCGGCACCCGGCCGGCCCGCTCGAGCCGGCGCGCCAGCCGTTCCTGCTCGGCCAGGACGAGGGGATGGACGATGGCGTCGAGGGACCGGCGGGCGGCCGCATCCGCGAAGACGATCCGCCCGAGCTCGGCGCGGTCGATCGTCCGGCCGGGGGCGAGGATGCCGCGGCCGAAGCGGGCGACGACCTTTTTCCAGGCGGAGCGGCCGGGGGACATGAGGACGCGGGCGGTCTCGTCGGCATTATCGACGGCGCAGCCCTTGGCCCGGAACAGGCTGGAGACGACGGACTTGCCGCAGGCGATCCCCCCGGTCAAGGCGACGCGGAGCACGCTATTTTTTCTTGGCCGTGGGCAGGACCCGGAACTCGTCGCTGAAGCGGATGGCCACGTTCTGCTTCCGGGACTTCAGGCTGGGCTTCTCGAGCCGAACGGTGATGCCGCCGATGAGGAGCCGCATCTTCTTGCCGTCGGTGAGCTTGGACGGCAGCTCGATCATGAGGTTGAGCTTCGAGCCGACGACGACGCCGGAGTCGAGGGAGAAGTAGGCCCCCCCAGAGGAGATGTTCTCGAGCTTCGTTTCCTCGTGGAACTTCCGGCCGGCCGGGGACTGGCCCTCGATGACGGCCTTGAGGGGCAGGTCGAACCGCCATTCCCGGCGGCGGTTGATGCTCAGGTCCTTCGGGAGCTTCTTGATCGTCTTTTTCGCGGCGGCTCTCTTGGTCATGGCGTCCTCGTTTCTTGGCTCAAAACAGGGCCGAGTTGATGGCGTAGAGCGCCAGCTGCAGCCGGCTGTGGGTGTCGAGCTTGGCGTAGATGCTCTTGATGTGGGAGCGGACGGTGTTCTTGCTGATGAACATGAGCTCCGCGATCTCGTCGTTGCTCTTGCCCTGGCCGATGAGCCGGAGCACCTGGAACTCGGTCGGCGTCAGCTGGTCGAGCGTTTTCTCCTTGAGGTCGCGGCCGACGACGGAGATGATGCGGTCCATGATGCTCGACATCTTGTCCCGGGGAAGCCAGATCTCGCCCTTGTGGATGCCGTGGACGGCCTCGGCCAGCTGGGTCGAGGAATCGTTGAGGTCGAAGTAGCCCCGGGCGCCGGCGTTGATGAGATTGACGATCTCCTCGTGGGCAGGGATGCTGCCGAGGAGCAGGAGCTGGGAGCGGCCCTGGGCCTTGGAGATCTCCCGGATGGCCTTGCAGATCTCGCGGAGGTTCGGCAGGGGCTCCATGTGGGCGAAGAGAATGACCTGCGGCTTGAGCTTCTTGATGGAGTCGATGAACGACTCGATGGTGTTCTTCTCGATGTTGAGGATGTCGAGGTCGGGGTCCGCTTCGAGGGCCCTCAGGATCCCGGCGAGGATGATGTCGGACGGGCAGAAGATGAGCAGGGTGATCTTCGGTTCGGAGGGCGGAGCGGATTTCTTTTTCTCGAGGCTCGGTTCGGTCCCTTTTGGCATTGTCGTCATCCCATGAACGTCTTCCGGATTTGCCCGAATGATATTCTAACGGGGTGGGCTTGTCAAGAGCGCGCCGGGGGGCGGCCGGGAGGGGCGCCCGTCACGGGGCGACGGCGGGGTTCGGCTGGAGGCGGAACCTCCGGTCGAGGTGGAGGGTCACGTACTGGCTCTTGCCGTTCTCGGTCTCAGACCGGACGTAGACGACCGGCCCCGTGACCAGGAGCCGGAGGGGGGTCTCGAGGATGAGGGTCCGCGGCACGTCGAGCGCGACCGTCATCTTGGCCCCGAGGAGGAGCCGGGCGTTGAGCCGGAGCGACAGCTCCTGGGCACTGATGGCGCAGGCCATCGTCCGCTCCTCGAACCTCTTCCCCCGCGCGTCGAGGCCTTTGACCAAGGCCGGAAGAGTGAGCTCGAAGGACCGCTCCCTTTTGCCGGCCCTGTCCACACCTTGAGTGGAGGGGGTTTCGAGTTCTTTGACGATGTTCATTTCCATCGCATTCTCGCTCGGGGCCGGAGAGCCTTCAATCCCTCCTCCTGAGGAATCGCGGGGTTAAAAAACGGGGCCGCTTCTCACCGTCGGCGGCTAGACATGCGGGCCGGGGGGCCGGGCCGGGGCGGCCGTCATCAGGGGCGGCCCCCCGTCAGAGGCCTGGCTCGGGGGCCTGGACCCCGGCTGGCGGGGCGGATTCGACGATGTAGCGGCTCTCGAGGCGCATCGAGACCTGGGCCGGGGAGGCGTCGTCGGCCCCGGGCTCGGTGAAGACGATCGTGCCCTTGATGACGAGCTTGAGATTCTTGCCCTCGTCGAGCTTCGGGGGCAGGGCGACGGCGAGCTTGAGCCGCGAGCCGGGCGAGACGGGCGTCATGAGCGGGAACAGGGCGCCGACGTGGCTCATGTAGGCCAGGGTCGTCTCCTCCCGGAAGAAGGCCCCCTCGGCGTCCGGGCCCTCGACGACGAGCGGGAGGGAGAGCTTGAACCCCCGCTGCTCGGCGTGGCTCCGCACCGGCGGGTGGTCGGTGGACATCCTCCTGAGCATGGTTGGCTTCCTTTTCCGTGATTCCTTTTCCTTGGCAACCCCAAAATGACATTCCCCGCAGGGCCGGTCAATCACCCCTAAGGATGAACCGATGGGGGATATTCCCCGCCGGACCGGGCGTTCCTTGACAAAACGCCGGGGGGCGGCTAGAATCCCAAAATGTTGTCAGGCAAGGAGATGACGTGAACGAGAACGAACGCCAGGTCAGGCAGATCACGCCCAAGAGCGAGGACTTCTCTAAATGGTACCTGGAGCTCGTCCAGAAGGCCGAGCTCGCCGACTACACCCCGATGAAGGGGATGATGGTCATCCGGCCCCACGGCTACGCCGTCTGGGAGAACATCCAGCGCGGCCTCGACGCCCGGATCAAGGCCGCCGGCCACGTCAACGCCTATTTCCCCCTCTTCATCCCCGAGAGTTTCCTGAAGAAGGAGGCGGAGCACGTCCAGGGCTTCTCCCCGGAGGTCGCCTGGGTTACGATCGGCGGCCAGGAGGACCTCGAGGAGAGGCTGGCCGTCCGGCCGACCTCCGAGGCCATCATCGGCCACATGTACGCCAAGTGGATCAAGTCCTACCGGGACCTGCCGGTCCTCGTCAACCAGTGGGCCAACATCGTTCGCTGGGAGAAGGTCACGCGGCCGTTCCTGCGCACGACGGAGTTCCTCTGGCAGGAGGGCCATACGTGCCACGAGACGGCCGAAGAGGGAGAGGCCGAAACGCTGCGGATCCTGGCCCTCTATAAGGAGTTCTGCGAGACCGAGCTGGCCGTGCCCGTCCTCTCTGGCCGCAAGTCCCTGCGGGAGAAGTTCGCCGGGGCCCAGATGACCTACGCCATCGAGGCCCTGATGTCGGACGGCAAGGCCCTCCAGATGGGGACGTCCCACGACCTCGGCCAGCACTTCTCCAAGGCCTTCGACATCAAGTTCGAGGACAGGAACCAGAAGCTCCAGTACGTCTGGCAGACCTCGTGGGGCATGACGACCCGGACGGTCGGGGCCTTGATCATGGTCCACGGCGACGACTCCGGGCTCCGCTTCCCGCCGAACGTCGCCCCGACCCAAGCCGTCATCGTGCCCATCCCGGCCGGCAACTGGAAGGAGACCGTGCTGCCCGCGGCCCGCGCCGCCGAAGCCGCACTGGCCGCCGCCGGCGTGCGGGTCCGCCTGGACGCCCGCGAGGAGTTCACGCCGGGCTGGAAGTTCTCTGAATACGAGATGCGCGGCGTGCCCCTGCGGATCGAGATCGGGCCGCGGGACGTCAAGGCCGGCCAGGCGATCGTCGTCCGCCGCGACACGCGGGCCAAGGAGGCCGTGCCGCTCCCCGCGCTCCCGGCGCGCGTCCCCGGGCTCCTGGCCGAGGTCCAGGCCGAGCTCTTCAGTCAGGCCCGTGCCTTCCTCGAGGCCAACATCAGGGACGCGGCCGACTATGCCGGCTTCAAGGAGACCCTCGAGAACCTGCGCGGCTTCGTCCGGGCCCCCTGGTGCGGCGACGAGGCCTGCGAGGACAAGATCAAGACGGAGACGATGGCCACGATCAGGGTCATCCCGCTCGACGAGGCCGCGGCCCAGCCGGCCGGGCCGTGCGTCCGTTGCGGCCGCGAAGGAAAGGCCGTGGCTTATTTCGCCCGCGCCTACTGACGGCGCGGGGCCGGGGCCGCCGGAGGGAGTCCGGCCGAGGACGATGAACGAACATTCCGAACGAGAGGCCGAACGACGGAGGATGGTCGAGGTCCAGATCCGCGGCCGGGGCGTCCGGGACCCGCGGGTCCTCGCGGCCATGGCCAAGGTCCCGCGCCACCTCTTCGTCCCCGAGGCCCTTCGCGCCTCGGCCTACGCCGACGAGCCGCTGCCGATCGGCGAGGGCCAGACGATCTCCCAACCCTACATCGTCGCCTACATGACCGAAGCCCTGCGCCTGAGGGGAGGGGAGAAGGTCCTCGAGATCGGGACCGGCTCGGGCTACCAGGCG
>JBBISK010000199.1:0-4895 GCA_037441295.1 Candidatus Aminicenantota bacterium | reverse complement strand
TCGCAACCCTCCTGCACGGTGAGGAAGGCGGTGACGCCGGGCTGGGCGCCGCGGACGATGTCGAACCGGAAAGGGGAAAGGAGCTCGACCGTCATGGCCTCGGTGAAGGGCTGCGACTTGTTCGAGAGGACGGCGGTCCGGACGCCGCGGCGGCCGAGCCCTTCGAGGAGGGCTGGCACACCGGGGTAGGGCCGGCTGTGGAGCCGCCAGCAGGCCTCGTATTCCCGGCGGTAGTCGGCGAGGATGCCGGCGACCTCGGCGTCGGTGAGAAGGCGCGAGGCCAGGGCCCGCCGGACCAGCTCCTCGGCGCCCTCCCCGACGAGCGTCTTGTAGACCGCGGCCGAGTAGGACCCCATTCCGCGGGCCGCGAGGACGCGGTTCATGGCCAGCGCGATGTCGTCGATGGTGTCGAGGAGCGTCCCGTCGAGGTCGAAGACGACCGCCCGATAATTCGGGGACGCGGGGCTCATGTCCGCGCGTTCTTTCGGTGGAGCTCGCGGAGCCGGGCGTAGACCGGCCAGGCCGCGTCGATCCGGACCCGGTCGGCCTCGGTCGTCTCGCGGCGGACCTTGGCCGGCACGCCGGCGGCGATAACCCCGGGCGGGATCTCGACGCCTTCGGCGACGACCGCCCCGGCCGCGATGATCGAGCCCGGGCCGACCTTCGAGCCCGAGAGAAGGACCGCGCCCATGCCGATGAGGCAGTCGTCCCCGACCGTCGGGCCGTGGAGGACGGCGCCGTGGCCGACGGTCACTCGCGCCCCGACGACGCAGGGGCAGCCCCCGTCGACGTGGAGGACGGCGCCGTCCTGGATGCTCGTGTCCTCGCCGACGATGATCTCCGCGCCGGCGACGTCGGAGCGGAGGACGCAGTTGTACCAGATGCTCGCCCCGCGCCCGATGGTCATCCGGCCGACGAGGACGGCGGTCGGGGCGATCCACGCCCCGGGGTCGATGGTCGGCTTTTCGAGGAACGGAGGGATGGGGATTTCGGGCATCGTTCGTCCTCCTGTCCAGGCTGGGAGGGCTATTCTATCACTTGAAGCGGAGGACGGGAAATTCGGAAATGAGTATTGTGTCCCCGAATTAAAAAGGACGGGCGGCGGACAGCGTCCTCGCGGCCGACAGCTTGACGTAGGTCCAGACCTTCAGGCCTTTGAGAACGTCGGAGTCGAGGTCGTTGCGTCCCATGCCCCTGCCGCCCGTGCCGTGACCCATATGGCCTCCCCCGCCGCCGAACCCGCCGCGCCCCATGCCGCCGCCCATGCCCCCGCCGGGCTCGCCTCCGCGTCCGCCCATGCCGCCCGGAGGACGGCCGCCGCCGGGGCTCCGTTCCGATTTAGGGACCTCGAAGCCGATGCCGACCTTGGCGCCCGGCGCCGCGGCCAGGGCCAGGGGCCGGCCGGGCGAAGACTGCAGGGGGATCTTCAGCTCGTAGACGAAGAGGCCGCTCTCCTCGGAGGCGGCGATCTCGAGGTCCTTGACGTCGGAGATCTTTGTCTTTTGCGCCTCGCCGCCGCCGGACCTGAGGATCTCGAGGCTCGAGGACTCGTCGCCGGACGGCTCACCGGCGGCCGGCGGCTGGGCCGGCTCGCCCTGCGGCGGCGTTTCCCCCTGCGGCGGCGCCGGGAGCTGCCGGCGCGGCTTTCCCAGCGGATAGTGGATGCCCAGCGTTTTCGTATCCCCGCCCTTGGGGTCGACCCAGACCGTCAGTCCCCCCTCGGAGATCTGGCGGCGCAGGGACTCGTCCCCGGTCGTGAAGCAGACATAGAGGACGTCCTGGTCGTTGAGGAAGCCTTCCTCGGCCTTGCCGTCCTTGATCATGCTCAGGGCCCCGACCCAGTCGTCGGACCGGCCGTCGACGGTGATTTGGCGCGTGGCGGGCGGACTGTCGGTGATGTAGGCGGTCGTGGCGTTGCAGGCAGCGCCCGCCAGGACAATGAGGACGGACACGACGGCGTTCGAAACGGGTGTCCTCATCGGCGGTCCTCCTCTCTTCGCTTATTTTCGAACGCGTCCCGGGCGCCGTTCGTTGCGCACGCCCTTTGCTTCTCCCATTGGACTCCCACCTGAGACCGCGGGAGAAATTGGAAAATGAGTATTTTGTCCCCGATTTTCGCGCGCGGGCGGGGGGGGCCGGGGTGGCTTTCCGGCTTGAAAAGACGGGCGCGACGGGCTATAATCTCTGGGCAAATCGGCGGTTCCATCATCGGAATCGCGGCCGGACCCCGTCACCGCCCGCCGGCCGCACGACCACGGGAGGACGACATGGCCGAATCCACCGCTTTCTCCGAGAACGCCCTGAAGATCCTCAGGTCGCGCTATTTCCTCAAGGATGACAAGGGGCAGCCGGTCGACAAGGGCCCGGCCGACCTCTTCCGCCGCGTCGCCGACCATGTCGCCTCCGCCGAGAGGTCCGCGGCCGGCCGCAAGCGCCTCGCCGAGGAGTTTTTCCGGGCGATGATGAGGCGCGATTTCCTGCCGAACAGCCCCACCCTGACCGGGGCCGGGCGCGGCATGTGCCTGAGCGCCTGCTTCGTCCTCCCCATCGAGGACTCCCTCGACTCGATCTTCGAGACGGTCAAGGACGCCGCGCTCGTCCACAAGGAGGGGGGCGGGACGGGCTTCGACTTCAGCCGCCTCCGGCCGCGCGGCAGCTTCGTCCGCAAGACCCAGGGCGTCGCTTCCGGGCCGGTCTCCTTCCTCCGCGTCATCGACGCCGCGACCGAGGCCGTCAAGCAGGGCGGGACGCGCCGGGGCGCCAACATGGGAATGCTCCGCGTCGACCATCCCGACATCGAGGAATTCGTCCAGATGAAGCTCGACGGCACGAGCGTCACGAATTTCAACATCTCGGTCGCGGCCACGGACGCCTTCATGGAGGCGGTCAAGGCGGGCGGGACCTACGACCTCGTCGACCCGCACACGGGCCAGCCGGCGGGGAAGCGGGACGCGCGCAAAGTCTTCCAGCTCATCGTCGAGTCGGCCTGGGCGGTCGGCGACCCCGGCTTGATCTTCATCGACCGGGTCAACCGGGCCAACCCTACGGCCGGGCTGGGGCCCATCCGGTCCACCAACCCCTGCGGCGAGCAGCCCCTCCACGATTACGAATCCTGCAACCTCGGCTCGATCAACCTGGCCAATTTCCACGAGCCGCGCTGCAAGGACCGCTATGACTGGAAGCGGTTCGCCGGCGTCGTGCGGCTCGGCGTCCGCTTCCTCGACGACGTCATCGAGGTCAACCGGTACCCGCTGCCGGAGGTCGAGGCGATAAGCCGGGGCAACCGGCGCATCGGGCTGGGCGTCATGGGCTGGGCCGACCTGCTGCTCCTGATGGGGGTCAAGTACGACTCGGCCAAGGCCCTGGCCCTGGCCGACAAGGTCGCGGCCTTCCTGCGCAAGGAGGCCGTGGCGGCGTCGCGGGAGCTGGCGGCCGAGCGCGGGAGCTTCCCCAATATCGGGAAGTCCGTCTACAAGGGCACGAAGATGCGGAACGCGACGGTCTTCACCATCGCCCCGACCGGGACGATCTCGAGGATCGCCGGCTGCTCGTCCTCGATCGAGCCAGTCTTCGCCTTCGAGGTCGTCTCCAAGATCCTCGACTCCGAGCTCAAGGACGTCCACCCGGTCTACGCCGAGTGGAAGGAGAAGAATCCGGGCCGGCCGCTGCCCGACTATTTCGTCACGGCCCACGAGGTCTCGCCGGAATGGCACGTCCGGACCCAGGCGGCCTTCCAGAAGCACGTCGACAACTCCGTCTCGAAGACCATCAATTTCCCCCACGAGGCGTCGGTCGAGGACGTCGAGAAGGCCTTCCACCTGGCCTGGGACCTCGGCACCAAGGGCATCACGATCTACCGGGACGGCTGCCGGGAGAGCCAGGTCCTTTACAAGAACGGTTCGGAGATCCTCCACCCGCAGGAGAGGCCGACGACCCTGCCGTCGACGACGGACAAGATCAAGACGGGGTTCGGCAACCTCTACGTGACGATCACCTTCCAGAACGAGAAGCCGTTCGAGGTCTTCGCCTCGATCGGCAAGAGCGGTTACTCGACCATGGCCGACGCCGAGGCCCTCGGCCGGATGATCTCGCTCGCGCTGCGGAGCGGCGTCGAGGCCGAGGAGGTCATCCAACAGCTCAAGGGGATCGGCGGCTCGGAGCCCATCTTCACCGAGGGCGGGCTCATCCAGTCCATCCCGGACGCCATCGCCAAGGTCCTGGAGAAGCACTTCGGCGAGGTCAAGCACAACGCCAAGGACTTCTACACGGTCCGCTGCAAGATCTGCGGCGCGCTGCTTCCCGACGAGAAGTGCCCGGTTTGCCCGAACTGCGGCTGGAGCAAGTGCGCCTAGACACTTAGAGGTCGGGCCTCGGTAAGTTGATGACGATAAAATACTTAACACTTGATGGCAGTCATTTAGTTAAGGCCGAAAACGGGCCCTTAAATAAACATAAGGTATCTAAAAGTTTATAAGATACGGAGGCCCGGCCCCAATAAGAAACTCGGGCGGCCGGAATTCGTAGTATAATCCGGGTCTCGCATTCATACCCGAGGAGGTCCGCCCATGTCATCCCGTTCCACAGCGTTCACGGCCAAATCTCTGGGGCCGCGACCGTTCGGGGCCGCCGTCATCCTCTGCTTTGCCATCGCGCTATCCGCACCGGCCGCGCCCCAAGCCGCGTCGGCGACCCCCGCGCCGCAGGCCCTCCACAAGGACTACACGGCCAAGATCCTCGAGCTCACCACGGAGAAGTTCTTCCTGACCGAGCTCGTCGACCACCTGCCCGCGTCCGACACCGTGCCGACGCCCCTCAAGGTCCTCGGCCACATCTCCGGCGCGCCCGACATCCTCGACCACTCGGCCGACATCTACAAGTATTTCCGGGCACTGGCC
>JBBISK010000198.1:0-4929 GCA_037441295.1 Candidatus Aminicenantota bacterium | reverse complement strand
CGGGCCTCAGCATCTGATCGATATTAATTAAGATCGATCGAAATAGGGGTTCGTTTTTGGCCTTAAGTCCGCGTTTTCGTAGCTAAAAACACGGGCCTAAGTCGATGGCGACGTGCCTGATCCTCAGGCGCTTCCATGTGTACGTGACGTGGATGAGCCCGTCCCCAGTCTGGATGACCGCCGGGTAGGAGAACTCCGCGCCCCTCTCGTCCTCGAGGGTCAGGACCCCGGTCCAAGTGCGCCCGTCCGATGAAAGGGCGACGGCGAGGGGAGACCGTCCCGCGGGAGTCGGATTGAAGACCAGGACGTGGCGCCCGTCCTTGAGCGTCACGGCGTCGAGGCCGGAGTTCGGGTTCGCCAAGCCCGTCGGCTCGGGCGGCGACCACGTGGCGCCCCGGTCCCCGCTCCGCGAGCTGTAGACGCGGCTGACCGTGCTCCTCATCAGGGCAATAACTCCGTCAGCTCCGCTCCGGAGCAGGGCAGGCTGGATCAGCCCGACGTCCCGCCCATCGTTGATCGGCGGTGTCCGCCGCCAGGTCCGGCCCAGGTCCGGCGTCACCTCGAAATGGACGCGCCAGCCGCCATCCTCGGTCGAGCTGCCGCAGAGGATCGTCCCGCCGGGGAATTCGAGCGGATGGTTCTTGACCGGGCCGAGAATGCCGTCGGGAAGCCGGCGCGGCTCGGCCCAGCTCCGGCCGCCGTCCGCCGAGGACGTCAGCATCCCGCGCCATCGCGACGGCGACGGCCCCACCTTATAGAAGAGGAGCAGGGGGCCGCGCGTGGGCTGGAAAAGGACCGGGTTCCAGCAGGGCTGGTCTTCGCCTCGTTCTCCGGCCTTGCGGCCTGAGGCCACCTCGACCGGCGGCGACCAGCCTGCCGCGTCCCGGCGCACGAGCCAGATGCCGACGTCCGGATTCCCCTCGGCCGTCCCGCCGAACCAGGCCGCGACCAATCCCGTCGGCGTCTCGGCGATCGTCGAGGCATGGCAGTGGGCGAAGGGGGCCCGCGTGAAGACGTCCTCGCGAAAGACGATCCTCGCGGCGGACACGGCCGGTTCCGTCCCGCCGCGTCCGCCCGCGTCCGTCACCGCGCTTCCCACGGCCATGGCCGCGGCCACGAGCAGCAGGATCCCCGCTGTCGGGTTCGAACCGCGCGCCCGGGCCGGCTTCGCATCAGCCATCGAGAGCTCCCGCCGCTCCGCGGTCGCCATAGGCCGTCGATCCGCGGGAACGGCCTATTTCAAAGTCGCCAGGTAGTTGCCGGCGCCGACGACGATCGTCGACAGGATGAGGACCAGGATGCCGGCGACGACGAGCCGGCGCGTCGGCCGGCCCGTCCCCTTCCACTCGTGGAAATAGATCCCCCACAAGCTGCTGAAGGTGATGATGAAGGCCATGTGGATGGTCCAGCTGGAAAAGTCGTACTTCCCCATCTTCGTCGTGCCCATGCCGTAGAAGAAGAACTGGAAATACCAGGTCATGCCGGCCAGGGCGGAGAACAAATAATTGGAGGCAATGCGGAGCCCGGCGGCGGATCCGGGATGTTCGGGGAGCCGCCCGAAGCGCCGGCCAGGGCAGCGGCCGCAGACGCTCCGGGCATTCTCACCCGCAGATAGTCCCCCCCGGTCCTGTTCCGAAGACTGAGGGCCAGGCACCAGACGAAATTGGTGGTGAAACCGCCGAGCAGGGCGACGATGAGCACCGGGAAGTTCTGGAACAGGGGCCTGGCCCCGCTCCGGACGGCGGCCGCGGCGATGGGCTTGCCCGCGGCGAAGGCGAAGGCCATGCAGGAGCTCATGACCCCGGCGAACGCGGCCACCCAGGCGCCCTTGACGAAGCTGAACTCGGCGATCGAGACCTTCTTCTCGGCGTCGCTGAGCTCCCGCTCCTTGCGCATGCCGGCGCCGCCGCACATGGCGATGCCGGCCAGGCAGACGAGGATGCCGAGGATGACGACCCGGCCCGATGTCGTCGCGACGAGGCCGGCGATGCGGCCCTCGAAGACGGGCGGGACGAGCGTCCCGAAGACGGCGCAGAAGCCGAGCGACAGGGCCATGCCCAGGGACAGCCCCAAATAGCGCATGGACAGCCCGAAGGTCAGCCCGCCGATCCCCCACAGGACGCCGAAGAGGTACGTCCAGAGGAGCGTTTTCCCGGAGGCCGAGGGCAGGACCTTGACGAGGCCCGGGCAGGTCAGGGCGCCGACGACCCACGGCGTGATGATCCAGCTGAAGAAGCCGCCCGTGAGCCAGTAGGTCTCCCAGGCCCAGCCGCGGACCTTCTTGTACGGGATATAGAAGCTCCCCGCCGCGAACCCTCCCAAGGCGTGGAGAAGAACACCGAGGAAAGGGTTCGGGTTCATCGCGCCTCCATGAGTCCCGGACTATATCGCCTGCAGCCCGCTCAAGTCAACAAGCCAAGACGGGGTCGCATGGCGGAATGGAGATTTGACCCTGTCTGCAGCGGGGAATATCATGGACTCCGGAGAAGGAAGAGCGGCACCTCACCTTGGGGAGGGAGAGCATGGGCCATTCGTATCGGAACGGAGTCTTGATCGTTTTCGCTCTGTCGGTATCGGCATGGCTTTTCCCGGGCAGTCCGCCGGCCGCGCCGGGGGATGACGCCGGCCTGCTCAAGCAGGCCAAGGAGCTTCTCGGCCGGCTGCCGACGGTCATCTCCTCGAGCGCGAATCCCGTCACTCCCGCCCGGGCGGCCTTGGGCAAGATGCTGTTCTATGAGACCCGGATCTCGGTCGACGGGACGGTCAGCTGCGTCCGCTGTCATCCTTTCAGCCTATACGGAGCCGACGGCCTGCGGAAATCCGTCGGACACGACGCCCGGCCGAATCCCCGGAACGCGCCCACCGTCCTCAACGCCGCGGGCCAAATCTCGGCCCACTGGACCGGGAACCGGAAAGACGTGGAAGACCAGGCGGAGCAGGCCGTGGTCGGCCCGGCCAGCTTCGGGATGCCTTCGTCCGAGGCGGCGGAGAAGAAGCTCAGAGGGATCGCGGCATACGGTCCCTTGTTCGAGAGGGCTTTCCCCGGCGATCCCAGCCCCGTCAGCATCGGCAACTTCGCCCGGGCCGTGGGCGCTTTCGAGAGGACGCTGGTCACGCCCTCCCCCTTCGACGGCTTCATCGGCGGTGACGGGAAGGCCCTCGGGGAAGCCGAAAAGCTCGGACTGAGGCAGTTCATCTCCGCCGGCTGCGTCTCGTGTCATTCGGGGGTCTACGTTGGCGGCGGGATGTACGAGAAGTTCGGTGTTTATGAGCCTTACTGGACTTACACGAAGAGCCCCGAGATCGACGAAGGCCGGTTCACGGTGACCAAGAGCGAGGGCGACAAGTACGTCTTCAAAGTCCCGGGCCTCAGGAACGTCGAGATGACCTCGCCCTATTTCCATGACGGCTCCGTGGACCGCCTGCCCGACGCCGTCCGGGTCATGGGCAGGGTGCAGCTGGGAAAAACGCTCGGGGACGGCGAGGTCGGAACGATCGTCTCCTTTCTGAAGTCCCTAACGGGCAGGATCCCCGCAGACGCCCTCCTCGTGCCGATCCTGCCGCGGACCGATTGAATCGACCGGACGGAAGCAAGACGGGGTCAAATCTTCATTCTGCCACTTTTTTCAGCCCGGTCGATATGGTTGATGGTTGGATAAGAAGGGGTCAGGTCTACTTTCCATCAGAAGGACTGATTGAAAGTAGACCTGACCCCTTCTTTTTAGTACGATACCCCTCGAGAGAATCCCGGCGCGGGAGAGGCGGCCCATGCTGAAGGAACACCCCAAGGGGCTGGCGTTCATCTTCTTCACCGAGATGTGGGAGCGGGTCGGCTTCTACACGCTCATGGCCATCCTCGTCCTTTACATGGACAAGGTTCTCGGCTGGAACGACTCCCGCAAGGGCGATTTCTACGGCATCTTCCTGGCCCTCTGCTACTTTATGCCCCTCCTCGGCGGCTGGCTCGGCGACCGCATCCTCGGCCAGGTCAAGACGGTCCGGGCCGGGGCGTTCCTCATGGCCGTCGGCTATGTCGGCCTGGCCGTCTCGTCGGCGAGCCAAGTCACGACGTTCTATCTCGGCCTCCTCCTCATCGGCATCGGCACCGGCATCTTCAAGGTCAACATGGCCGTCCTCGTCGGCAACCTCTACGTCGAGCGGCCCCGCCTCAAGGACGCGGCCTTCAACATCTACTACATGGGCGTCAATCTCGGCGCCATGATCGCCCCGCTCGTGGCCACGGCCAACAGCGTCTTTTTCCACAGCTATAACTTGTCGTTCTGGGTGGCCGCGGCGGGCATGGTCTTCGCCGTCGTCATCTTCGACGTCGGCCGGCCGCACATCCGCGGCGCCGACGTCAAGCTCCGCGCGACTCCCCCGGCAACCGCGCCAACCACCTCCCTTTCCGACGCGCCCCTCTCCGCCGGCGCCGTCCCCGCCGCGGGCAGGGCGGAGGATCGCCAGCGCATCGCCACCCTGGCCATCCTCTTTCTCATCGTCATCTTCTTTTGGGTCGCCTTCTATCAGAACTCGTTCGGCCTGACCCTCTTCGCCGAGCGCTCGACCATCGTCCTCAAGTGGCTCCGGCCCGAGACTTACCAGTTCTTCGAGCCCTTCTTCATCCTCGTCCTGACGCCGCTTCTCCTGTCCCTGTTCGCGCGGCTCAACCGGCGCGGGACCGAACCCTCGACCCCGAACAAGATCTTCCTCGGCCTGCTCATCATGGGCCTGGCCATGCTGGTCATGGTCGCGGCCTCGCTCGCCGGGGGGAATGCCGACCGGAACATCATGTCTCCGGCCTGGCTCATCGGCACCTATTTCATCGTCACCCTGGCCGAGATCCTCATCTCGCCCATGGGCCAGTCGTTCGTCTCCAAGGTCGCGCCGGCCAAGATCCAGGGGCTGATGATGGGCGGCTGGTTCGCGGCC
>JBBISK010000197.1:3787-4938 GCA_037441295.1 Candidatus Aminicenantota bacterium | reverse complement strand
GTGGGAGATCCTCGGGCCTGGGCTCGAGGCCTTCGAGGGCGCCTTCGACGGCCTTGACGCGGTCGGCGCGGAGGAGATGAACGCCTTCATCAGGGACGTGCTCGACCCCGCGAAGTCGCTCCTTGTCGTTGTCGGGGGCGGCAAGGGCCGTCCCTGAGCCTGACTCTCCGCCCCTTCGCAGAGCGAAAAAAAGCCCCGGGAGAAACCCTCCCGGGGCTCGTGAAATGCGGTTTTTCCGTGCTTACCCGGCCATCTTCTTGTAGTCTTCGTAGCGCTTCTTGGCCATTTCCTCGGCGCGGCCGAAGAGGTCCTTGGCGATGTCGGGATATTGCTGGACGAGCGTCCGGTAGCGGATCTCGTTCTTGAGGAACGCCCCGTATTCGAGCTTGGGCTCCTTCGAGTCGAGCTGGAAGGGGTTCTTTCCTTCCGCGGCGAGCAGAGGATTGTAGCGGTATAGGATCCAGTAGCCCGTGTCCACGGCCAGCTTCTGCTCGGCCTGGGCCTTGCGCATGTCGATGCCGTGATTGATGCACGGCGAATAGGCGATGATGATCGAGGGGCCCGGGTAGGCCTCCGCCTCGAGGAAGGCCTTGAGGCACTGGATCATATTGGCGCCCATGGCGACCGCCGCGACGTAGACATAGCCGTAGCTCATGGCCATCCGGCCGAGGTCCTTCTTGGTCGTCTTCTTGCCCGAGGCGGCGAACTTGGCCACCGAGCCCATGGGCGTGGACTTGGACGCCTGCCCGCCCGTGTTCGAATAGACCTCCGTGTCGAGGACGAGGACGTTGACGTTGCGGTTCATGGCCAGGACATGGTCGAGTCCGCCAAAGCCGATGTCGTAGGCCCAGCCGTCGCCCCCGATGCACCAGACGCTCTTCTCGACGAGGAAGTCCTTGAGCTCGTCGATCTTGGCCAGGTGCGGCTTGGCCCCGTCGGCCTTGGACAGCGCGTCGGGCAGGGCGGCGCGGACGGCCTTGGCCGCGGCCATGGATATGAGCCGTGCGGCTTTCTCGGTTGCCTGTTCCCCGTGATGCACCCAACTGACCTGCTCGCGGATATTGGCATGTTCGTAAATATAGGGGTTGGCCCCTGCCCGGGAAATGGCGCTTCGAAATGTTGTCTCATGCAGGCTGGGGGCGCATGAGGCG
>JBBISK010000197.1:0-3777 GCA_037441295.1 Candidatus Aminicenantota bacterium | reverse complement strand
TTCCGCAAGTGTTCATTACAGTGCGCTTAGTCTCATGGCCTCGCCGCCGGTCGCCACCCACGCGCCCTTCATCTTAGCTAAGGCGTCGGCGAGCGCGGGCGTCGTGCCCGCGGCCAGGGCTGCTTCGACGGCGACGGCCAGCTGGCGCCGGCTGGCGTCCACCGCGAGCCGCATGCCGAAGCCGTACTCGGCGTTGTCCTCGAACAGGGAGTTGGCCCAGGCCGGCCCCTTCCCTTCCGTGTTGACCGCGTAGGGGGAGGTCGGAAAGGTCCCGCCGTAGATCGAGGAGCAGCCCGTGGCGTTGGCGATGATCATCCGGTCGCCGAACAGCTGGGTCGCCAGCCTGACGTAGGGCGTCTCGCCGCAGCCGGCGCAGGCGCCGCTGAACTCGAAGAGCGGCCGCAGGAACTGGCTGCCCTTGAGGGTGTCGGCCTTGATGCCGTCGACGACGTTGTCGGGGAGCCGGTCGAAGAACTCGGCCTTCTTCGTCTCGTCGGCCGCCCGGAGCTCGGCGATCGGCGTCATGACCAGGGCCTTGACCTTAGCCGGGCAGACCTCGGCGCAAGAGCCGCAGCCGACGCAGTCCTCGATATAGCACTGCTCCCGGTAGAGTAGGCCGCGGTCGTTCTTGGTGTTGGACTTAATGGTCACGAAGCCCTCGGGAGCGCCGGCGAGGTCGGCCGGAGCGATCTGCTTGGCCCGGATCGTGGCGTGGGGGCAGACGAAGTTGCACTGGTTGCACTGGATGCAGTTCTCGGGAAGCCATTTCGGGCACTCGACGGCGATGCCGCGCTTCTCGAGCCGGGCCGTGCCCGTCGGAATCGCCCCGTCGAAGGGCATCTTGGAGACTGGCAGGCTGTCGCCCTTGAAGCGCGTGACCGGGTCGATGACCTCCTTGGCGAAGGCGTCGGCGTCGTCGGGGACGATCTTCGTGACCGGGGCGGACTTGGTGATCCTGGCCGGCACGGGAACGGCCTCGAGGGCCGCGGCGGACCGGTCGATGGAATCCCAGTTCATCTGGACGACCTCTTTGCCCTTGCGCCCGTAGGTCTTCTCGACGGCCTTCTTCATCAGGGCGATGGCCTCGGCCTCGGGCAGGACGCCCGAGAGCTTGAAGAAGCAGGCCTGCATGATGGAGTTGATGCGCAGGCCCAGGCCCACCTCTCCGGCGATCTTCAGGGCGTTGATGGCGTAGACCTTGACCTTCTTCGCGATGATCGTCCGCTGCATGTCCTCGGTCAGGTGCTCGAAGACCTCCGCGGCCGGCCAATCGCAATTGATGAGGAACGTACCGCCCTCGCGGATGCCTTCGAGGATATCGAGTCGCCCGATGTAGGAGGGCTTGTGGAGGGCCACGAAATCGACCGTGTTCAGGAAATACTGTGACTGGATGGGCTGCCGGCCGAAGCGGAGATGGGAGATGGTGACGCCGCCGGACTTCTTGGAATCGTACTGGAAGTAGCCCTGGCCGTACATGTCCGTGTGGTCGGCGATGATCTTGATCGAGTTCTTGTTCGCGCCGACCGTGCCGTCCGACCCGTAGCCGAAGAACTTGCAGCGGACGGTGCCGGGGAGCTCGGTGTCGAGGACCGGACCGACAGGAATGGAAAGGTGCGTGACGTCGTCCTCGATGCCCACGGTGAAGCCGTGGAAGCCCTTGCCGTCGAGGTGGTCGTAGACGGCCTTGACCATGGCCGGGGTGAAGTCCTTGGAGGACAGCCCGTAGCGGCCGCCGATGACCTTGACGGACCGGCCGGCCAGGGCGACGGCGATGTCGAGGTAGAGCGGCTCGCCGATCGAGCCGGGCTCCTTGGTCCGGTCGAGGACGGCGATCTTCTTGGCCGAGGCGGGAACGGCCGCGGCGAGGGCCGCGGCGTCGAACGGCCGGTAGAGGCGGACCTTGACCAGCCCGAGCTTGGCGCCGCGAGCGTTGAGGTAGTTGATCGTCTCCTCGGCCGTCTCCGCGCCCGAGCCCATCATGACGATGACCTTCTCTGCCTGGGGGTCGCCGAAGTAGTCGAAGAGGTGGTATTGCCGGCCGATGGCCTTGGCGACTTTGTCCATATAATGTTGGACGAGGGCAGGGGCCTCGGCGTAATGCCGGTTGATCGTCTCGCGCCCCTGGAAGTAGACGTCGGGGTTCTGCTGGCCGACCTTGAGCACGGGACGCTCGGGGTTGAGCGAGCGCCGGCGGAAGGCCTCAAGGGACTTGGGCTCGAACAGTCCCGCCAGGGTCTCGTAGGGGACGAGGTCGACCTTCTCCACGACGTTCGAGGTCCGGAAGCCGTCGAAGAAATGGAGGAAGGGGATGGTCGTCCTGAGGGTGGCGAGGTAGGCGACGATGGCCAGGTCCTGGGCCTCCTGGACCGACCCGGCGCAGGTCAGGGCGAAGCCGGTATTGCGGGCGGCCATGACATCGCTATGGTCGCCGAAGATCGACAGGGACTGGCAGGCCAGGGACCGGGCCGAGACGAGGAAGAGCGTCGGCAGCATCTCGCCGGCGATCTTGTGCATGTTGGGCAGCATCAGCATCAGGCCCTGGGAGGCGGTGAAGGTCGTGGTCAGGGCGCCTGCCGAGAGCGAGCCGTGGACCGCGCCCGAGGCGCCGCCCTCCGACTGCATTTCGACGACGTCGACGCGCTGGCCGAAAATGTTCTTCCGGCCCTGCGCGGACCACTCGTCGGCCAGCTCCCCCATCGTCGAGGACGGCGTGATGGGGTAGATGGCCGCGACCTCGGAATAGGCGTAGGCGACGTGGGTCGCCGCCGTGTTCCCGTCGATCGTCTGCATGTTCTGCTTTGGCATGGATGACTCCTTCGTGCGAACGTTAGTCCTTGAGCTCGGTCCGGCCCTCGAGGGCTTTCTTGATCGTCACCTGGTCGGCGAAGTCCAAGTCCGAGCCGACGGGCAGACCCATGGCCAGCCGCGTGATCTTCGCCCCGAGGTCCTTGAGGATCTTTAAAAGGTACAGGGCGGTGGCTTCCCCTTCCACGGTCGGGTTGGTGGCGATGATGATCTCCCGGAACGTCCCTTCCCGGACCCGCTTGACGAGCTTCTCCAGCCGGAGCTCGTCCGGACCGCGGCCCTTGAGGGGCGACAGGGCGCCCAGGAGGACGTGGTAGCGCCCGTGGAAAACGCCCGTCCTGTCGATAGAAGAGATGTTGAACGGCTCCTCGACGACGCAAAGCGACTCGTCGGAGCGGTGGGGGTCGGAGCAGATGAGGCACGGGTCGACGTGGGTGATGTTGTTGCAACGGGAGCAATAGAAGATCTTCTGCCGGGCCTCCTTGATCGTGTCGGCCAGCCGGTCGACGTCCTCCGCGGGCATGCCGAGGAAATGGAAGGCCATCCTCTGCGCCGTCTTGGCCCCGATGCCGGGGATGCGGCGGAGCTCCTCGATGAGGTCGTGCAGGGGCCTGGCGTACTCGAACATCAGCCCATGCCAGGGATTTTCAGGCCGCCCGTGAGGCCACCGAGCTTCTGGCCGAGGCTCTCGTCGACCTTGGCCGCGGCGTCGTTGAAAGCGGCCACGATGAGGTCCTGGAGCATCTCGACCTCGTTCCGGTCGACGACCTCCGGCTCGAGCCTCAGGGAGAGGAGCCGCTTGCGGCCGTCAAGGACGACGGTGACCATGCCGCCGCCGCTCGTGCCTTCGGCCCGCATCTCGGCCATCTCCTTTTCCAGCCGGTCCTGCATGTCCTTGGCCGTCTTGAGCATCTTCTGGAGGTCCATGATGTTCTTCACGAGCCGCCCTCCCCGGGCCCGAAGCCCTTCGGG
>JBBISK010000196.1:4269-4974 GCA_037441295.1 Candidatus Aminicenantota bacterium | reverse complement strand
GGCTCAGCCCTGGAGTTTCCGCTTCAGGTAATCCGAATAATCCTTGGTCACCGCCTGGTACGGCTCGCTCATCAGGGGGGAGGAAATCATGAAATCAGCGGTCGAGCGGTTGCAGGCCGTGGGAATGTTGTAAAGAACCGCAACGCGCAGCAGCGCCTTGACGTCGACGTCGTGGGGAAAAGGCTCCATCGGGTCCCAGAAGAAGATGAAGAAATCGACCTTGCCCTCGGCGATCATGCCGCCGAGTTGGAGGTCGCCGCCCAGGGGGCCCGACTTGAGCTTCTTGATCTTCAGCTCCTTCCTGGCGATCCCGTCCTGCTTGAACTTCCTCTCGATGGTCTCCTCGACCAGACGGCCGGTCGTCCCCGTGCAAATCAGATTGTGGCAGACGAGAGTCTGGCAGTTGTACTCGACCCATTCCTTAAGGTCGCGCTTCCGGTTGTCGTGCGCGACGAGCGCGATGTTCTTCGTTCTTTCCATCGGTGGGGCTCCTGTGCGGGCAAGGGTCAGAGAGGCGAAATAAAAAAATGGCTAGGGACGGAATCGAACCGCCGACGCAAGGATTTTCAGTCCTTCGCTCTACCGACTGAGCTACCTAGCCATTGGACCGTCCGGCGACCGCCCGACGGCCCAATCAGTATAGTAATCCGGCTTTTCAAAGTCAACTCTCAGCGGAGTCTAAGAGGGGACACGCCCCTCGAAGCT
>JBBISK010000196.1:0-4169 GCA_037441295.1 Candidatus Aminicenantota bacterium | reverse complement strand
CGGGGCTGCCCAAGAGGGCGGTCCCTCGAAGCTCGGGGCTGCCCAAGAGGGCGGTCCCTCGAAGCTCGGGGCTGCCCAAGAGGGCGGTACGTCGGGCACATGTCCCCATCAAGTCTATAATCAGAGGCCCCGTCAAATTGAAATGCCAGGGGGGATATGATATTCTGACCGGGGAGAAACGGACGGGATGAACGAACAGGAACTCAAGGACACGCTCGCCCGGGAGAACGGGGAATTCCGCCGGATCCTCGAGGAACATCGCTCCTGCGAGCTCTCGCTCGAGAGGATCCGGCAGAAATCGCATCCGACCGAGCAGGACGACCTGGCCGAGCGCGACCTCAAGAAGCGCAAGCTCGCCCTCAAGGACCGGATGTACCGGATCATGGCGGATTTCGAGGCCCGCCGCTAAGGGAGCCGCCGTGGCCGCGCCCAGGAAGACGGGACTCTCCTTCGCCCTCGTCGGCTCGGAAACGCTCCGGGGCCGGGAGATCAAGAGGGTCCTCAACGTCAAGCGCTTCCCCCTCCGCACGTTCGAGTTCTACGATCCCGAGGTCGGGGAGGAGTTCAGCAAGCTGACCCAGTTCGGCGAGGAGCCGAAGGTCGTCCACCACCTCGACCGCAAGGCCCTCGAGGGCCTGGACCTCGTCCTGCTGGCCGCCGACGTGCGGACGAACGCCGAAGTCGGCGGGGGCGCCGCCGACGGGGGATACCGCGCCCTCGACCTGGCCGAGACCTTCAACGCCCGCGAGGACGTCCCCCTCGTCGTGGCCGGGGTCAACGACGAGGCCCTCGGCGGCTCGTCGTCGCCCCTCATCGCCAACCCGAACCCCGCGACGATCATCCTCGGCCGCCTCCTCCACGCCCTCGAGGGGCCATTCGGCGTCGCCAAAGCCCTGGCCGTCGTCCTCGAGCCGGTCTCGGCCTTCGAGGAGGAGGGTATCAAGGAGCTGGCCGAGCAGAGCTTCGCCCTCCTCGGCACCTCGGCCCTGCCGAAGAAGGTCTTCCGCGAGCAGATCGCCTTCAACCTCCTCGCGATCGCGGAGAAGCCCGACGCGGCCGGCTTCTCGGCCCGCGAGACGCGCATCGCCTCCGAGTGCCGCCGGGTCCTGGCCCCGGCCGATTTCCCGCTGTCCATATCGCTCGTCCTGGCCCCCGTCTTCCATACCTACTCGGTCATGACCTATGTCGAGCTGCGGGCCGAGCCGCGGATCGCCGGCCTCGCGGCCGCCTTCCGGGCCGCGGGCGGCATCAAGCTCGCCACCGCCGGGAGAGGCGGCTCGGCCTCCGCGGCGAGAGTCTCCGGCAAGGACGAGATCTTCGTCGGCCCGATCAAGAGGGAGGCCTCGATCCCCGGCGCCTTCTGGGTCTGGGCCGTGGCCGACAACCTGACCGTGGGCTCGGCCCTCAACGCCTACGGCATCGCCCGCTCGTTGTTCGGGATATCCTGAGACCGAGGAGTCCGCTCCATGATCCAAGGCATGACCGGCTTCGCCGAGAAGAGCTTCGTCTCCGGGCCTCTGCGCCTGAAGGTCAGCATCAAGACGCTCAACCACCGCTTCTTCGACTGGTCGTACAAGGGGACGCCCGTCGGCGCGGCCGAGAACCGGCTCCGCGCCCTCTGCCAGCGGACGATCCGCCGCGGCCGGGTCGAGGTCTACCTGGAGATGACCTCGCACAGCCCGGCCAGCTGGAGCTTCCGCATCAACGAGGGGCTCCTCGAGAAGATCCTCGGGTCGTTCGACCGCGTCTCGCGACGGACGGGCCGGCGGCTCGAGATCTCCCTCGACAGCGTCTTCCGCGTCCCGCAGCTCGTCGAGCTCGAGCGCAAGGGGCTGACCGAATCGGAGGCGCGCTTCCTCGAGCGGAGCTTCGCCCGGACGCTCGACGGCGTCGTCCGCCTCCGGCGGCGGGAGGGCCTGGAGACGGCCCGTCAGATCCGCGTCCACCTCGTCAACATCCGCGGGGCCATCGGCCGCATCGAGGCCCGCTTCCGGAAGCAGCCGGCCCGCCTCCGGGCCAGGCTCGAGCGCCGGCTCCGCGACCTCAACGGCGCGCCCGGCCCGTCCGAAGGGCGGCTGGCCGAGGAGGCGTCGTTCCTGGCCCAGCGCTACGACCTGGGCGAGGAGATCTCCCGCCTGAAGACCCACCTGGACACGCTCCGGGCCCTGGTCGGGCCGCGCGTCTCGGAGCCCGTCGGCAAGAAGCTCGACTTCCTGGCCCAGGAGCTCTACCGCGAGGCGAACACCCTCAACTCCAAGTCCCAGGACATCCGCATCACCAAGGAGAGCCTGGGCATCAAGAACGAGATCGAGACGATCCGGCAGCACGTCCAGAACATCGAGTGACCTTGCATCGGGCGGCGGCCGGAGTATCATAGGGAACAGGCGGTGGCACACATGATCTTTGTCGTGAGCGGCCCGTCGGGCTGCGGCAAGTCGACCCTCATCGGGCTCGTCCGCCGGGACCTCCCCGGCCTCGGCTTCTCGGTCTCCCACACGACCCGCCCGCCGCGGCCGTCCGAGCGGGACGGCGTCGATTACCACTTCGTCACGGCCGGGACCTTCCGCCGCATGGTCCGGGCCGGCCGGTTCGTCGAATGGGCCGATGTCCACGGCCACCTTTACGGCACCTCCCGGGCCGAGCTCGCCCGGCAGGGAAAGCGCGACGACGTCATCCTGGACATCGACGTCCAGGGCGCGCGCCAGGTCCGCAAGAAGCTCCCCGGGGCCGTCCTGGTCTTCGTCATGCCGCCCGTCGCCGCCGAGCTCCGGCGACGGCTGCGAAAGAGGGGTGAGGACGGCCCGGCCGATGTCGATCGGCGGCTCCGTGACGCGGCCGGGGAGGTCCGGGCGTTCCGGGAGTTCGACTACGTCGTCGTCAACGACGACCTCGCCACGGCTGCGGCTGAGCTCGAGGCGGTCATCGTCGCCGCCCGCCGCCGGACCGCCGCCATGGCCGCCGCCGTCCGGCCGATCATGCGGAGCTTCGCCGGGCGCCGGGCCGCGCCGAAGAGGGGTCGGGGATGAAGAAGATCGCCCTGGGCGTCTCGTCCTCGATCGGGCTCTACAAGGCCTGCGAGGTCCTGCGCGGGTTCCAGAAGGCCGGACTCGAAGTCCAGGTCGTCATGACCAAGAACGCGACCCGGCTCGTCTCGCCGCTCCTCTTCAGCAGCCTGTCGGGCCACACGACGATCGTCGACATGTTCGAGGAGCCGGCCGTCCGGGGGGTCGGGCACGTCGCCCTGGGGAAGGAGGTCTCGCTCTACTGCATCGCTCCGGCCACGGCCAACGTCATCGGCAAGCTCGCCAAGGGGGTCGCCGACGATTTCCTGACGACCCTCTTCCTGGCCGCGCGCTGTCCCGTCCTCGTCGCCCCGGCCATGAACGAGGCCATGTACCTCCACCCGCGGACGCAGGCCAACCTCGCCTCCCTCAAGGCCGCCGGGGTCGAGTTCGTCGAGCCCGACCAGGGCTACCTGGCGTGCGGCGACGAGGGCTGGGGCCGGCTGGCCGAGCCCGAGAAGATCGTCCGCGAGGGGCTCGCCCTGATCGGCGGGAGCGCGAGCCTGGCCGGCCGGACGGTCCTGGTCACGGCCGGGCCGACCCGCGAGTTCATGGACCCGGTCCGCTTCCTCTCCAACCCCTCCTCCGGCAAGATGGGCTACGAGCTGGCCAAGGAAGCGCTCCGGCGGGGGGCCAAGGTCGTCCTCGTCTCCGGGCCGACGGAGCTCCCGCCGCCGCCGGGGGCGAAGGTCGTCTTGGTCACGACCGCGGCCGAGATGAAGGAGGCCGTTCTGCGGGCCTTCCCGCGGGCCGACGCCGTCCTCATGGCCGCGGCCGTCTCCGACTTCCGCTTCCGGGACGTCCGGCCCGAGAAGACGCCGAAGGCCCGGGTCGCGGCGAGCGTCGCCCTCGAACGGACCGAGGACATCCTGGCCCTGCTCGGCCGGAAGAAGAAGCGCCAGGTCGTCGTCGGCTTCGCCGCGGAGACGCGGGACGTCGTCGCGAACGCCCGCCGCAAGCTGGCCGAGAAGGGGGCCGACCTCGTCGTCGCCAACCCGGTCGGCGCGGGCAAGGGGTTCGGGACCGACACGAACGAGGTTTACATCATCCGTCCGTCCGGGCGGGTCCGGTCGACGCCGCTCCTGAGCAAGCGGGAGGTCAGCCGGG
>JBBISK010000195.1:0-4981 GCA_037441295.1 Candidatus Aminicenantota bacterium | reverse complement strand
GTAGACCTTCCCGGCGCGCTCCGCGTCCCCGTGAAAACGGACGATACTGAATTCCGTCTCGACCAGCCCGGGCGCGACCTCGCTCACCCGCACGGGCGTCCCGTTCAGATCGAGCCGCAGCCCTTTCGTTAGGGCCCGGACGGCGAACTTCGTGGCACAATAGACGTTGCCGCCGGGATAAACCTCCTGCCCGGCGATCGAGCCGATATTGATGACGTGCCCGCTCCCGCGCTCGACCATCCCCGGGATAACGGCCCGGCTAACGTAGAGCAGTCCCTTGACGTTGGTGTCGATCATCTCTTCCCAGTCGCTGAGGAGTCCCTCGTGGAGTTTGGCCAGGCCGCGGCTCAGGCCCGCGTTGTTGACCAGGACCTCGATTGCCCGCCAGTCCTTGGCCAGGCCGGCCACGGCCTTTTCGACGGCCGGCTGGTCCCGGACGTCGAGCGCAAGAGAGTGGACGGGGACACCGAATTCCTTCTTGAGTTCGCCGGCGAACGTCTTGATCCGGTCCGTCCGCCGGGCGCACATGAGGATCTTCGCCCCCTCGGCCGCGAAGGCCCGGGCGCACGACCGGCCGATGCCCGCGCTCGCGCCGGTGATGAAAACGACCTTGCCCTTCAGAGAATGCATGTCCGTTCTCCTCGGCACCCCTGCGCGTCCGCCCGCGCGCGCCTCGGACGCGTCGCGCCGGGCGCGGGGGAGTGCTCAGCATATAAAGGACCCCCGCGGCAAGTCAACCCCTCGAGTCCCCGGCATGAATGCCGGGGCTTGTTCGGGGTTAACCCTGAGCCTCGCTTCTTGTCCCCGCCTTGAAAGGCGGGGCTTGGCGTCGGCGAACGGGTCAAGGGCCCGGGCCGGCCACGGCCAGGCGCGACGGCTGAATTCGGGAATGAGTCTTGTGTCCCCGAATCGCCGCGGCTATACTGGGGCCGAGACCCGGGATGATCCAGATCCCGTACGACGCGATCGGCATCGGCTGCTATATTATCATCAAACTTCGCGGCGTCCCGCTCCGATGAGGGCGCCGTCGGTCGAGGAGGGAACGATGAGCGAGAAAAGAATGGCGCGCCGGGATTTCCTTGCTTCCGTGATGGCAAGCCTGCCCCTGGCGGCCCTGGACTGGGGGAGCTTCCCGCAGGGGAAGCCCGGCGCCGCCCGCAAGGAGAACGACTACGACGCGATCATTATCGGTGCCGGCCTCGGCGGCCTGAGCTGCGGCGCGGCTTTCGCCCGCCAGGGCTTCCGGCCTCTCGTCCTCGAAAAGCATGTCAAGCCCGGCGGCTACGCCACCACGTTCAAGCGCCCCGGCGGCTTCATCTTCGACGCCTCGCTCCATTCGACGACCGTTTCCGCCCGTAACGGCGTCTTCGACCTTATCCCCGGCTTTCCGGAGATCAAGGGCATCGAATTCGTGCCGCACCGCACCCTCTACCGAGCGATCTATCCCGACTACGATATCCGCGTCCCGGACCGCAATCTTCCGGCCTACGTCGCCGATCTGATCAGCAAGTTTCCTGACGAGAAGGCCGGGATCGAAGGCCTGTTCGCCGATATGAAAGGGCTGACTAGCGACGTCGGCCGGATTTCCGCCGCCGGCGGCAAGGTCGACATGAGCCGCTTCGCCCAGGATTATCCATACCTCGTCAAGAGCTTCGGCAAGCCCTGGGGAGCCATGGTCGACGCCCGGATCAAGGATGCCAAGCTCAAGGCCATCGTCTCCGCTCTCTCGGGCTATTTCGGCCTGCCGCCGTCCAGGCTCTCGCCCTTCTATTATGCGATGCCCACGATCGGTTATCTCGAGAACGGCGGGTTTTATCCGATCGGCAAATCACAGAAGATCAGCGACTCTTTCGCCGCGTTCATCGAGGCGCACGGCGGCAAGCTCCTGGTCAGGACGCGCGTCGACAAGATCCTGGTCAAGGACGGCGCCGCTTACGGCGTGCGGACGGCCGACGGACGCGAGTTCACGGGCAGGGTCGTGGTCTCGAACGCCAACGCCCCCGACACCTTTCGCAAGATGCTGGACGATCCGGAGCTGGTCAAGCCCACGTTGGCCCGGATGGACAAACTCAGCATCAGCCTGTCATCGTTCCAGGTCTTCCTCGGCTTGAAGAAGGACCTCGTCCGGGAGCTCGGGATCAAGGAGACGGAGATCGTCTACAATACGGACTACGATCTCGAGGAGGATTACAGGGCGATGGTCAGGGCGGATTTCGCGAACCCGGGCTTCGGCGCGACTCTCTACGACAATTTGTACAAGGGGTACTCGCCCGAGGGAAAGAACACCGTGACTATCATGACCCTTCAAGGCTATGAACACTGGGAAAAATACGAGGCCGCCTATCTGGCCGGAAAAAAAGACGCTTACAATGCCGAGAAGCTCCGGATGGCGGACATCCTGATCGACCAGGCCGAGAAGAACCTGCTCCCCGGGCTCCGCAAGGCGATCGAGGTCCGGGACGCGGCGACCCCTCTGACCAATCTCCGCTATACGGCGAACCCGCGCGGCGCCATCTACGGCTGGGACCAGACCCTGGACAACGCCGGCCAGACGCGGTTCCCGCAGCGCACGCCCGTCAAGAACCTCTTTTTGGCCGGGGCCTGGACCTTCCCGGGCGGCGGATACGGCGCCTGCATCCCGAGCGGGCTCCTGTGTTTCGCCGAGATCATGAGGAACTGGTAATATAGGCTCGTGAACGTTACGACACCGAACCCGGCCACGCTGCCTTTCTGGAAAAAATGGCTGATCGCCGCCCGCCCCTGGTCTTGGCCCGCGTCAACGATGCCGGTCGTCTTCGGCACGTCGCTGGCCGTCGTCTTCGCCGCGGCACGTCTTTCCCTCCCCCGTTTCCTCTGGGCCATCGGCACAATGGTCGTCCTCCACAGCGCGGCCAACATGCTCAGCGACGTCTTCGACTTCCGGCACGGCCTCGACAAGATCGTCACGCCGGTGAGCGGCGCCATAGTCCGGGGCATCCTCTCCGACCGGCAGGTCCTGGCCGGGTCCGTCGTCCTCTTCGCCCTCGGCGGGGCCTCCGGCGCCCTCATCGCCCTCACGACCGGTAGGGAGCTGTTCCTCATCGGCGGCCTCGGCCTCGCCGTCGGGGCAGGCTATACCTTGCTCAAGGCCCACGCCCTGGGCGACCTGGCGGTCTTCCTCAACTTCGGTCTCCTGGGCTCGGCCGGCGCCTGGATGGTCCAGACCCGGACCTTTTCGTGGCTTCCCGTCATCTGGGTCGTCCCCATGGCCATGCTGGTCAGCGCCATCCTCCACGCCAACAACTGGCGCGATACTCTGTCCGACCGCGAGCGCCGCGTAAACACGGTCGCCGGTCTGCTCGGGGACCGGGGCTCGCTCGTCTATTACGCCGTCCTCATCTTCGCCGGGTTCGTCTATGACCCGGCACTGATCGTCTTCCCGCGCTTCACAGGAAAGGGGCTCCAGCCGATGCCCTGGACGTTCCTGGTCGTCTTCCTGGCCCTGCCTAACGCCATCGAGCTCTGGGGGCGGGCGGTCCGGCGCGCCACGCCCCGCCAACCGATGGATTTCATCATCCTCGACGGAGCCACGGCCAACCACAACCTCGTCTTCGGCCTGCTCAGCACGGCCGCCGTCTGGCTGGAGGCGCTCAGGCGGCTCCTGTGAACGCGGAAGGCAGGGGCCCGGCCGCCGCGGCTTTCGCCGGGGTCGCCGTCATCGTCGCTATTCTCTTCACCCTCCTCTTCAGCGTCCGCCGCCTCGGCCCGTTGGATTTCTGGTGGTGGATGGCCCTGAACGTCGGCCTGGCGGGCGGGCTGGGTTTCGCCGCCGATCGAGGATACGCAACCCGTCTCCGGGCGGATGTCAAGAGCGGACTCGCGTGGAAGGCGGGGCTCGGGCTCCTCTCGGCCGCCCTTCTCTATGGCCTGTTCGCGGCCGGAAAAGCCCTGGCCTTGAGGATTTTCCCCTTCGCCGCGTCCGGGATCGCCTCGGTCTACGGCCTCAGGTCGGGGGCGGAGACGGCCCGCATCATACTCCTGCTCGGCCTGGTCATCGGGCCCGGGGAAGAGATCGTCTGGCGAGGGTTCTTTCAGGAAAACCTCGGCCGGCGGTTCGGCCGGGGGGCCGGTCTCGTCCTAACCGCCCTCCTCTACATGCTCGTCCATGTCGGCAGCGGCAACGCCATGCTCGTCCTCGCCGCCGGCGTCTGCGGGGTTTTCTGGGGGTTGAGCTATCTCGTTTTCCGGTCGCCCGTCCTCAACGCCGTGAGCCACGCCGCCTGGGCTCTGGCCATCTTCATCGTCCGGCCCCTTTGACGCGTCAAACCCGGAGGTGCTCGAGGAGGACGCGGAGGCCGATGCCGACGAGGATGAGGCCGCCCAGGATCTCGGCCCATCTCCCTGCGGCGCGGCCGATGACGGGGCCGAGGCGGGCGCCGAGGATGGTCATGACGAAGCAGACGACGCCGATGACGGCCGCCGGGTAGAGGATCGCGGCCTTGATGACGCCCAGGCTCAAGCCGACGGCCAGGGCGTCGAGGCTCGTGGCCACGGACAGGACGAGGAGCCGCCCGCCCCGGGTCTGGTCGGGCCGGCAGGCCTTCTCCTCGTCGCTCAAGCCGAAGGACTCGTAGATCATCCGGCCGCCGATCGCGGCCAGCAGTCCGAAGGCGACCCAGTGGTCGACGCCCTTCATAAAGCGGACGACGTTCTCCCCGGCCAGCCAGCCGAGGACGGGCATGCCGAACTGGAAGGCGCCGAAGAAGAAGGCCATGCGGACCGCCTGACGGCCCGAGAGCCCGCGCAGCCCGCAGGCCAGGCCCATAGACACGGCGAAGCAGTCCATGGCCAGGGCCACGGCCAGTCCTAGGACGAGGACGAACGGCATCGGCATTCCCTCCAACGACCGCCCATTATATCAAAAAAGAGGGACGGACCCCTGGGGGGCGCATTGAATCACCTAATATGTTACCGAAGGGTAAGTTGTTGAATCATCTAAAAT
>JBBISK010000194.1:0-4982 GCA_037441295.1 Candidatus Aminicenantota bacterium | reverse complement strand
CTACCCGGCCTTCGAAGAGAAGACGCTCGAGGAGAGGGGCGAGCGGCGCATCGTCCGGACAAAGGACGGAGCGCTGACGGAGATGCTCGATTACGACTCGTCTATGCCCAGGTTCATCCGCTTCGCCGTCGAGACCCGGGCCGACTGGGAGCGGCTCCGCGACGAGCGGCTCGACCCGGGGCGCCCCGGCCGGGTCGGCAACGTCGGGGCGGCGGTCGCCGCGGCCCACGCCGCGGGCATGCCCATTCTCTTCCACTGCGGCTCGCTCTACGGCTGGCTCCGCGACTGGATGGGGCTCGAGAACCTGTCGGTCGCGCTCATGACCGACCGGGACTGGGTCGAGGAGATGATGGAGCATCTGACCCGGATGGACCTCGAGTTCATCGAGGAGCACATCCCGGCCGGCAAGGTCGACGTCGCCTGGTGGTGGGAGGACATGTGCTACAACCACGGCCCCCTGATGTCGCCCAAGCTCTTCGAGGCGCTCATGGTGCCGCGATACAAGCGGATCACGGACGCGCTCAAGAGGCGGGGGATCGACGTCAATGTCCTCGACTGCGACGGCCGGATCTACGAGCTCGTCCCGGGCTGGCTGCGGGGCGGCATCAACTGCATGTTCCCGATCGAAGCGGCCCACACCGACCCGTGGCGGCTGCGGGAAGAGTACGGGAGGGACGCGCTGCTCCTGGGCGGCGTCAACAAGCTGGCCCTCATCTCGGGCCGCGACGCCATCGACCGCGAGCTCGAGCGGCTCCACCCGCTCGTCGAGCGCGGCGGCTACCTGCCGTGCGTCGACCACCGCGTCCCGCCGGACGTCACGTACGAGAATTATCTCTATTACCTAGAGAAGAAGAAAGCGATCCTCTAGCCGCGGTTTCCGGACGCCTCCCCTCCGCGGGGGATGGCGGGCTCCCTAGCCTTTGATCACCTTGAAGCCGGGCGCGGACAGCAAACGTACGGACTTGAGAACTTCTTCGAAGGCTTGGAGTTCAGGTTTCGAGGCGCGCGATCTTGTCTTGTAAAGCACGACCGAAAATACGAATTGAGTGCCAGGTCCCGGGTTGAGGTAGGCGATATACTCATAGAGGGAATCACGGGTGAAGATCAACTTGGCAATGGTCTTATACTCGGGATGCTGCAGGGATAGGTCTTCCTGTTCGAGGCTAGGAAATTTTCTTTTATAGCCTGCAATGTCGGCAAGCAGAGCGTCCGCCGTGTTCTCGTCGACTTTTGGGCTGATTCGGATCATGACCTTGACGTCTTGGGACTTTGAAGCCTTATCCTTTGGAAAGAAGATAATATTCACCATGCGGCGCGTGGCCTTGTCGCTCGTGTCGCCGACCCAACCGTCCGGCTCGGTCACGCCGAACATGAAGCCGTTTCCATAAACCAGCAGGGCATTCATCTTGGCCTTCTGCGGGGCATCGTGGGCAACGGCCGGAGCGGACATCTGCATGATGACCAAGAGTCCCAGAAGTGCCTCCATCATTCGCATCATCGACCCCCTCCTAAGCAGAGAACTCTTAGCCGCGCGGGATTCTCCTTCAGTGCGGAGGAAATCTTGCGTCTCGAAACTCAACGGGTCAAGAGGACTGAGAGCGGCTGAACTCATTTCAGAACTCCAGGCCGGCGTTACGGGAATCGGTATCCCCCTTCTCATCTTCTCGTCTCCTCCCCTTTGAAAGGTTCGGAGAAGAACCTCATCACCGTCGAATTGAAAAGACCGGGGTTGGTGCTGGTGATCCAATGCGTTTCGCCGGGGAAGATGCACAAGTTGGCCTTGGGAATATGCCGGTAGATGTCGAGCGTGTGCTCTTCCTTGATCACGTCCCGGTCCGCCGACATGACGAGTACGGGCGCCTTGATCTTCCTCAGGTCGTCGGCCGAGATGTGCGGCTGGAATTCCATCAGCCTGTTGAGTTGCCTGATCAAGGCCCAGTTCTTCGAAGTGTCCTTCTTTCGGATCATCTCTTCGGCCTGCGTCCTGTCACGGTGGACTTGCTCGGCCTCCCGCTCATACAGCGCCGTCGGACCCGGCCAGAGATTGGCGCCATAGACGACGATCTTCTTCATTTTTTCAGGGAAATAGATCCCCATCAGCAGGCCGAGGATGCCGCCGTCGCTTCTCCCGATGAGGTAGGCGGGGGCGGCGTGCAGATGATCCAGGAGAGCGGCGGCGTCTTCGGCCATCTGCTGGTACGTCAGCGGCTCCGGGCCCAGCTCGGATTTCCCCCGTCCGCGGCAGTCCATGGCGATGACCTCGAAGGACTTCGAGAAGAACTCGATCTGGAACCTCATGGCCGCGATGTTCCCCCCATTGCCGTGCAGGAGGAGCAGGGGTTCTCCCTTCCCGTAGACTTCATAATAGAGCCGAGCGCCGTTGATGACCGCGTAATGGCCGGCCTCGGGGTTGTCTCCGTAGGGGACGGCCGATTGCGGAACAGGCTGGCCATGCAACGCCACGGATGCCGTCAAGAAGAACAGGCCGCAAAAGAACACGGAAACGATGTTCTGCGCTTTCATTCCGAGCCTCCCACCGCTTTTCCCGGCTCCTAGCCAGGCGGGCGCCCGCCGGCAAGCTCCCTGACCTGACGGACGATCTCAACGATTGTCTTCTCGACAATGATCCGGCCCTTCTCTTTCGTGGCCAGAGTCGGGTCGCCCCATATTCCGGACGGGCTGTAAGTCCCCGCGCCGTTCGGGTCACGGGTCAGGCCTTTCCGGCCGGGCCGCGGGTCATAATCCTTGACCGCCTTGGACATATCGACAAGGTCCGGCGCGATATAGAGCAGCATGGACGTCTCCGCCTCGTCGGCGTGGGTCCCGCCCTCCTCTTTGAGCAGGCCGGGAGGCAACGTCTTGTCGGTCTCCAGCAGGTTCAGGAATGTCATTGTCAGGCCGGCTCGCGCCAATTCCTCCGACGCCGCTTGGAGAGGCGCCAGCGTCGAGATCCCGGTATTGAGGACGTAGAACTTGCGGATCCCGTGCCGGCCGACCGAGCGGCAGATGTCGACCACCGTGTTCTTGAACGTCTCCTCCCCGACAGAGACCGAGCCGGGGTATTCGAGGAAGGACGGATAATAGCCGTATTCCAGCGTGGGGAGGACGACCACTGGAACCTCCCGGGCCACCCTGTCCTTGAGATATTCGGCCATGATGTAGTCCGTCTTGAGCGGGAGGTGCGGGCCGTGCTCCTTGGTCCTGGCCCCGACGGCGAGCAAGGCAACCTGGTAATCCTTGAGCGCCTTTTCAGCTTCCTGCCAAGTCAGGTTCTCGAGGGCTACGGATCTGGCCTTTGGCTGGGCATTCTGAGCGAGGCCGGCTGTCAAGGCCCCTAAAGGCGCGAAAAAAAGCAGGAGGAATGCGAGCCTGGTCTTCCCGTCCATGACGCCCTCCCTCTTCCATAAAAAAGGGGGACACGGTGTTGCGTCCCCCTTTTAAGGAACCGTTCCGGCTAATCCAGCTTGACCTTCTTTTCGAGCGTCCCGCCGTGCCTCGACTCGTAGCGGACGGTGATCTCGCCCTTGCCCTGGACCAGGAACTGGTATTCCGTCTTGCCGAAGCCGGGGACGACCATGAACTGCACGTCCGGCCGGTATCTCTTGTACGTGACCTGGTCGGTGTAAGGGTCCGCGAGCATCCCGCCGGCCACGACCTTGGCCGCCGGGCCCGAGACCCTGAGCATGTCCTTGGGGTAGATCCGGGTTTTCTGGGCCTGGTAGCTCATCGTCGGCATGGCGTGGCCGTTGGCCAGCCGCGTCCTGACGCGGAAGAGGTCCCCGCCGAGCTTCTTGACCTCCGTGACCTCGAGCTCGACGGCGGGCGTGTGCTTGGCCGAGAACAGGACGGCCATGGCGTTGCGGTGGACGAGGTCCGGCAGCATGAAGGCCGGGCCCAGGCGGCTGCTCATCTTGACCCAGCCGCCGATCTCGATGTCTCCGTAGGTCGGGTGCTTGAACGGCTTCCAGGGCTTGTAGAGCTCGCCCTGGGTCAGGTTGTCGCTGTACTTGAGCCGCTCCCGGTCGGCCATGTCGCCGAAGAGGAAGCCCCTCGGGCCTTCCTCGCCCGAGGCGGCCGCGGGCTGTTCGGTCTTCTTCTCGCTCGTCCCCTTGAACGCCTCGCTCGACGACTGGTAGACTTCGCCGCAGTAGCCGTAGGCGCCGACGGTCTGACAGAGCCACTCCAGGGAATCGCCGTAGGTCGTGTAGAGGTCCTTCCAGCTGATCATGTATTTATAGCCGGGGGTTATCCGCTCGGCCTGCTTGCCGATGAAGTCATAGACGGCGACGTCCTGCGGCGGGTATTCGCCGAGGCCCTTGCGGCTCGGGCCGCGGAGGTACATGCCGCCGAAGTTGTGGAAGGTCCAGCCCATGCAGATGTTCGTCTTCGTCTGCGTCCAGAGGGCCAGGGCCTTGAGGCCGACGGCCTGGAAGGGGTAGTCCCCGGAGCCCGACTGAACGTACTCCGGCGCCCAGTCGAAGCCCCACTGCCGGTTCGGGTCGACATAGCCCTCGCTGTCTTCGTTGATCAGCCCGTCGCCGTCGTTGTCGATGCCCTCCTCGCCGAGGATCGTCCACTCGCCCTTTTCGCCCGGCTTGACCGGGACCATGAGCCGAGGGTCCTCGGGGTCGGTCTTGTAGGCGCCGTAGGGGTCCTTCCTCCGCATCATGGTGATGCTGCCGTCACCGTCGAGGTCGTCGGGGAAGTCCTCGTCGACGAGCCCGTCGCGGTCGTCGTCTCTGGGGATGCGCAGGCTCCGGTTGGTGCTCGAGGTGTTGGCGTCGTGCATGAAGTGCCAGCGGCCGTCGACGTTGACGACCGGGACGACGTAGAAGACGTTCCGGTCGACGAGCTCGGTGACCTCCTTGTTCTTGCCGTAGTTCCCGAGCAGGTAGTCGAGGAGGTAGAGGCAGATCTCCCCGCCCTGGATCTCGTTGCCGTGGATGTTGCCGTCGACGTAGACGCCGGGCTTGGTGAGCGCC
>JBBISK010000193.1:3742-5016 GCA_037441295.1 Candidatus Aminicenantota bacterium | reverse complement strand
TGAGGCCGGGCTGCAGCAGTGGCGAGCGGACCTCGCTGTCCCACGGGGCGGCATCATCAAGGACGGCTTCGACGCCGAGCTCGACGAGCTGCGCTCCGTCAGCCGCTCGGGCAAAGTATTCATCGCCCAGATGGAGAAGCGGGAGCGCGAGCGGACGAGCATCGGCTCGCTCAAGGTCCGCTACAACAAGGTCTTCGGCTACTACATCGAGGTCACCAAGCCCAACCTGCCCCAGGTCCCGGCGGACTACATGCGCAAGCAGACGCTCGTCGGCTCCGAGCGCTTCCTGACGCCCGAGCTCAAGGAGTACGAGGACAAGGTCCTCCACGCCGAAGAGCGCATCGGCGCTCTGGAGAACCGGCTCTTCCTCGATATCCGCGGGGCCGTGGCCCGGGAGACGCATCGCCTCCAGCGGATCGCCGCCGACGTCGCCGCGGTCGACGTCCTCCTGGGGCTGGCCGAGTGCGCCGCCCGGCGCGGCTATGTCCGGCCGGAGGTCAATGACGGCGACGCCGTCGTCATCCGCGACGGCCGCCACCCGGTCATCGAGACGAGCCAGGCCGAGCCCTTCATCCCGAACGACACCGACCTCGACGGCGGCGCGAACCAGGTCCTCATCATCACCGGCCCCAACATGGGCGGGAAATCGACCTACTTGAGACAGGTCGCCCTGATCTCGATCCTCGGCCAGATGGGCTCGTTCGTGCCGGCCTCGGCGGCGACCCTCGGCCTCGTCGACCGCATCTTCACCCGGATCGGGGCCATGGACTTCCTGAGCGTCGGCCAGTCGACCTTCATGGTCGAGATGCTCGAGACGGCCGCGATCCTCCACAACGCCACCTCCCGGAGCCTCATCCTGCTCGACGAGGTCGGGCGCGGCACGAGCACCTTCGACGGGCTGAGCATCGCCTGGGCCGTGGCCGAGTACCTCCACGAGCGGGAGGAGCTCCGGCCCAAGACGCTCTTCGCCACCCACTACCACGAGCTGACCGAGCTCGCCCTGACCCTGAAGCGGATCAAGAACTACCACGTCGCGGTCCGGGAGCGGAACGGGGAGGTCCTGTTCTTACGGAAGATCCAGCCGGGGCCCTCGGACCAGAGCTACGGCATCCACGTCGCCCGGCTGGCCGGCCTGCCGCGCGACGTCATCGACCGGGCCCGCGAGATCCTGTTCAACCTGGAGAAGCAGGAGCTCGACGCGGCCGGGGCGCCGCGGCTGGCCTACCGCACGGCCCGGGAGCGGGACCGGAGCCAGATGCTGCTCTTCGAGGAGG
>JBBISK010000193.1:0-3732 GCA_037441295.1 Candidatus Aminicenantota bacterium | reverse complement strand
CCGCGAGACGGCCCGCGCCCGCGAAACGGCGGACGAGATCGCTGGGCTCGACCTCGCCTCGATGACCCCCCTGGAAGCCCTGAACATCCTGACGCGGCTGCGGGACCGTCTCAAGGCCGGCCCCACGCCTCAGTAGGCCTCGGTCTCGTCCTCGGCCGCGGACTCCGGCTCGTCCTCGTCTTCCTCGTCCTCGTCGTAGTCCCGGTCGCCGTCATCTTCGAGGGGTTTTTCGCCCTCGTCAGACTTCCGCTCCTCCAGGGCCTTCTCGAATTCGTCCCGGTCGTCGTAGCGGCGGAGGGTGTTCGCCGCGGAGTCGCTGTAGAGGAGCTCGAGGTAGTCGTCCTCGACGACGCAGAAGACGGACATGCTGTGGTCCGTCTGCAGGCTGCCGACCGACTCGACGATCTCCGCGGCCTTGGACTTCTTGATGGCGTCGAGCGTCAGCCAGCTCGTGATCTCGATCTCTTCCATAGCGCGCTCCCTATGATGAATTAACAACCATTCCCGGCGTTTGTCAAGAGGGGACGGCGAACACCGATGAGCCGCCTTGACAGCCCCGCGGGCGGGCGGTTTAATAGAATGAAAGATCCCTTCGTCGCGGAGAAAAAGCATGAGATGGGACAGGCTCACCGTCATGTCGCAGGAGGCGCTCCAGAGGGCCCAAGCCAAGGCCGAGGAGCTCGGCAACCCCGAGGTCCGGCCCGAGCATCTGCTCTGGAGCTTCCTCGGCCAGGAGGACAACGTCGTCAACGCGGTCCTGGCCAAGGTCGGCGCGCCCGGGGCCCGCATCCGCGGCGAGCTCGAGGCCGCGCTGGCCCGGCTGCCCAAGGTCGGCGGCGGAGGCGAGCCCGTCCTCTCGCCCGCCCTGCGCGACGTCATGTCGGCCGCGGAGAAGGCGGCCGAGGCGCTCAAGGACGAGTACGTCTCGACCGAGCACATCTTCCTGGCCATGCTCAGGGACGCCGGCTCGGAGGCCGGCCGCAGCCTCCGGGCGAACGGCGTCGTCGAAGACGCAGTCATGAAGGCCCTGGCCGCCGTGCGCGGCTCGCAGCGGATCACCGACCAGGCGCCCGAGGGGAAATACCAGGTCGTCGACAAGTACACCCGCGACCTGACGGCGCTCGCCCGGCAGGGCAAGCTCGACCCGGTCATCGGCCGGGAGGAGGAGATCCGGCGGGTCATCCAGGTCCTGTCGCGGCGGACGAAGAACAACCCCGTCCTCATCGGCGAGCCGGGCGTGGGCAAGACGGCCATCGTCGAGGGCCTGGCCCAGCGCATCGCCAACGGCGACGTCCCGCAGTCCCTCAAGAACAAGCGGCTCCTGGCCCTCGACATCGGCGCCCTCGTCGCCGGGACGAAGTTCCGCGGCGAGTTCGAGGACCGGCTCAAGGCCATCCTGAAGGAGCTCAAGGAGGCGGGCGGCGACGTCGTCCTGTTCATCGACGAGCTCCATACGATCGTCGGCGCCGGCGCGGCCGAGGGCGCGGTCGACGCCTCGAACATGCTCAAGCCGGCCCTGGCCCGCGGCGAGCTCCGCTGCGTCGGGGCGACGACCCTCAACGAGTACAAGAAGCACATCGAGAAGGACGCCGCCCTCGAGCGCCGCTTCCAGCAGGTCTACATCGGCGAGCCCTCGGTCGAGGAGACGATCTCCATCCTCCGCGGTCTCAAGGAGAAGTACGAGGTCCACCACGGCGTCAAGATCAAGGACTCGGCCCTGGTTGCGGCGGCGACGCTCTCCCACCGCTACATCACCAGCCGCTATCTCCCGGACAAGGCCATTGACCTCGTCGACGAGGCCGCCTCGCGCGTCCGCATCCAGATCGACAGCATGCCCGAGGAGATCGACCAGCTCGACCGCCGTAAGCTCCAGCTCGAGATCGAGCGCCAGGCCTTGCGTAAGGAGAAGGACGCGGCCTCGGCGGAGCGGCTCGAGCGGATCGAAGCGGAGCTGGCCGAGATCAAGGAGCACGCCGACGCCCTGCGCGTGCGCTGGCAGAGCGAGAAGAAGGTCATCGAGGCCATGGGCAAGCTCAAGGAGGAGAGCGATGCCCTCAAGGCCGAGGGGCAGAGTGCCGAGCGGCGCGGCGACCTCGAGCGGGCGGCCGAGATCCGCTACGGCAAGCTCGTCGAGAACAAGAAAGAGCTCGACGGCCTCGGCGCCGAGCTGACGCGGCTCCAGGCCAAGGGCAAGATGCTCAAGGAGGAAGTCGATGAGGAGGACATCGCCCAGGTCGTCTCGAAGTGGACCGGCATCCCCGTCTCGAAGATGCTCGAGGGCGACGTCGACCGGCTCCTGCGGATGGAAGAGATCCTGGGCGCGCGCGTCATCGGCCAGGACGAGGCCATCCGGGCCGTGGCCGCCACGGTCCGGCGCTCGCGGGCCGGCATCCAGGACGCCTCGCGGCCGATCGGCTCCTTCCTCTTCCTCGGGCCGACCGGCGTCGGCAAGACCGAGCTCGCCCGGGCCCTGACCGAGTTCCTCTTCAACGACGAGAAGGCCATGGTCCGGCTGGACATGTCCGAGTACATGGAGAAGCACACCGTCTCGCGGCTCATCGGCGCCCCGCCCGGCTACGTCGGTTACGAGGAGGGCGGCCAGCTGACCGAGGCCGTCAAGCGCCGGCCGTACTCGCTCGTCCTCCTCGACGAGATCGAGAAGGCCCACGCCGACGTCTTCAACGTCCTCCTCCAGATCCTCGACGACGGCCGCCTGACGGACGGCCAGGGCCGGACGGTCGACTTCAAGAACACGGTCATCATCATGACCTCGAACCTCGGCAGCCAGGTCATCAAGGAGCTGGGCGGCGATTACGCCAAGATGGAGAAGGAGGTCCGGGGGATCCTCGAGGCGAGTTTTAAGCCGGAGTTCCTCAACCGCATCGACGAGACGATCATCTTCCGGCCACTGACGAAGGCCGTCATCCTGAAGATCGTCGACCTCCAGGTCGAGCTCCTGCGCAAGCGGCTGGCCGAGCGAAAGATCGGGCTCAGCGTCTCGGCGGAGGCCAAGGCGCTCCTGGCCGAGCGCGGCTACGACCCCGTCTATGGCGCCCGGCCGCTCAAGCGCGTCATCCAGAGGGACGTTCAGAACCCGCTGGCGATGAGGATCCTGGCCGCTGAGTTCGGGGAAGGGGACACTGTCTCTGTCTCGGCGGACAAGGCGGGGGAGCTCGTCTTCAGGAAGAAAGCGGCCGGGGAGAAGGAAAAGGGCAAAGGCTCGAAATAGGGGACGGCAACGGGCTGGCCCGGACGCCCCGGCTCCTTAGCCAGCCCGGGACGCCCGGGAGGGCCGGCCCTCGACGGCGAAGAAGCGGGAGCACGCGTAACAATACCACGTGACGCGTTTCGGCCCGCGCCGCCCGGCCGTCCCGGCACGTCCTGGATCGGCCCGATCTCTATCCACCCGGACGCTCCCGCAATGCGGGCAGAGCGCCGAGAAGCTCTTTTGCGCGACCGTCTTGAGCTCGCCCCTCGCCATTGCCCCGCCCTGGTCCCCGACCATTCACTCGCGAGTTCTGGTCTCGAGCTCCCTGGTCCTTTGAATGAGCTCCAGCATTAGCCTTCGCGGAACCGGGCCCTGAAAACGATATCCCCAGCCTTCGAATCTCATGGCCTAAACCTATCCCTTCAAGCATAAAGACCGGGAAGGCCTGCGGATGTTCTCACCCCGCGATTTAGGTAAGGAGGGCCCCAAACGGCTCAGCCCGGGAGTTTCCGCTTCAGGTAATC
>JBBISK010000192.1:0-5047 GCA_037441295.1 Candidatus Aminicenantota bacterium | reverse complement strand
CGTGGCCACCTCGACGTCGAACGAGGCCAGGTAGGGCCCGGGAGTGTAAAGGACGAGGCCCGCGACGTCCTGCGGCGAGGGCCAATCGAACCTGAGCCATTCGCCCGTCTTGGCGTCGAGCCTCGCTCCCCAAGTCGTGCTTCGGTCACCGTCGTTCACCGCCTGGACCGGGTAGCCCTCGCGGAAGGACGAAGCCGTGGCCTTGGCCAGCGGGGCGATGTTCCGGCTGTCGCCGGAAACCTGGATGGGAGTCAGGGATAACGTCAGAAAGAAGGCCAGAAAGCAAATCGAAATCGACTCCAAATGTATCGCGACCCGACAAACGTTCTTTCTCTGCATCTCGTCCCTCGCCTTGGTGAAGTCTCTCTCTTTGAAGCGCTCTTCAGGCTCCGCGCGCCCTTCCTACCTCCGGATGCGGGCCGAGCCGCCGCCGGCGAAGGCCCGGACCTCCTCGAGCGTGACCATGGTCGTGTCGCCCGGCGTCGTCGTCACCAGCGCGCCGTGGGCCCAGCCGAGCCGGACTGCCTCCTCGAGCGTCTCGCCGGCCAACAGCCCGTAAATGAACCCGGCGGCGAAGCCGTCTCCGCCGCCGACGCGGTCATAGATGTCGAGTTCCGCGACGGGTGCCACGGCCGCCTTTCCGTTGAGCCAAGCGACTGCCCCCCAGGCGTGACGGTTCGCCGAGCGGACGTCCCGGAGAGTCGTGGCCACGGCCTTGACGCGGGGGAACCTCTCGACGACGCGGCCGATCATGGCCAGGAAGGCGGCCGGGTCGAGCTTCGACTCGGCCCTGACCTCGGGGCCGGCCATGCCCAGGCCCTTCTGGAGGTCCTCCTCGTTCCCGAGAAGAACGTCGGCCTCGGCGACGATGGGGGCGAGGGCCGCCGCGGCCTTCCCCGCGCCGCCCCGGACAGCCCAGAGCTTCTCGCGGAAATTGAGGTCGAAGCTCGTCACCGCGCCGGCCGCCCGGGCGGCCTTCATGGCCTCGACGATGAGCGGGCCGGTCGTCTCCGAGAGCGAGGCGAAGATGCCGCCGCTGTGGAACCAGCGCACGCCGCCCTCGAAGATCGCCTTCCAGTCGAAGTCGCCGGGCCGGAGGAGCGCCGCGGCCTCGTTCGAGCGGTTGTAGAAGACGACCGGGGCGCGCGACCCGAAGCCGCGGTCGCTGTAGACCGCGGCCATGTTCGGGCCGGCGACGCCGTCGTGGGGGAAGCGGCGGTAGAACGGCCGGACGCCCATGGCCCGGACCCGCTCGGCGATGAGGTCGCCGACCGGGTAATCGACCATGGCCGTGGCCACCCCCGCCTTCAGGCCGAAGCAGTCGGAGAGGTTGGCGGCGACGTTGTACTCGCCGCCGCTCACGTGGATGAGACATTCGGAGGCCTTGCGGAACGGGACGACGCCGGGGTCCAGCCTATGGACGAGAGCGCCCAGGGCCAGGAGATCGAGCGCCCCGTCGGGGCGGATCTTCAACTCGCTCGTCATCGTTTTCCTCCTCCACGAATAATGGTCGGCCGGGTCCTGTCCCGGCGCGTCACCGTCCGGCCCCCGCCCCAAGCGGTGGTACCGGGGTCACCCGAAAGCCCCCGTTTGGAGGGGGCCCCGTCTGCCTTGCCGCCGGGGGAACCGGGACAGGTTCCCGGGGGCCGGGGGCTAAGGGTGATCCCGGTGCCGCCGCACCCAGGGGCGGGGACAGACAGGGACCCTGCGGGAGATAGGATCTTCCGCTCAGACATTGTACGTCCCCGAAGCGGTCGAGCCGCCGCGGCCGGTCCAGTCGGTGTGGAAGAACTCGCCCCGCGGCCGGTCGACGCGCTCGTACTTGTGGGCGCCGAAATAGTCGCGCTGGGCCTGGACGAGGTTGGCCGGAAGCCTCTCGCTCCGCAGACCGTCGAGGTAGCTCAGTCCGGAGGCCATGCCCGGCACCCAGGCGCCGTTCGTCACGGCCGCGGCGACGACACGCCGCCAGGCCCCCTCCGAGGCCTCGAGGCGCTCCCGGAAGAACGGGTCGAGGAGGAGGTTCGCGAGGCGGGGCTCGCGGCCGAAGGCCTCCTTGATCCGGCCGAGGAAGGCCGAGCGGATGATGCAGCCGCCGCGCCAGAGCATGGCAATGCCGCCGAAATCGAGGTCCCAGCGGTACTCGGCCGCCGCCGCCCGAAGGAGTTCGAAGCCCTGGGCGTAGGAAATGACCTTCGCCGCGTAGAGGGCTTTCTCCAGGTCGGAGAGGAAAGAGGCCCGCTCGACCGCCGCCGCGCGCCGCGCCGGCCCGCGCAGGACCTTCGACGCCTCGACCCGCGCTTCCTTCGCTGCCGAGAGGCAGCGGCCGAAGACTGCCTCGCTGATCAGCGTCAGGGGCACGCCGAGGTCGAGGGCGACGGTGCTCGCCCACTTGCCCGTACCCTTCTGGCCCGCCGTGTCCAGGATCTTGTCCACGAGCGGCCGGCCGTCCCCGTCCTTGAAGGCCAGGATTTCGGCCGTGATGGCCACGAGGTAGCTCTCGAGGTCGCCGCGGTTCCAGGCCGCGAACACCTCGCTCATCTCGCCCGCGCCCATCCCGAGGAGCTCCGCCATCAGCCCGTAGCTCTCGGCGATGAGCTGCATGTCCCCGTACTCGATGCCGTTGTGGACCATCTTGACGAAGTGGCCGGCGCCGTCCGGCCCGACCCAATCCGCGCAGGGTGTGCCGTCGGGCGCCTTGGCCGCGATGGCCCGGAAGATAGGCCGCACCGCCGGCCAGGCCGCCGGCGACCCGCCCGGCATGAGGGACGGCCCGCGCAGGGCGCCCTCCTCGCCGCCGGAAACGCCCGTGCCGACGTAGAGAAGGCCCCGTGCCTCGACCGCTTTCGTCCGCCGGATGGTGTCGGCGAAATGGGAGTTGCCGCCGTCGATGAGGATATCGCCCCGCTCGAGGAGCGGCGCGAGCCGCCCGATGAGCTCGTCGACCGGGTCGCCCGCCTTGACCATCATCATGACCTTGCGCGGCGCGGCCAGGGCCCGGACGAAGCCCTCGAGCGTCGGCTCGCCGATGAAGCTCCGGCCCTTGCCGCGGCCGGCCATGAAGCGTTCGACGACGCCTTCCTCGACCCCTGGCACGGTCCGGTTGTGGACGGCCACGGTGAAGCCGTGCCTCTCCATGTTCAGGGCCAGGTTCTCGCCCATGACGGCCAGTCCGATGACGCCGATGTCCGCTCTTTCTTTCATGGTCGTTCCTTTGTCGAGCCGAAGCGCTCCCGCGCCGCCCACAGCCCCAGGCCCGGGTTGGGGATGAAGAAGACCCTCTCGCCGTCCGGGAGGACGTTCGGCCCTGCGGCGAGCTTCGCCGGGTCGTAACGAGCCGTCATCGCGGCCAGGTCGCCGAAGCGGTAGCCCGCCGCCTCGACCTCCTCCCGCGTCATCCGGCCCGGGCAGTAGGTCACCCTGAACCGGCCCTCGGTCGAGCCGTGGATGAGGTGGGCCGCCGCGCTCGGGCTGTCCCGGAGGTCCTGCGCGCAGTCTCCCGCCGCTGTCTCCGGCCCCTCCTCCATGAGCGAGAGGATCCTCGCCGTGCCGGCGTACCCGTACTTTCGGATGACGCCGTCCACCCCGCGGTCCTCACCGAACCGCTCGACCCCCGGCGCCAGGACGACGAGCTCGCCCCCGTCGGCGATGGCCATCCGCGTCCGGTAGATGCTCTTATTGCCGAGCCAGGTCGTCCGGTACTCCGCGGGGTCGAGGAAAACGACGACCTTCCCGAGCGGCTGGTCAAGGAGCTCGACGTTCGTCTCGAGCGAGAGCGCCGCGGCCCGGAGGAAGCATTCCTCGTCGGCGCCGATGAAGAGTCCGCGCAGGACGAGCCGCCCGTCCTCCGCCCGGCCGACGACGGTCAGGACGTGGACGATGGGCAGTCCCGCCGCGAAATGCTCCGCCGCGTACCGGAGGACACGCCGCACCGGCGTCTCCGCCCGGCCCATGATCCGCTCCATGCCGAAGACGGCCCCTAGGAAGTGCGTCCGGTGGATGGCCGCCGCGCCGCCCGCGCCGACGAAGATGTTCTTAGCGTGCCCGGCCATGCCGGCGACCTCGTGCGGCACGACCTGGCCGAGGGACAGGATGAGGTCGTGGCCGCCGTCGGCGACCAGGCGGTCGACCTCCATGGGGATGTCATAGCAAAGGCGCCCCTCGGAAAGCTCGGACACGAGCCCGCCCGGCACGACGCCCATAGGCCGGACGCCGGCCCGCCAGTCGTGGACGCGGAAGAGCCCGGCCGGGACGCGGCCGAACATGGCCGCGATCTCCGCGCCCGTCATCGGCGCGTGGGTGCCGAGCGCCGGCAGGACGTCGGCCACGGCCCGTCCGTAATGTTCCCAGGCCGCCTCCGTGAGCGGCCCGGCCTCGGAGTGGGCGCGGGTCCCGTCCGGCGGCACGAGCAGGACGCGCTTCCGCGGCCCCAGGCGCTCGAGCGCAACGCGCAACCCCTCCCTGGCCCGCTCCGGGCCGAGCGCGGCTCGCGGTGACCCTTCGCTCCAGAGGATCATCCGGTCCTAGACCCCCGCATAGGCGGCGAACCCGCCGTCGACCGGCAGGACGACGCCCGTCACGAACCGGGCCATGGGCGAAAGGAGCCAGAGCGCCGCCCCGACCAGGTCCTCGGGGCTGCCGAAGCGGCCCATGGGCGTGTGGGCGACGATCGTCCGGCCCCGCTCGGTCAGGCCGCCCGTGGCCTTGTCGACGAGGAGGAAGCGGTTCTGGTCGGTCAGGAAGAAGCCCGGGGCCAGGGCGTTGACGCGGATGGCCGCGGCGTATTCCGTGGCCATGTGGACGGCCAGCCACTGGGTGAAATTGGAGACGGCCGCCTTGGCCGCCGAGTAGGCCGCGATGCGGGTCAGCGGCCGAAAGGCGTTCATCGAGGAGATGTTGAGGATGGCGCCCGCCTTGGCCTCCGCCATGACCTTCCCGAAGACCTGGCAGGGGAGGACGGTGCCGAGGAGGTTGAGGTCCGCGACGAAGCGGAAGGCCTCTTCCGGGAGGTCGAAGAACGACTTGGAGGCGCCCGTCGTCGCCGCCCGGC